>NZ_CP109434.1:6468630-6771695 GCF_036227105.1 Amycolatopsis sp. NBC_01488 | reverse complement strand
CCGCCCGCAAGCGCGCGGAAGCGCAGGTGATGAAGGAGGTTTCCCGGGCTCTCGGCAACACCCCGGCGGTGTGCCGGTCGTCCTATGTGGACCCCCGGCTCGTGGAGGCCTACCGCGACGAGCGGACGATCGAGCGGGCGGTGAAGCGGGCGGGCCGCCTGGACGGCGACGACGCGCGAGCGGTGCTGGAGAAGGCCTGCGCGCGGCTGCTCAGCCGCGCGTGAGTGGACGTCACCCGACCGGGGAGGTCGACCGGAGTGCAAGCGGTCCGCTCGCAGGAGGAGGCACGGTGAGTGAGCGTCGATCCACCCGGACGTGTACTGGTCCGCGGACCCGGATGTCCGGGAACCTGGGAACGGTGAATCCCGACCCTTCTCCCGTGCGCTGGCGCGCGTCGATCGGCCTGGCCGTCGGCGGCGGCGGTCCGGTGTCGAGCATCGTCGAGTCCGAGCACGGCAGCGAGGGCTCGGCCCGCGAGTGGATCGAACGGAAGCTGCCCCGCACGCGGTTCCCGGCGTGGATCCCGGCGGCCCGCCGGGCGGACGGAGTCGAGTTGTTCGGCCGGGTCGCCCGCGGCCGGGTGGTCACCGGCCGGCTGGTGCCGACGTGGGAGTCCGAGGGCACGGCCTTCTGGCACGCCGACCGGGCCGGCGACCACGTGCAGTGGCGCCGCTGCGCGGCGGAAAGCACCGAGAGCTGACCAGCCGCCGGGGCCGTTCACCGCGACGGGCAAGTCCGTCGACCGGCGCACCGGCGTCATGGACGTCAGCTCGCGCCGATGTCCTTGCGCAGCAGGCAGAACTCGTTTCCCTCCGGGTCCTGCAGGACTTCCCACGACTCGCTGCCGTCCTGGCCGATGTCGGCTCGCCGGGCACCCAGCGCGAGCAGCCGCGCCAGCTCCGTCTCCTGGTCCGAACCCGCCGGGTTCACGTCGATGTGCAACGGCAGCTTGGCGGGGCGCGGGTCTTCCGTCCGGGCCAGCACCAGCGTCGGCGGCCCGTCGCCGAGGCGGGCGCCGGGCGGGCCCAGCTCGAGACCGTCCGGCTCGTGGCCGATGACCTCGTAGCCGAGCACCGCGCACCAGAACTCCGCGAGCCGGTCGGGGTCCCGGCAGTCCAGCACCAGCCCGGTGATCCGGCAGGCCATTCCTCAGCTCCGTTCGGTTTCCCTCGTCACTTCCGCGACCTGGTCCGCGTCCATCGCCTTGGTGTCCCGCGGCGGCAGGAACGGTTCTTCCTGGTCTTCCTCGCGCCCCGCTTCGATCGTCCGGCCGCGGGCGATCTCCGCGTCCAGCTCCGCCCCCAGCAGCACCGCGAGGTTCGAGATCCACAACCATACAAGGAACGCGATCACGCCCGCCAGCGAACCGTAGGTCTTGTTGTACGAACCGAAGTTCGCCACGTACAGCGCGAACCCGCCCGACGCCAGCGCCCAGACGACCACGGCCAGCAGCCCGCCCGGCGTCAGCCACTTGAACCCCGGCTGCCGCACGTTCGGCCCCAGCCAGTACAGCAACGCGAACGCCAGGCTGACGAGCAGCGCGATCACCGGCCACTTGGCGATCTCCCACACCAGGATCCCGGTCGAGCCGAGCCCGACCGCGTCGCCGATCCGCCGGGCGATCGTCCCCGTCGCCACCACGCCCAGCGCGCACGCCGCCAGCAGCACGACGACGCCGACGGTCAGGGCGATCCGCAGCGGGATCGTCTTCCAGAGGGGGCGCCCTTCGGGCATGCCGTAGATCGCGTTCGACGCCCGCATGACCGCGCCGACGTAGCCGGACGCCGACCACAGCGCGCCGAGCAGGCCGATGATCGCCAGCGGCCCGGCGAGGCTGCGGGAGCCGGCCAGCTCCTTGACCGCGCCGACGAGGATGTCCTTGCCCTGGCCGGGAACGATCTGGTTGATGTTGTCGATCACGGTCCGGATCGTGTCCGGGCCGAGCAGCCCGAGAATCGCGGTGAGCACGAGGATGCCCGGGAACAGCGACAGCACGCCGTAGTAGGTGAGCGCGGCCGCCCAGTCGGTCAGGTTGTCCCGGGTGAACTGCTTGAAGGTCCGTTTCAGCACCGCGGCCCACGTCCGCTTGGTCAGTTCCCCCGGCCCGTCGGGTTCTTTCACCACCGCCACCTCCTGCTCGGTCCGCGCGGGCATACCCGGTCGGCGACTGGGTATGCCTCCTTCGTCCCGACAAGCAGGAGGAGCCGTGACCGAGGTCAGCCGTGTCATCGACGTACCGCCCGAGGCCGTTTTCGAGGTCTTGGCCGACGGCTGGCTCTACGCCGGCTGGGTGGTCGGCAGCTCGCACATCCGCGACGTCGACCGGGACTGGCCCGCGGTCGGCTCACGGATCCACCACAGCGTGGGCCCGTGGCCGATCCACATCCAGGACGAAACCGTCGTCACGGCGGTGGAGCCGGGCCTGTCGCTGTCCCTGGAGGCCCACGGCTGGCCGCTGGGCGCGGCGGCGGTCGCCCTCACGCTCGTCCCCCACGGCGACGGGAAGACGCTGGTGCGGATGACCGAGCACATCGTCGGCGGCCCCGGCAAGTTCCTGCCGGCCCCCTTGCAAGCGCTGGTGGTGAAGCCGCGGAACGCGGAGTCACTGGCCCGCCTTGCGGACCTGGCGACGGGCCGGCATGCCCGCGCCGGCAGCAGCGATCCCCATCCCTAGGGGCGCCCGGGTCGCTGCCGCGGCCCCGCCGCCGAGCCTGTCACGCCGGCGCACGCGAGCGGTGTTCGGGCCCGGGCCGGAGCCTCGCCGACCGGCCCGAAGTGCGCCGTCAGCCGTAGATCGCGGGGTGGGTCGCCCGGATCACCGCCGCGCAGCTCCGCGGCCCATCCCCGCGCGGGCCGCGTTCGAGCCAGGGCCGGCAAACCGCAGCCGCAAGCCCGATCCGTAACGCGGCCTCAACCGTAGATCGCGCGGTGGGCCGCCCGGATCACCGCGGCATACCCCGCGCCGAGCTTCCCCGCGCGGGCCAAAGCCGCGCGGGCCGCGTTCGATCCTGGGCCGCCGTGGACCGCGCCTCCCGGGTGGGCCGACGCGCCCGCCAGGAACAGCCGGTCCACGGGGGTGTCGGCGCGGCCCGTGCCGGGCACCGGGCGGAAGATCAGCTGCTGGTGGAGCGCGGTCGTGCCCGCGTTGATCGCGCCGCCGACCAGGTTCGGGTCGTGGTCGGCCAGCTCCAGGGGTCCCTGGACGTAGCGGGCCTTGATCAGGCCGGTGAACCCCGGCGCGTTCGCCTCCACCACCTCTTCGAGGCGCTTGGCCCGTCGTTCGAGGGCCGCGCGGCTCTCCAGCGTGCCGCGCGGTACGTGCGTGTACGCCCACGCTGCCTCCGTGCCCGCCGGTGAACGGTCCGGGTCCGCCGTCGTCATCTGGCCGAGCAGCAGGAACGGCTTCCGCGGCATCCGGCCGCGGGACAGCTCGCCGCCGAACGCCGACAAGCCGTCCAGGTCCGCGCCGAGGTGGATCGTGCCGGCGCCGCGCGCCCCTTCGGCCGTCCACGGGATCGGGGCGGACAGCGCCCAGTCCACCTTGAGCGTCCCGCTGTCCCACTCGAACCGGCCGAGGTCCTCGGCCAGCCGCGCCGGCAGGAACTCGGTCCCGACCAGGTCGCGGTACAGGATCGGCGCGGGCACGTCGGCGAGCACGGCCTGGCGGGCCCGGATCGGGTCGCCGGCACCGTCGCGGACGCCGAGCGCCCGGCCGCCGGCGACGAGCACCTCGCGCACCGGCCGTCCACACTGGACTTCACCGCCACGGGACTCCAGGCGCCGCACCAGGGCCGCGGTCAGTTCGCCCGCGCCGCCGGCGGGAACCGGGAACCCTTCGTCCTGCCCGATCATCGCGAGCAGCCAGCCGAACACCGCGCTTCCGGCGTTGTCCACGGAGAGGTCGCTGTGCGCGGCGTTCCCGGCCACCAGCAGTTTCGCGCCTTCGCCGGTGAACACCTCGTCGCCGAACCGGCGCGCCGGCAGGGTCAGCATGCGCGCCAGGCGCAGCGCGTCCGGGGTTCCGGTGCGGCGCAGCAGCTTCAGCGCGCCGCGGACCGGCGGGAACGGCGCGAACAACGCGTCGACGAGCGGCTCGCGGATCTCCGTCCACTGCCGGAACAACCGCCGCCACGCGTCGCCGTCGCCCGGGGCGAACTCCTCGACCGACGCCGCGGTGCGGTCGAGGTCACGCGACAGCACCACGCACCGGTCGTCGGGGAGCACGTGCGCGAGGACGTCGGGCGCGTGCCGCCAGCGCAGGCCGTGCTCCTCCAGCCGCAGCCCGCGCATCACCGGCGAGACCGCGCTCATCGGGTAGAAGGAGCTGAACAGGTCGTTGCGGAAGCCCGGTTCGGTGACCTCGGCGGTCCGCACCGCGCCGCCCGGGTGCTCGGTCGCCTCCAGCACGAGCACCGACCAGCCCGCGTCGGCCAGCAGGTTCGCCGCCACGAGTCCGTTGTGACCGGCCCCGATCACCACCGCGTCGACGGCTTCGGTACTCACTGAGGGCCTCCCGTTCGGGTTTCAGTCTTGCGACTGGTGGCTCGGCCCGAACCGGGCGAGCGAGCGAAGCCGGGCCACGACCCCGTCGCGGCGCGGCGGGGCCAGGGGCGTGCTCGCCGCCCCCGCACCCGACCGGAGCCCGGCGACCAGCTCGGCGAGGGCGGACGCGGCGTCGTACCGAGGTTGCCAGCCCAGCGCGGTCTCCGCCAGTGTCGTGTCCGCGAGCGCCGCGCGATCGGCGAGCTCCAGCCAGCCCGGGTGGACCGGCAGCGCGCCGGTCCACCAGGCTGCCCGGACCGCGACCTGCGCCAACGGCTTCGGCACGGGCACGCGGACGCCACCGAGGACTTCGGCGAGCGCGTCCGCGTCGAGCACCTCCGGTGCGGCCAGGTTGACCGGGCCGGTGAAGCGGGTGCCGAGGATCAGCCGGATCGCCTCGGCGACGTCGGCGGTGTGCACGACCTGGGCCCGCAGCTCCGTCCACAGCGGAACCGGCAGGTGCCGGCCGCCGACGAGCCGGGCGGGCACCGCCGGGCCGAGCAGCCAGCGCGCGAACTCCCCCGCCGCCCGCCGGTGCAGGATCGCACACGGCCGGATGCGCGCCAGCGCGACTTCGGGGTGGCGCTCCTCGAACCGGTCCAGCAAGGTTTCCAGCGCGGCCTTGCCGCGGCTGTAGGCGCTGTGCGGGATGCCGGTGCAGGGCCGCGACTCGGGCACCTTCTCCCAGCGCGGCGCCGGCCCGTAGGCGGCCACGGACGACGCGACGACCACGTGCGGCACCCCGGCCGCCGCGGCGGCACCCAGCACGTGCCGGGTGCCGTGGTCGTTGGTCCGCCACATCGGCGGGTCACCGCGGACCGGCGAGATGGCCCACGCGAGGTGCACGACGGCGTCGGCGCCCTCGAACAGCTGCGTCAGCTCGTGCCCGGCACCCGGGGCGCCGACGTCGACGGCGCGCCAGCCGGCCCGGCGGAACGGCTCGGCCGTGGTGTCGGGCAGCCGGCGCGCCAGGCCGACGACGTCGTGCCCGGGGTCGAGGGCGGCCAGCAGCGCGGTCCCGACGTTGCCGGTGGCCCCGGTGATCACGATCCGCACCCCGGGTGCGTACCCCGTCACGCCACGGTGAAACTCAGACCAGATCGCGCGGGATCCGGCGGTGCCAGTTGCGCGAGACGACCCGGCGGGCGCCCTCGTAGCCGTCGAGCTGCGCGTCGATGACGAACTCGGTGTCCGTGCACGACACCCGGGTGCGGGTTTCGCTGCGCGCCAGCCACTCGCCCCGGGTGAAGGTGACCGCCCACTCGGTTTCCGCGACCGGCGAGCAGAAGTCGTCGGCCGTCCAGCGGTAGCGTTCACGGACGTCGCGGGTGACCTCCAGGTCCAGGTCGTCGAACCGGACGGTGCCCTCGTTCTTCACCACGTCCAGCGCGGAGTGGTAGCCGACGAGGTCCCGCGACACGGTCCAGCGCTGCTCGCCCGGCGTCAGCGCGGTCACCGGGATCGGCGGCGCGCCTTCGGGTTCACCGAACGGCCGGGCCGGCAGCTCGTCCGGTTCGGCGACCGGGCGGACCGGCAGCTCGAGCCCGCTGTGTCCGGTGTGGACGGACAACAGGACCGGCTTCGGCGGCGGCCAGGCCAGCGGCCAGTACGAAGTGGACAGTGACAGCCGGATCCGGTGCCCGGCCGGGAAGGCCTGCGCGACGGCGTTCAGCTCGATCTCGACGGCGCAGCGCTCGCCGGGCTCCATCGGCGCCGGCTGGTCGTGGCCGTCGCGGTGGGTCAGGTTGAGCAGCCCGTAGGTGACGCGCGTGGCGCGCCCGTCCGGGGCGACGTCGGAGAGGCGCGCGGCGATCATCGCGACCGGCTGGTCGGCCGAGACCTCCAGCCGCACCTTCGGCGAGCCGAGGATTTCGCACCGCTCGGTGAGCACGCCGGTGTCGAACACCAGCGACCCACCGTCCTCTTCGCGCTGGTCGTAGGGCAGGTCCGGCGGCGCGCTGTAGGACGCCCACTTGCCGGAGAACTGCCCGACCGACAGCGGCGAGGACACCGTCAGCGCCTCGTCTTCGACGGTCTCGCCGGGCCGGGCGAGGCGGTGCCGGGCCAGCGGCAGCTCCTGCGGCTTCACGTGCGGGGACGGCCAGGTGGCCTCCCCGACCCAGCGGCCGGGCCGGTCCTCGTACGACGTCGACGGCGGGACGCTCTCCTGCATCCAGGTCCGCAGCATCGGCCCGTCCATGGCCTCGTTCTCGACGCCGCGGAGCCAGTGGTCCCACCACGTCACGACTTCCTGCAGGTAGCCGATCGCCGGACCGGGCCGGCCCAGGTGCGGATACTTGTGCGACCACGGCCCGATCAGCCCGCGCCGGGGCACGTCCAGGTGCGCGAGCAGCCGGATGACGGCGTTCGAGTAGCCGTCGGCCCAGCCGCTGGACGCGAGCACCGGGACCTGCACGTCGCTGTAGTTCTCCGACACCGAAGCGTGCCGCCAGTAGTCGTCGCGCCGCTGGTGACCCAGCCAGTTCTCGATCCACAGGCTGCAGTTCTCCAGCCGCTCCAGCCACATCTCGCGCCACCGCTCGCCGACGACCGCGGGGTCGGGCGGCAGGGTCGCGTAGGAGAACATCGTGCCCGACTCGGCGACGTTGTCCGACAGCAGGCAGCCGCCCATGTAGTGCATGTCGTCGGCGAACCGGTCGTCGGTGAACGACGAGATCACGATCGCCCGCAGGCTCGGCGGTTTCCGCGCCGCGACCTGCAGCGCGGCGAACGCGCCCCAGGAGATGCCCATCATCCCCGTGTCGCCGGTGCACCACGGCTGCGCGGCGATCCACTCCAGGACGTCCTCGGCGTCGAGTTGCTCGCGCTCCAGGTATTCGTCGGCCAGGACGCCCTCGGACTCGCCGGTGCCGCGGATGTCCACGCGCACGCAGGCGTACCCGTGCCCGGCGAGGTAGGGGTGGTGGATCGAGTCGCGGACCGAGGTGAGATCCCGCTTGCGGTACGGGATGTACTCGAGGATCGCCGGCACCGGCTCGGTGTCCGAGGAGACCGGCCGCCAGATGCGGGCGGAGAGCACGGTCCCGTCGGACACCGGGATGCGGACGTGGTCGGTGACGGTGATTTCGTACGGCAGCGAGGTGACGGCTCGCAAGAGTCAGTTCCCTCCCGGGGTTACGCGTGGGGCTGCAACAGGATCTTCTGCGCGCCGTCGAGCTTCTTCTGGAAGATCTCGTACGCGCGCGGCGCGTCGGCCAGGGGCAGCTTGTGCGTGGCGAAGCCTTCGACGCCGAGCGGGTCGCCGTCGCCGGTGAGCACCGGCATGATGTCGTCGAGCCAGTGCCGGACGTTGGCCTGGCCCATCCGCAGCTGAATCTGCTTGTCGAACAGCTCCATCATCGGCATCGGGTCGACCATGCCGCCGTACACGCCGGAGAGCGAGATCGTGCCGCCGCGGCGGACGCTGTCGATCGCCGCGTACAGCACGCTCAGGCGGTCGATGCCGGCCTTCTCGGTGATCTTCTCGCCGAGCGGCTGCGGCAGCAGCCCGACGAGCGTGTGCGCGAGCTTGCCGACCGGGGCGCCGTGGGCCTCCATGCCGACGGCGTCGATCACCGAGTCGGCGCCGCGGCCGTTCGTCAGCTGGCGGATGGCGTCACCGATGTCCTTGTGGTCGCGGGTGTCGAGGGTGGTGGCGCCGTGCTCGCGGGCCCGGGCGAGCCGCTCGGGCACGAGGTCGACGCCGATCACCTGGGCGGCGCCGCGGTGCCGCGCGATCCGGCAGCTCATCTGCCCGATCGGCCCGAGCCCGAAGACGACGACCGTGCCGTCCTCCGGGACGTTCGCGTACTCGACGGCCTGCCACGCGGTGGGCACGACGTCGGAGAGGTAGACGAACCGCTCGTCGGGCGGGCCGTCCGGGACCTTGATCGGGCCGTACTGCGCCTGCGGGACGCGCAGGTACTCGGCCTGGCCGCCGGGGACCTGGCCGTAGAGCTTGGTGTAGCCGAGCAGCGAAGCGCCCTTGCCGTGCTCCTTGACCTGCGTCGTCTCGCACTGCGACTGCAGGCCGCGTTCGCACATCCAGCAGTGCCCGCACGAGATGTTGAAGGGGATCACGACGCGGTCGCCGGGCTTGATCCCGGTGACGGCGTCCCCGACTTCTTCGACGACGCCCATCGGCTCGTGGCCGAGGATGTCGCCCTCGGTCATGAACGCACCGAGCACTTCGTACAGGTGCAGGTCGGAGCCGCAGATCCCGGTCGAGGTGACGCGGACGACCGCGTCGGTGGACTCCTCGATCTTCGGGTCCGGCACCTCGTCGACGCGGACGTCGCGTTTGCCGTGCCAGGTCACTGCCTTCATGGCTCTCCCTTTCCGCGTGCGGATGTCCCCGCCCGGCTTCCCACGACCGGTGACGGGCAAACGCGGCTCAGGTCAGCGCGTCGGCCACCAGGTACACCGCCGCCGCGACCGCCGCCGCGGCCGGGAACGTCAGGACCCAGCCCAGGACGATGTCCCGCGCGATCCCCCACCGGACCGCCGACAGCCGCCGGGTCGCGCCGACGCCCATGATCGCCGCCGTGATCACGTGCGTCGTCGAAATCGGGGCCTTCACGGCGAAGGCCGTCACGTACAACACCGACGAAGCCACCGATTCCGCGACGAAGCCGTGCGGCGGGTCGAGCGGGAAGACCCGCCGGCCGAGCGTCCGCATGATCCGGAGCCCACCCGACCAGGTGCCCAAGGACAAGGCCGCGGCGCACAGCAGGGTCACCCACAACGGCACTGCGAACGTCTTCTGCTCCCCCGCCGCCACGAGCGCCAGGACGATCACGCCCATCCCCTTCTGCGCGTCCTGCAGGCCGTGGCCGAGCGCGAGCGCCGACGCCGAGAGGATCTGGCACCGCCGGAACACCCGGCCGCCGCGGTGCGGGTTGGCGCGGCGCAGCAGCCACAGCGCGCCGACCATCGCGGCGTAGCCCAATGCGAGCCCGAGCAGCGGCGAAGCCACCATCGGGATCAGCACCTTCTCGGCGATCCCGGCCCAGTGCACGGTGCTCGCGGCGGCCAGTGCGGCACCCACCATCCCGCCGATCAGCGAGTGCGAGGACGACGACGGGAGCCCGAAGTACCAGGTGATCAGGTTCCAGGTGATCGCGCCGGCCAGCGCGGCGAACACGACCGTGAGCGCGTCCGGGCCGGCCGGGACGTCGATGATGCCCTTCGCCACCGTCGCGGCGATCCCCGTGGACAGCAGCGCGCCCGCCAGGTTCATCACCGCCGCCAGCACCAGCGCCGCGCGCAGGGTCAGCGCCCGCGTCGACACCGCGCTGGCGATCGCGTTCGCCGCGTCGTGGAAGCCGTTGGTGTAGTCGAAGAACAGCGTGAGGACGATCACCACGACCAGAGCGGCCGGGCCCGTCACTCAGGACTCCTTGACCGCGATGGTCTGCACCACGTCGGCGACGTGCTCGAACGCGTCGGCGGCCAGCTCGAACTGCTCGACGACCTCCTTGGTCTTGAGCACCTCGAGGGCGTCGCCGCCCGGCTCGAACAGGTGGGCCAGGATCCGGCGGTAGATCCGGTCGGCCTCGTTCTCCAGCTCGTTGATCTCGATCCAGAACGGCTCGAGCTCCCCGACCTTGGCCAGGCCCGGCATCGACGACGCGGTCAGCTCGGACGCGCGGCACAGCACCCGGACCAGCAGGTCGGTGCCCGGCGGGAACGTCTCGACGCGGTACAGCACGGCCAGGTCCGCCGCGGTGTCCATGAAGTCCAGCACGTCGTCGATCTTCGCGGCCAGCGCCTGGATGTCCTCGCGGTCGAACGGCGTCACGAACGAGCTGTTCAGCTCCACCATGATCGTGTGCATCAGCTCGTCGCCCTGGTGCTCCACCTCGTGCAGGCGCTTCGCCAGGGGTTCCCGCTCGGCGGGAGCGGCGGCCACGAAGTCCCGGAGCAGCGCCGTCGCGCTCACCAGGTTTCCGGCCGCGTCGGTGAGCAGGTCGAAGAACCGGGTGCCCCGAGGGGTGAACCGCATGAATGGCCGTCCCTTCGCCGACGCAAGAAGTGTCGGCCGGGTACCCCGCGGAGGGGCGGGTTTAACAGGCGATCTCGGGGAAACCAGAAAGCCATGACCGATCCCGGCTCCCGGCGCCTGAGAGTACTGCTCTGGCACGTGCACGGCTCGTGGACCGACGCCTTCGTCCGCGGCCGTCACCGCTACCTCCTGCCCGTCTCCTCCGACGGCCCGCCGTGGGGGCTCGGCAAGGCCGGCCGGGACTGGCCGTCGGTGACCGAGGTGCCGCTGGGCCGGCTCGCCGAGGCCGAGCCCGACGTCGTCGTCCTGCAGCGTCCCGAGGAGCTGGACCTGGTAGCCCGCTTGGGCGTGCCGGCCGTCTACGTGGAACACAACGCGCCCCGGCCGTACGCCGCCTCGAGCGAGCACCCGCTGGCCGGGCGGTCCGACATCACGGTCGCGCACGTGACCCACTTCAACGAGGCGATGTGGGACTGCGGCCGGGCGCCCACGACCGTCGTGCCCCACGGGATCCCCGACCCGGGCGCGCGCTACACCGGTGAGCTGGCCGCCGGCGTGTCGATGATCAACGAGCCGGTGCGCCGCCGCCGCGTCACCGGCGCCGACCTGCTGGACACGCTCGCCGAGGCCGCGCCCGTCGACCTGTTCGGCATGGGCACCGAGCAGCTGCGCGGGCCGGTGCGCGGCCGGGGAGACGTCCCGGCACCCGCCCTGCACGACGAGATCGCGCGCCGCCGCGTCTACCTGCACACCGCCCGCTGGACGTCGCTGGGACTGTCCCTTCTGGAGGCGATGCACCTGGGGCTGCCGGTGGTCGTCTTCGCTGCCACCGAGGCCATCGCGGCGGTCCCGCCCGACGCGGGGGTGCTCTCCACCGACGTTTCCGTGCTGGCCCGCGGTTTCCGCGAGCTCGTGCACGAACCCGACTTCGCCGCGCTCGCCGGCAAGAACGCCCGCGAACACGCCCTGAAAAAGCACGGGCTGGACGCCTTCCTGACCGCTTGGGACCACCTCCTCGCCGAGACGGCCCGCTGACCTCGAAGGGACCACCTCACCGATGAAGATCGCGATGGTGTCCGAGCACGCCAACCCCCTTGCCGCGCTGGGCGAAGCCGACGCCGGCGGGCAGAACGTCCACGTCGCCGAGCTGTCGGCGGCCATGACCCGCGCCGGCCACGACGTCACCGTCTACACGCGCCGGGAAAGCCGCGACGAGCCGGCCGAAGTCGAGACCCCGCAGGGGTACCGGGTCGTGCACGTGCCGGCTGGGCCGCCGCGGAAGGAGCCGAAGGACCACCTCCTGCCCTACATGGGCGAGTTCGGCAGCTTCCTGCGCGACCGGTGGGCCGGGGACCGGCCGGACGTGGCGCACGCGCACTTCTGGATGTCCGGCCTCGCGACGGCGCTCGCGGCGAGCGCGACCGGGACGCCGGTGGCGCAGACGTTCCACGCGCTCGGCGTGGTCAAGAAGCGCTACCAGGGCGACCGCGACACCAGCCCCGCCGACCGGATCCGGCTGGAGCGGATCATCGGGCGGCAGGCCGGGCGCGTGATCGCCACCTGCTCCGACGAGGTCTTCGAGCTGTCCCGCCTCGGCGTGCCGCGGTCGCGGATCTCGATCGTGCCCTGCGGCGTCGATCTCGGGCGGTTCACCCCCGACGGGCCGGTGGCCCGCCGCCGGCTGCGCCACCGCCTCGTCACCGTGGGCCGGCTGGTGCCGCGCAAGGGGTTCGACATCGCGATCACCGCGCTCGCCCAGCTCCCGGAGACCGAGCTGGTGATCGCGGGCGGTCCCGAGCAGGGCCGGTTGTCGCAGGATCCCGAGGCGAAGCGGCTGCGGGAGCTCGCCGACCGGCTGGGCGTCGGCGACCGCGTCCGGTGGCCGGGCCAGGTGTCGCGCGAGGACATGCCCGCGCTCCTGCGCTCGGCCGACGCGGTGGTCTGCACGCCGTGGTACGAGCCGTTCGGGATCGTGCCGCTCGAAGCGATGGCCTGCGGCGTCCCCGTCGTGGCGGCCGCGGTGGGCGGCCTGACCGACACCGTCGTCGACGGCGTCACCGGCCTGCTGGTCCGGCCGCAGCAGCCGAAGGAACTGGCGTCCCGGGTCCGGCGGCTGCTCGACGACCCGTCGCTCTGCCACGCCTACGGCACCGCGGGCCACGACCGCGCGGTGGCCCGCTACTCGTGGGACCGCGTCGCCGCCGACACGCTGCGGTCGTACCACAAGCTGGTGCCCCAAACCGCCGCCACCGCCGAGGCCCGCTGATCCGCTGCTGAGGACCGGCTCATTCACCCCACGTAGCGGCGGGCCTTCGAGGTGCGCTGGGGCTCTTCCAGCAGGCGCAGGCCGTGTTCGACGTGCGGCGGGACCACCTTGCGGTCGCGGAGGACCCAGGGCAGGCCGCGCAGCACGTCGAGCAGGGCCGCCGCCGTGGCGCCGTCCAGCGGCGCCGTGCGCAGGACTTCGCGGCCGCGGCGGACGACCGCCGGCCACGGGCGGCGGAGCAGGAGCGTCCACAGGGTGTTGCGGATGCCCAGGCGGCGGCGGTGCCGCGGGTCGCGCAGCTTCGACGGCGCGTGGTGGATCACGACGTCCTCGGCCCAGCACATCCACCAGCCGCGCGCGGCGAGGTCCAGTGCGAACAGCTCCTCCTCGCCGCCGAGCCACATCCGCGTCGAAAAGCCGCCGACTTCGCGGAACGCGCTGACGCGGACCGCCGTCAGCCCGGCCATGATGCCGAGCAGCGCCGGTCCCGGCAGCCAGTCCGGGCCCGGCACCGGCGACTCGCGCAGCTCCGGGGTGATCGGGTCCTCGGCCAGCCCGGGCTCGACCAGGCAGCGCCCGGTCACCGAGCCGAGACCCGGGTGCGCGTCCAGGAGATCCGCCGCCCGGGTCAGCGCGCCCGGCTGCCAGGTGGTGTCGTCGTCGCAGAACGCGACGTACGGCGTCGTCACCTCTTCGACGGCGATGTTCCGCGCGACCGCGCCGAGGTTCTCCGCCAGCCGGAACAGCCGGACGCCGGGGAACTCGCGGGCCACCATGTCGGCCGTGCCGTCCGCGGACCCGTTGTCCGCCACGAAGATCGGCGGGTCGTCCGGCAGCGAAGTCATGTGCGCCAGGGTCTCCCGCAACTGCTCGCGCCGGTTGCAGGTGATGATCACGACCGAGATTCGCGCCATTCGGCGGTCCTTTCCAGAGTCCGGGCCTGGTGTTCGACGTGGTCGGGCAGGACGCGCCGGGAACTCAGCGCCCGCGCCAGCCGGGGCACCGCGCCGAGCACGGCACCCGGCGCCGCCACGAGCGTCCGCGCCACCTCCCGGCGGCAGACCTGCGGTGGCCGGCGCAGCACGGCGATGAGCAGCCGGTTGCGCAGTTCGGCACGGCGCCGCCAGGACGACGGCGGCCGCGACCGCGACGGGTGGTGGTGCGCGCGCAGCCGGCCGACGTAGCAGATGTCCCAGCCGTGCGCGGCCAGGTCGTAGGCGAGCAGCTGTTCCTCCGCGCCGAAGTGCAGCAGCGGGCTAAAGCCGCCGACCTGCAGGTACGCCGTGCGGCGGACGATCGCGGAGCAGGCGAGGAAGCCCAGCACCAGCGGCCCGGGCGCGCCGTCGGGGTGCCCCAGCGGGCTGCGCTCCATCTCGGGCGTCACCGGGTCGTCCCGGTTCTCGGGGCCGACGAGCGTGCGCGCGGCGAGCAGGCCGGTCCGCGGGTGCTCGTCGAAGATCCGCTCGGCTTCGGGCAGGGCGCCGGGCGCCCACCACGAGTCGTCGTCGCTGAACGCCACGTAGGGTGTCTCGGCGACGATGACGCCGAGCGTGCGGGCGGCGGCACCGAGGTTGTGCGGCAGCCGGATCAGCCGGACGCCGGGGTAGCGCGCGGCGACGTCGGCCGTGTCGTCCTCGGAAGCGTTGTCCAGCACCACGACCGGTGGCCGGGGGTCCAATGAGGACAGTTGCGCGAGGGTGCGCGCCAACTCCGCGGCGCGGTTGTGGGTGGCGATGACGACGGTCGTGCGCGCGCTCACCGCGAGCCCGCCAGTTCGGCCACCAGCGCGGCCAGGGACGGCACCGGCGGTGGCGGGACCGCGGCGGACAGGCACCGCTCGAGCCGGGCGTCGAGCAGAGCGGTGTCCCCCGCGTCCTCGGCGGCCGCGACCGGCCAGCCGAGCGCCTTCGCCTGCGCGGTCAGCTTTCCACCGCCGGCCACGGGATCGACGGCGACCACCGGCACCCCCGCCTTCAGGCCGAGCACGAGCCCGTGCAGCCGCGTGGTGACGAGGGCGTCCATTCTGGACACCAGGGAAACGAACTGGTCGGGCGTGGCACACCGCTGCCAGTCCTCGTGCGCCAGCCTCGTGTCCAGCGACACCCGCGCGCAGTCCAGGCTCGCGACCCAGCGGGTCAGCGCGTCGTGGACCTCGGCGTGCCGCCCCGCGCCGCCGTATTCACGCTGGCGCGGCGCGAGGACCACACCGAGCACCGACGTCCGTGAGACGGACGCGGCCAGGGAAAGGTCCGCCGTGGCGCCGTCGTCGCGGGGGAAGACCCGGTGGAACCCGGTCACCGCCGGGTCGGCGGGATCGGGCACCGACACGCCGGCGGCGATTCGGCGGCAGGACGCGTAGCGCTCGTGCAGCGAACGCACCTGCGGCCCGTGCACCGGGCCGCAGGTGAACACCACGTGCGTGTAGTCCTCGGGCGGCGCGTCGGGCAGGTGCCGGGTGCCGGGCCGGAAACCCGGGCTCCACGCGACGTCGTGGTCGATCCCGGCCTCGGTGAGCGCGGCGCCGGCCGCGCGCAGGCTGAGGACGTCCCCCGCGGTCGCTTCGCCGTGCAGGAAGGAGGCCCAGCCGGTGAGCAGAACTCGCATGCCCGGCGGGGTACCCACCTGCCGGTGGCTAAACGGGTTTGCCCCCACCGCGGCCGGGTAGCCGGATCGGCATGACGATTCCCGGGACGACCAGGCGGTTCGAGCGTGCGGTGGTGACCGGTGGGGCCGGCTTCGTCGGCGCTCACCTGTGCGAGCTGCTGCTCGAAGAGGACATCGAAGTGATCGCCGTGGACAACCTGGCGACGTCCTCGGCGGACACCCTCGACGCGCTGCGCCGCCACGAACGGTTCCGGTTCGTGCGCCACGACGTCACGCAGCCGATGCCGCTGACCTGCCGGGCCGACGTCGTGTTCCACCTGGCGTCGGCCGCGTCGCCCCGCGACTACCTCGCGCTGCCGATCGAGACGCTGCGCGCCGGTTCGCACGGCACCGAGAACGCCCTCGACCTGGCCCGCCGCGACGGCGCCCGGTTCGTGCTCGCGTCCACGAGCGAGGTCTACGGCGACCCGCTCGAACACCCCCAGCGGGAAGGGTATTGGGGCAACGTCAATCCCGTCGGCCCGCGAAGCGTCTACGACGAAGCGAAGCGTTACGCCGAAGCCTTGACGTCGGCCTACCGCCGCGAACACGGCGTCGACACGGGCATCGCCCGGATCTTCAACACCTACGGCCCCGGCATGCGCGCCCACGACGGCCGGATGATCCCGGCTTTCCTCGACCAGGCGCTGAAAGGCGTGCCGGTCACCGTCACCGGCACCGGCGAGCAGACCCGGTCCATCTGCTACGTCGAAGACACGGTCCGCGGCCTGCTCGCGCTCGCGCGGTCGGACCACCCCGGGCCGATGAACATCGGCAACCCGCACGAGCTGACCGTGCGTCAAGTGGCCGAGCGGATCAAGGAAATCACCGGCTCGGAGTCCCCCGTGGAGTACATCGACGCCGTCGTCGACGACCCGCAGCGGCGCTGCCCCGACATCGCCCTCGCCCGGGACGTCCTGGGGTGGGAACCGAAGGTCGACGCGGACGACGGCCTCCGTCGCACAGCGGCGTGGTTCCGCCGGGCACCGTCGCTCTGAGTAGCGACGCCCAGGGCTTTTGCCCTCGATCGTTTATCAACGACTTCGCCGGGTAGCGCTAGGGACGAGAGCGGACGGGAAGAGTCCGCACCGGAACGCCAGAGGCAGGTCGATGCGCATACTCGGGATCAACGCCGTCTTCCACGACCCGGCCGCCGCACTGATCGTGGACGGGGAGATCGTCGCCGCGGCCGAAGAAGAACGCTTCAGCCGCCGCAAGCACGGCAAGCAGGCCGTCCCGTTCTCCACCTGGGAGCAGCCCGCCCAGGCCGCGGCCTGGTGCCTCGAGCAGGCCGGACTGTCCGCGAAGGACCTCGACGCCGTCGGGTACTCGTACGACCCCGCGCTGGTCGAACCCGGCCTGCCGGGCCACGACCCGAGCGGCGAAGAGCTGCGGACCGAATTCGCGAAGCGGGCGCCGCTGTTCCTGAAATCCGCTTTGCCCGGGCTGGACCCGGGAATCGTCAAGTTCGTCCGGCACCACGTCGCGCACGCCGCGTCGGCCGCGCTGGCCGCGCCGTTCGGCGACTGCGCCGTGCTCGTGGCCGACGGCCGCGGCGAGAGCACCTCCTACCTGGCCGGGGAATACCGCGACGGCCGCTTCAAGGAGCTGGCGGCGCAGCGCCTCCCGCACTCGCTCGGCCTGCTCTACGAAGACCTCACCGAACACCTCGGCTTCGCCCGCTCCAGCGACGAGTACAAGGTCATGGCGCTCGCTTCCTACGGGAAACCCGAGTACCTGGACCAACTCTGCGAGCACGTGCACGTCACCGGCGACGGCGGCTTCCACGCCCACGGCGTCGACCTCGCCGCGCTGGCCCCGCGCCGCGAAGCCGGCGAGGAGCTCACCCGGCGCCACGCCGACCTCGCCGCCAGTGTCCAGAAAGTCCTCGAGGACATCCTGCTGGAGCTGGCGGACTGGCTGCACGACCGCACGGGCCAGCGCGACCTGGCGCTGGCCGGGGGCATCGCGCTCAACTGCGTCGCCAACAGCCGCCTGCACGCCGAAGGCCCGTTCGACCGGATCTGGGTGCAACCCGCGGCGGGTGACGCGGGCACGGCGCTCGGCGCGGCCCTGCAGCTCGCCGCCGACGCCGGGGAACGCGGCGCGCCGATGGGCGACGCCGGCCTCGGTCGCGAATGGACCGACGAGCAGCTCGAAGAGATCCTCCTCAAGGCGAAGCTGCCGTACGAACGTCCCGGCGACCTCGCCGAGACCGTGGCCGAAGCGCTGGCGAACGACGAGGTCGTGGCCTGGTTCCAAGGCCGCGCCGAATTCGGCCCGCGTGCACTCGGGCACCGGTCGCTGCTGGCGCACCCGGGCCGCAAGGAGAACCTGGAACGCCTCAACGACGTCAAGGGACGGGAGCAGTTCCGCCCGGTGGCGCCGATGGTGCGAGCCGAGCGGGCGGCCGAGATCTTCACCCGCGGCCCGCTGCCCAGCCCGTACATGCTGTTCGTGCACGACGTCGCCGAGGAGTGGCGCGACCGCATCCCGGCCGTCACGCACGTCGACGGCACCGCCCGCGTGCAAACCGTCGAAGAGCGCGAAAACCCCGTGCCGGCGCGGATGCTGGCCGCGTTCGAGCGGCGGACCGACCTGCCGGCCGTGATCAACACGAGCCTCAACACCGCGGGCCGGCCGATGGTCGACTCGCCCCGCGACGCGCTCGAGTGCTTCGGCTCGGCGCCGATCGACCTGCTCGCGCTGGGGCCGTTCGTGCTCCGGCGTCCCCGTCCGACCCGAACCGGCGCGGCGTCGCCGGAGGAGAAGGAGGTGCCGTGATGGAAGACCATCTTGCCGCGTTGGCCGAAGCCGCCCGGCGGACCCGGGAATCCGCTCCCACGATAACCGCGTGGGGACGCCACCTCGCCGGCGTGTTCGAGTCCGGCGGCCGGCTCCTGGCGTGCGGCAACGGCGGCAGCGCGGCCGAAGCCCAGCACCTGACCGGCGAGCTCGTCGGCCGGTTCCGCCACGAACGGCAGCCGCTTTCGGCGATCGCGCTGCACGCGGACACCTCCGCGACCACGGCCATCGTCAACGACTACGGCGACCACGAAGTCTTCGCGCGCCAGGTGCGCGCGCACGGGCGGCCGGGCGACGTCCTGGTCTGCCTGTCCACCAGCGGCACCAGCCAGAACGTGGTCGCCGCGGCGAAGGCCGCGCACGAACTGGGCGTCACGACCTGGGCGCTGACCGGCCCCGCCCCGAACCCCCTCGCCGCGTTGTGCGACGACGCGGTCACGGTCGAGGCGCCGACCGTCGCGACCGTCCAGGAGATGCACCTGGCCCTGGTCCACGGTCTCTGCGCGGCGCTCGACGACGCGCTCGGAGTGACCGCGTGAAGCCGCTGGTCATCCTCGGCGACACGCTCCTCGACGTCGACGCCGAGGGCACCGCCGAGCGGCTGTGCCCGGAGGCGCCGGTGCCGGTGGTCGACCTGACCGCGCGGCGCCGCCGCCCGGGCGGCGCCGGCCTCGCGGCCCTGCTGGCCGCGCGGTCCGCGGCCGAGGTCGTGCTGGTCACGCCGCTGGGCGACGACGAAGGCGGGCACGCGCTCACCGGGCTGCTCGAACCGGACGTCACCGTCGCGCCGCTGCCGCTGCGCGGCACCACGGTGTGCAAGACCCGGGTCCGCGCCGGCGGGCAGTCGTTGGTGCGCCTGGATTCCGGCGACGGCACGGCCACCGCCGACCCACCGCCGGACCGGGTGCGCGAGGTCCTGGCGGACGCCGGCGCCGTCCTCGTCGCCGACTACGGCCGCGGCGTGACGCGCAACCCGCACCTGCGGCGGCTCCTGCGCGAACTGTCCGACCGGATCCCGGTGGTCTGGGACCCGCACCCGCGCGGCGCCCAGCCGGTGCCGGGCACCCGGCTGGTCACCCCGAACCTCGCCGAAGCGCGCACCGTGCTCGCCGGGCACGAGGAGCCGGCCGAGCTGGCCAAGCTCCTGCGCGGGCACTGGCTCGCCGACACGGTCGCCGTCACCGTCGGCGCGCGCGGTGCCGTGCTCGCCGACGGCCTCGGCGAAACGGCCGTGCCGGTCCCGGCCGCGGCGCGGGCGCCGGGCCACTCCGCGCCGGACACGTGCGGCGCGGGCGACCGGTTCGCCGCGGCCGCCACGGCGGCCCTGCTCGACGGCGCGGACACGACCGAGGCCGTCACGACGGCGGTCGAGGCGGCCGCCCGGTTCGTCGCCGCGGGCGGGGCCACCGCACTGTCCACGAACGACGGTCCGGTGGCGGACCCGCAGCCGGCCACCGACGCCTTCGGCCTCGCCGAGCGCGTCCGGGACCGCGGCGGCCGCCTGGTCGCCACCGGCGGCTGCTTCGACCTGCTGCACCCGGGGCACGTGAGCCTCCTGCGGCAGGCGCGCGCCCTCGGTGACGCGCTCGTCGTCTGCCTGAACTCCGACGCGTCGGTGCGGGCCCTCAAGGGACCCGGCCGCCCGCTGGTCCGGGACCGCGACCGGGCCCGGCTCCTCACCGCCTTGTCCTTTGTGGACGCTGTCGCGGTCTTCGACGAGTCGTCGCCGGCCGCCGTGCTGGAGCGGCTGCGCCCGCACGTGTGGGTCAAGGGCGGCGACTACGCGGCGGCCGACCTGCCCGAACGCGACGTCGTCGAGCGGCACGGCGGTGAGGTCGTGCTCGTCCCGACCGTGCCCGGCTACTCGACGTCCCGGCTGGTCGCCGCCGCGGCCAGTGCCTGATTCCCCCGATTTCCGAAGGAGTGCGATGCGACCCCTCGGCAACGTCCTGATCACCGGTGGCGCGTCCGGCCTCGGTGCCGCCACCGTCGACGCCGTCCGCAAGGCGGGCGGCACCCCGTACGTCCTCGACCGCGTCCGCCCCGAGGACCCGGCCGAATACGTCGAAGCCGACCTGACCGACACCGCCGCGACCGAGGCCGCGGTGCGTGAGCTGGCCGAACGCGCGGGCGGTCTCGACGGCGTCTTCACCGCCGCCGGCACCGATGCCTGCGGGCCGCTCGGCGAAGTGTCCACAGCGGACTGGGAGCGGGTCGTGAAGGTGAACCTGCTCGGCACCGCCGCCGTCGTCCGCGCCGCGCTCCCCTTCCTGGAGCGGTCGCGCGGCACGGTCGTCACGGTGGCGTCCACGTTGGGCATCAAGGCCGTGAGCGACGCGACCGCCTACTGCGCCTCGAAGTTCGGCGTCGTCGGGTTCACCCGCGCGCTGGCCGCGGAGCTGGCCGGGCGCGTCGGCGTCACGCTGCTGATCCCGGGCGGGATGTGGACGCACTTCTTCGACGGCCGCACCGACCAGTACAAGCCGCCGCCGGACGCGAAGCTCAACCAGCCCGAGAACGTGGCGAACACCGTGGTCTTCGCGCTCCAGCAGCCACCGGGCTCGGAGGTGCGCGAACTCGTCGTGTGCGCGTCGGAGGAGGGGTCGTGGCCGTGAGCTCCGCGGTCCTCGTGCTGCGCGCGCTCGGGCTCGGCGATCTGCTGACCGGGGTCCCCGCGCTGCGGGCGCTGCGGGCCGCGTACCCGGACGACCGCCTGGTCCTGGCCGCGCCGGAGGGGCTGCGCGACCTCGTGGAGCTGATCGACGCGGTCGACGAGCTGCTGCCGACCGCGGGCCTCGGCGACCTGGCGTGGCCCGGACCGCCGCCGAGGCTGGCCGTCAACCTGCACGGCAGCGGCCCCGAAAGCCTCCACGACCTGCTGGCCACCGATCCCGGCGAACTGCTGACCCACCACCACCCCGACTTCCCCGACGTCCCCGGCCTCGCCTGGCGCGACGACGTCCACGAGGTCGACCGCTGGTGCCGGCTCGTCGAGTACGCCCACCTGGAGGCCGACCGCACGGCGCTGCGGCTGCCGGTGCCGCCGGGCCCGAGCCCCGCGCCGGACGCCGTCGTGGTGCACCCCGGCGCCGCGTTCCCCGCCCGTCACTGGCCGCCGGAGCGGTTCGCCGGCGTGGTGCGGGCGCTCGCCGCGGCCGGGCACCGGGTGGTGCTCACCGGCGGCGCCGCCGAACGCGAGCTGGCGTCGTCGATCGCCGACCGCGCCGGGCTCGGCGACGACGCCGTGCTGGCCGGGCGGACGGACTTGGCGGAACTGGCCGCACTGGTGGCCGGGGCCGCGCTGGTCGTCTGCGGCGACACCGGCGTCGGGCACCTCGCGACCGCCTTCGGCACGCCGTCGGTGCTGCTGTTCGGCCCGACGCCGCCGCGGCTGTGGGGCCCGCCGCCGTCCGCGCGGCAGCACGTCGTGCTCTGGGCCGGGAACGTCGGCGACCCACACGGGCAGGAGCCCGACGGCGGATTGCTGCTCCTCGGCGAGGAACGGGTGCTCGCCGCGGCCCGCTCGGCGCTGGAAGCGCGGGTGGCGCATGGCTGAGCACATCGGGATCGTCGGCGCGGGCTACGTCGGTCTGACCAGCGCCGCCTGCTTCGCGCGGCTCGGGCACCGAGTGACCTGCGTGGATGCCGACGAGTCCAAAGTGGACGCTCTGCGTCGGGCCGAGGTGGCCATCGCCGAGCCCGGCCTGCCCGAGCTGGTCACCCAGGGCCTCGGCGACGGCACGCTCACCTTCACCGACGCCCAGGCCGAGCTGTACGGCGCCGACCTCGTCTTCCTGTGCTTGCCGACGCCGCCCGCCGAGGACGGCCGGCCCGACCTCGGCGTGCTCGAGCAGGTCGTGCCGCAGCTGGGGCGCCTGCTGCGGCCCGGCTGCGTGGTGGTCACGAAGTCGACGGTCCCGGTCGGCACCGCGGCCCGGCTGCCCGGGTTGCTGGGCCGGGACGACCTGCCGGTCGTGGCCAACCCGGAGTTCCTGCGCGAAGGGCACGCCGTCGAGGACTTCCTGCACCCGGACCGGGTCGTGGTGGGCACCGACCCGCCGAATTCGGCTCCGGCGCAGCGGATCGCCCGGCTGTACGAGCCGACCCGAGCCCCGGTCGTGGCCACCGATTCGGCCAGCGCCGAGCTCGCGAAGTACGCCAGCAACGCGTTCCTCGCGGTGAAGCTGTCCTATGTGAACGTCCTCGCCGAACTGTGCGAGCGGTTCGGCGCCGACGTCCGGGAGGTCGCCCGCACCATGGGCCTGGACGCGCGGATCGGCCCGGAGTTCCTCGCCCCCGGCCCCGGCTGGGGCGGTTCGTGCCTGCCGAAGGACACCTCGGCGCTGCTGCACGCGGCCGAGTCGGCGGGGGTCGAGTTCGGCATCCTGCGCGACGCGGTCCGCGTCAACGCCCGGCAGCGGGCGCGCGTCGTCCGAGCGGTGCGGCAGGCCGTCACCGGCTCCGCGGCAGGCTCCCTCGCCGGCGCCCGGATCGGCCTGCTGGGCCTGGCGTTCAAGGCAGGCACGGGTGATTTGCGTGACTCGCCCGCCCTGGCGGTGGCGGCCGACCTGGCCCGGGCGGGCGCGGAACTGGCCGCCCACGACCCGGCGGTCGGCGCGGTGCCCGGCCTGGACGCCGTCCAGGTCGTCGACGACCCCTACCTGGTGGCCAAGGACGCCGCCGCGCTGGTCGTGCTCACCGAGTGGCCGGAGTTCCGCGATCTCGACTGGGCCCGGCTGGCCGCGTCGGCCGCGCAGGCGGTCGTGGTCGACAGCCGCAACCTGCTCGACCCCGGCACCCTCGCCGAGGCCGGCTTCACGCACATCGGTGTCGGCACCCACCCACGGAGGCAGTCATGACCCTGCGCGTCCTCGCACTGACCTGCACGCTCAAGCCGTCGCCGGCGAAGTCGAGCAGCGACCTCATCGCGCGCCAGCTGCTCGACCTCTTCGCCGAACGCGGCGTGCCCGGCGAGGTGGTCCGCGTGGTTGACCACGACGTCCGCCCGGGCGTCGAAGCCGACATGGGATCGGGCGACGAATGGCCGGAGATCCGCCGCAAGATCGCCGCCGCGGACATCCTGCTGATCGCCACCCCGACGTGGGTCGGGCACATGTCGAGCGTCGCCCAGCGGGTGCTCGAACGGCTGGACGCGGAACTGTCCGAAACCGACGACGAGGGCCGTCCGTCGATGTTCGGCAAGGTCGCGGTCGCGGCGGTGGTCGGCAACGAGGACGGCGCCCACAAGATCATCGCGGACCTGTTCCAGGCGCTGAACGACACCGGCTTCACCGTGCCCGCCCAGGGCGCCACGTACTGGAACGGCGAAGCCATGCAGGGCGGCGACTACCAGGACCTCGACGAGACGCCGAAGGCCGTGGCCTCGACGAACGCGACGCTCGTCCGCAACGCCGTCCACCTGGCGAACCTGCTCGGCGCCCAGCAGTACCCGGCCTCCTGACGACTCCGTTCGAGTGACGTGCTTGCGCCGGACGAGTGTGGTCCCGGTCACGGGGGTAAGCCGGCGGGAACCTTCGACCCGACAGGGGGCACCATGCCGAACCGAGTGATGATCAACCAAGACAGCACGCCCATCCCCTGCGAGGAGTGCGGTCTGCCGACCCTCTACGTCGCCCGCCTCGTGTCGGGCGACGGCGCCCTGCTGGGCCAGACGATGGTGTGCACCACCTGCCGTCAGCACCGGGCGGACGCGCACGCGACGGCGGTGCGGTAGCGCGTTCCCGGGCGCGGCTGCTTCTCCCGGTGTGACGGCTGGGCCCGGTCCGGGACGGCCTGCCCGGCCGCTCGCGGTCAGCGGTTTTCCAGCTTCTCCACCAGCAGTCGCGCCGGGAGGGTCAGCGTGCCCAGGCCCAGCCGGGCCGGCACCCCGTCGCCCTCGGCCGTCACCAGCCGCTCCTCCAGCTTCTCGAGCAGCGCGCGGCACTCCTCCAGGTCGACCGGCCGGCCGGCCACCGCCACCGCCTGCACGGCACCGGCCAGCCGGTGCGCCAGGTCCGCCAGCGAGTCCCGCGCGTCCGGCCAGGGGTACTCGAACGGGTGCCGGTCCGCCCGGGCCGTCGTGGTGCGCACCGCGGCGATCAGCTGGGACACCGCCGGCCACAGGGCAATCAGTGTCCGAAGTGGACGCTCCCGGTGTGTCCCGGCCTTCGGGTGGCCGCGGCGCAGGTTCAGCACGCGCCCTTCCCGCGTCAGGCCGACCGCTTCCTCGGCCACCTGCACCTGGCTTCGCGCGTCCTGAGCCTGCGACAGCAGATCGTCGAGGTCACCCGGCTCGTCGCGGCGCACCAGGTCGGACAGCGACTCGAGCAGGCCCGCCAGTGCCGTCGCGAGCCGGTCGGTCGCCGTGGCCAGGCGTTCGCCGTAGAGCGGCGGGAAGATCAGCGTGTTCACCGCGACGCCGATCGTCGCGCCCAGCGCCGTCTCCAGGAGCCGGTCGCCCATCAGCGCCAGGTCCCGGGCAGTGCCGTAGGAGACCAGCAGCATCCCGGTGACACCGACCCAGACTCCCGCGTCCCCGAAGCGCCGCCAGCTGCCCGCCAGCAGGCCGGCGAAGACGACGACGGCCAGCGCGACCGCCTGCCCCGGGATCAGCTGGCCGGCCACGGCCGCGAGCAGGACGCCCGTCGCAACCGAGCCGACCTGCTGGACCCACCCGCGCACCGACCGGTACACGGTCGCTTCCACCAGGAAGATGGCCGCGTACGGGGCGAGGAACGGCTGCGGCAGCTTGAGCACCAGCGTCGCCAGGAGCCACGCCGCGGTCGCCGCCAGCGTGGCCTTCGCCGCCTGGACGACGATCCGGCGTTCACGGCCGGGCACCCGCAGCGCGCGGGCGAACCAGCCCACCGGCGTCCGGTCGTGCCGTTCGGTGTCCACCGGAGCGAACGCGGCGGCGAGGCCGCGCTTGACGTCGTCCCCCGCTGTCAGCCGGAGGGCGCGGGCACGCCGTCCGGTCATGCCGGCGGGGCGAGGTGCACGAGCTTCGTCTGCGTCAGCTCGTCGAGCAGCTCGGGCCCGTAGCCGTAGCCGTTGCCGCTGCGCCCCCGCGGGTGCGCCGCCCCGCCGGGCGCGCCCCCGAACACGTTGTTGACCTTGACCGTCCCGGCCGGCAGCTCCCGCCAGGCACGCTGGGCGTGGGCCATCGACGCGGTGAGCACGGTCGCCGCGAGGCCGTAGTCGCCCTTCGCGGCTTCGGCGAGACCTTCGTCGAAGTTGGCGACGACCTGCACCGGGGCCACCGGGCCGAACGTCTCTTCGGTCATCACCCGCAGGCCGGACGCGCAGCCGGTGAGCACGGTGGCCGGGTAGTGCGCGCCGGGACCGTCCGGCACCGCTCCCCCGGTCAGCAGCCGGGCGCCGCGCTCGACGGCGTCCTCGACGTGCGAGTGCACGTGGTCGCGGTGCCGCCGGTCCACCAGCGGGGCGAGGGTCCGCGCCTCGGCTTCCTTGACCAGCGCCGCCAGGAACGGCTCGGCGACGGCTGCACAGACGTAGATCCGTTCGACGGCCACGCAGATCTGGCCCGAGTTGGCGAACGCGCCCAGCGCCGCCTGGCCCGCGGCCCACGCCGGGTCGACGTCCGCGTCGACGACGAGGGGGTCGTTGCCGCCGTTCTCGAGCAGCGTCTTCGCACCGGTGGCGGCCGCGCTCGCGGCGATCGACCGGCCGGTCGCGGTGCTGCCGACGTGCGCGAGGACGTCGACGTCGTCACGCATCGCCAGGATCGCGCCGACGCCGCCGTCGCCGTGCAGGGTCTGCAGCACGCCGCCGGGCAGCACACCGGACAGGATTTCACCGAGCAGTTGCCCCGTGTGCGGCGCGCGCTCACTTGGCTTGTGCACCACGGTGTTGCCGGTGGCCAGGGCCGCGCCGAGCAGCCCGCAGGCCACCGCGACCGGGTCGTTCCACGGGGTCAGCGCGACGACGACGCCCCGCGGCTCGGGCACCATGAGGTCCGTCGCGCCCGGGTCGCCGAGCAGGCTGCGCCCGCGGTGGACCGGGCCGAGCTCGGCGTACTGGTCCAGCGTTCCCGCGCCCGCCATGATCCCTTCGCGGGCTTCGTCGCGTGGACGTCCGGTCTCGGACTCGTTGGCCGCGGCCAGTTCGCCGGCTTGGGCCCGCAGCCGGTCGGCGGCGGTGTGCAGCAGTGCGCCCCGTTCGGCGGCCGGGGTCCGCGCCCACGCGGCCCGGGTCTCGTTCGCCAGCGCCAGGGCGGCGTCGATCTCGTCTTCGCCGGCGGTCGGCACGCTGCCCACCACGCTGCCGTCGGCCGGGTTCCGGATTTCGATGGTGCCCGCGGTCATCCGCACCTCCTTCGTGTCCTTGCCCGGTTACCCGCACGTCCGCGATCGACACGCCGTTTGACCGCGTCCGTCGCGGGTAGCCCACCGCGGTGACTGCTTCGCTCGACTACACCGTGGTGATCCCCACGACGGGCCGGGAGACGCTTCGGCCATTGCTGGAAACCCTGCTCCTCGGGGACGGTCCGCGCCCGGCGGAGATCCTCGTCGTCGACGACCGCCCCGGCGGGTCCGATCTGGACGTTCCCGCCGGTGTCCGCGTACTACGGTCCGGGGGACGCGGCCCGGCGGCGGCGCGGAACCTCGGCTGGCGCACGGCGAAGAGCGAGTGGATCGCCTTCGTCGACGACGACGTCGTGCTCGCCCCCGACTGGCCCCGGCAGCTGGGCGAGGACCTGCTGTCCCTGCCGGCCGACGTGGCCGCGTCCCAGGGCCGGATCACGGTGCCGTTGCCCGCGGACCGGCGCCCCACCGACGACGAGCGGAGTACGGCCGGCCTCGAGCACGCCCGGTGGATCACCGCGGACATGGCCTACCGCCGCGACGCGCTCGTCGAGGCCGGCGGCTTCGACGAGCGGTTCCCGCGCGCGTTCCGGGAGGACTCCGACCTCGCGCTGCGCGTCGCCGAAGCCGGGCACCGGATCGACCGGGGCGCGCGGCTGACGACGCACCCGGCCCGCCGCGCCGGGTTCTTCTACAGCCTGAAAGCCCAGCGCGGGAACGCGGACAACGCCCTGATGCGCGCCAAGCACGGTGTCCTCTGGCGGCAGCGCACGGGCGCCGGCCAAGGGCGGCTGGGACTGCACGCACTGTCCACAGTGGCCGGTCTGGCCGCGCTCGGCCTGAGGGTGGCGGGGCAGCGCGGGAAAGCCGTGCTCGCCGCCGGGGTCTGGGCCGGGCTCACGGCGGAGTTCGCCGCCCACCGGATCCTGCCGGGTCCGCGGACCCCGGGCGAGGTGGCCCGGATGGTCGTCACCAGCGCGCTCATCCCGCCGGCCGCGTGCTACCACCGGGTCCGCGGGGAGATCGCGGCCCGGCGCCCGAAGCCGCCGGTCGCGGTGCTGTTCGACCGGGACGACACCCTGATCGTCGACGTTCCCTACCTGTCCGATCCGGACCGGGTCCGGCCGATGCCCGGCGCCGTCGACCTGGTGCGCGGGCTGCGCGACCGCGGCGTGCCGGTCGGCGTGGTGAGCAACCAGTCGGGCGTCGCGAAGGGACTGATCACCCCGGAGCAGCTCGCGGCGGTGAACGCCCGCGTCAAGGAGCTGTTCGGGCCGTTCGGCACGTGGCAGGTCTGCGTCCACGACGACGGCGACGGCTGCGACTGCCGCAAGCCCGCGCCCGGCATGGTCTTCCGCGCGGCCGGCGAGCTGGGCGTCGATCCCGCGTCCTGCGTGGTCATCGGCGACACCGGCGCCGACGTCGACGCCGCCCTCGCCGCCGGGGCCCGCGCCGTGCTGGTCCCGACCGCGCGCACGCTCGGACCCGAGATCGCCCGGGCCCGCCGGCACGCCGCCGTCGCCCGCGACCTGTCCGAGGCACTGCGCGTCGCCGGGGTGGCCGGATGAGCCGGGTGCTCGTCGCCCGGCAGGACAACCTCGGCGACGTCCTGCTCGCCGGGCCCTGCGTCCGCGCGGTCGCCGCGCGGTCGTCGCACGTGACCCTGCTGACCGGTCCCCACGGCCGGGCCGCGGGCGAGCTGCTGCCCGGCGTCGACGAGCTGATCACGTGGACCGCGCCGTGGATCGACCCCGAGCCGCCACCGGTGACCGCGTCGGATGTCGAGGCGTTCGTCGCGCTGGTGCGCTCCCGGAAGTTCGACCGGGCGCTGATCCTGACCTCGTTCCACCAGTCGCCGCTGCCACTGGCCTTGCTGCTGCGGCAGGCCGGCGTGCCGTGGATCGGCGCGATCTCCGAGGACTACCCGGGCAGCCTGCTCGATCTTCGCCACCGCGTCGACGGCGACCCGCCCGAGGCGGTCCGCATGCTGTCGCTCGCCGAGGCCGCCGGGTACGCGCTGCCGCCGGACGACCACGGCGCCCCGGCGCTGCGGCGCCCGCTGCCGAACGTGGCCCGTCTGACCGGCGGCGGGCCGTACGTCGTCGTGCACCCCGGGGCCTCGGTCCCGGCCCGCCAGCCGTCCCCGGCGTGCAGCCACCGGATCGTGCGGGCACTGGTCGTCCAGGGCCATCGCGTGGTCGTGACGGGCGCGCCGTCCGAACGGCTCCTGACCCAGCGGGTGGCGGGCACCTCGGCGGTGAACCTCGGCGGCCGGACGTCGCCGGCCGAGCTGGCGGCGGTGCTGTCGGGAGCGCAGGTCGTGGTCGCGCCCAACACGGGTCCGGCGCACCTCGCCGCGGCGGCGGGCACGCCGGTGGTGTCGCTGTTCGCCCCGGTCGTGCCGGCGGCGCGGTGGGCGCCGTACGGGGTGCCGGTCGTGGTGCTCGGCGACCAGCGCGCGCCGTGTCGCGACAGCCGGGCCCGCGTCTGCCCGGTGCCGGGTCACCCCTGCCTGGACGCGATCGACCCGGCCGACGTCTGCCGCGCGGTGACCGACCTCGGCGCGGTCACCTCGGCCGGCACGGCGATCACGTCCGCGTTGTAGCAATGTCCACTTCGGACAGGGGACGGCGCGACCGGTCGGAAGAACCGGTCACCGCGGTGTACAGCTGGCGTGCCAAGCCCGACCGGGTCGACGAGTTCGCGGAGTGGGCCCGCGGCGCGACGGCCGAGGCCGCCCGCTACCCGGGCAACCTCGCGGCGACGGTCGTGCACAACGAGGACAGCCGCGACTTCCACGTCGTCCACCAGTTCGCGACCCGGCGCCAACTGCAGAACTGGCTCGACTCCCCGGAGCGGCGGAAGTGGCTGCGCCACGCCCGGACGTTGGCGGCGACCAAGACGGCCCAGCAGCACCGCACGGGCCTGGAGACGTGGTTCCACGTCCCGTCCGAGGCGATCGCGACGATGAAACCGCCGCCGCGCTGGAAGATGTGGCTGATCTCGCTGGTCGCGGTCTACCCGCTGGTCCTGGGCTTCCAGGCGTGGGTGGTCCCGCTGACGGCGTCCTGGCCGCTCCCGCTGCGGGCGGCGCTGTTCCCGGTGGTCCTGCTGACGACGATGACGTACGTGGTGATGCCGGCGGTGACCCGGCTCCTGCGCCCGTGGCTGTGACGGCCCGAGCGAGCGGCAGCCCGCCCGGGCCCGCACCTGATCAGCCGCCGATCTCCTTGCTCACGCCGCTGGGCCCTTCGTAGGTGCGGTCGGGCAGGCCCCGCACGACCTCGAGGGTGTCCTTGTCGGCGCCGTTGCGCTCGGCGGCGCTGACGAGGTCGTCACGCTGGGCCGGGTAGTCGACACCGGAGAGGTACTTCTGCAGCTCGATCGGGTTCGGCTTGCTCACGGGAGTCTCCTTCCGTTCGGGGAACGGCCCGGTTACCCCGTCGACCGCCGGACACACGCTCAGCTCGGCACCGGTTGTTCCTCGGCGGGGTGGAGCTGCCGCACCTTCGCGTCCGGATGCCGCGTCAGCGGCTGCACCGGCAACGCCGGCGTAGCGGCCTCACGCTCCAAGTGCCGCAACAGGATCCCTTCCCGCAACGCCCACGGGCAGATCTCGACGCTCGGCACGTCGAGCGCCGTCAACGTCACCTCGGCCGCGAGCGCTCCGGCCTCGACCTGCGGGGCCCGCGGCCGCGAGATGCCCCGGAGCGCGGCTCGCTCGGCCGCCGGAGTCCGGGCCGGCCGCGGGAGCCACTCCCGCAGGTCCGCGACCACCAGCTCGCGCGTCACGAAAGGCCCCTTGCGCTGCGGTGCCGCGCCGGGCAGCCGGGACAGCTGCTTGAACGTCTTCGACGTCGCCACGACCCGCCGCGGCGGGCCCTCCCAGCGCAGCCGGTCCAGCACTTCGGACAGGGTGTCGCGCACGTGCCGGCGCACGGTCTTCAGTTGCTTGCGCGTCGGCGGGTTGGCCGTCAGGAACTCGCGGGTGAGCCGGCCCGCGCCCAACGGGAGCGAAATCGCCAGCTCGGGTTCCTCGTCGCGGCCGAGGACCAGCTCCATCGACCCGCGCGCGTTTAGGCATGCGACGACGTGGTAGCCGCCGACGAACGAGAGGAGAGGCCCGTGTCCCTTCCGGCGCCACTGCCCACCGAAGCCGCGTCGCCGCGGCGTGCCGTCGTGACCGGTGCCGACTCCGGCATCGGTCGCGCGGTGGCCGTCGCCCTCGCCGGCGGCGGCCTGGACGTCGGCATCACCTACCACTCCGACGCCGACGGTGCCGAGGAAACCGCGTCCGAAGTCCGTTCGCGTGGCGTCGCGGCCCACGTCCGGCAGCTCGACCTGACCCGGCTGCCCGAAGCCGCCGACGTCGTCGACGCGTTCGCCGGAGACCTCGGCGGGATTGACGTCCTCGTCAACTGCTCGGGCACCGGCAGCAGCCAGCGCGTCCTCGACCTCGGCTACGAGAAGTGGCGTGAAGTCCTCGACGTCGACCTGGACGGCGTCTTCCTCCTCGCCCAGCGCGCGGCGCGGCACATGATCGACGCCGGCCACGGCGGCCGCATCATCACGATCACGAGTGTGCACGAGCACGTCCCGCGTGTCGGCGCCGCGCCCTACTGCGCCGCCAAGGCCGGGGCGGGCGCGCTGACCCAGGTGCTCGCCTTGGAACTGGCCGAACACGCCATCACGGTGAACTCGGTGGCTCCTGGCGAAATCTCGACGCCGATGACGGGCCAGGCCGACGCCGATCCGCGCGAGCAGCAGCGGCCCGGCATCCCGCTCGGCCGCACCGGTCACGCCGCCGAGGTGGCGGCCGCCGTCGCCTTCCTCGCGACGCCCGCCGCCGGGTACATCACCGGCACGTCGCTCGTCGTCGACGGCGGCCTGCTCCTGATGGGCGCCCAGCACGGCACGGCACACGCCGGCCACGACTGGCGTTCCCCCTGAGACCAGGGGCCCGCGCCCGGGCTGCAGGGACCGGCGCGGGCCCCCGCCCCGGGCCGGACGGCGGATCCCCCAGCCCGCCGTCCGGCCCCTCTTCGGTCCCCCGTTTCCCGTCCGGCACCCCGGGTATCCGCGCCCGGAAGGAAGGAGGCGCCCATGTCGTCCGCCGACACCCGCACCAAACCGGGCCCGGTCTGGCTCCGCCCGGCCGTCGCCGTGCTCGGGCTGCTCTACCTCGCGCTCGGGATCGCCGGGTGGCTGACGCCGGGAACGGCGACGGTCGGCCACGTGACGACCGGCCAGGTGATCGGGCTCTTCAGCGCGAGCGTCGTCCTCAACCTCGTCCACACCGTGGTCGGGGTGCTCGGGCTGCTCGCCGCGACCCGGCACGCCGGCGCGCTCATCTACTGCTGGGTCCTCTTCGTCGGTTTCCTGGGCATGACCGCCTACGGCGTGCTCGCCACGGCGTTCAGCACGCCGGAGGACCCGATCAACCTCAACTGGGCCGACAACTGGCTGCACGGGCTGACCGCGGTCGCGGGCCTGGTGCTCGGGATCGCCGCGGCCCGCGCGGGCCGCGCGGTTTCGGCCCGTGGCCGCCGGGTAGCCGGGGAAGAAACCGCGTGAAGGAGGTTCCCATGCACCGGGAAAGCGACCGGCATTCGCCGCGGGAGGACGACGAGCTGAAGGCGGAGCTGCGCGGAACGCGGCAGGGCAACGGCCCGTCCCGCGCCGAGGAGTGGCGGGACCCCGAGGGGCCGGCCGACGACGACCCGGACGTCCCGCCGATGGGCGGCGGCGCATGACGACCGGTGAAGCGACGGCGGTGGAACGGCCGGCCGTGGTCGTGCACTACCGCCTGCGTGCCGAGTTCGCCGTGCGGTTCCCCTGGCTGCGCCGCCTGCTGGGATCTCGCAGCGGCCTCGAGCTGGACGCCGACGGCCTGCGCGTCCGGCTCGGGCCGTGGCTCGTCTCGACCCCGCTGAGCAACGTCGCCGGCGCCGAGGTCAGCGGCCCGTTCAGCCCGCTTCGCGGTCTCGGCGTCCGGCTGTCGCTCGCCGACCGCGGCCTGACGTTCGGCACCACCACCGAAGGCGGCGTGTGCCTGCGGTTCCACGAACCGGTGCCCGGCATCGACCCGTGGGGCCTGCTCCGCCACCCGGGGCTGACGGTGACGGTGTCCGAACCGGAACTGGTCGCCGAGGCGATCAACCGGGTGGTGAAGGCGTGACCGCGTTGCGCATCCTGGCCGTGGCGGTGGACTGCCGGCAGCCGGACCTGCTGGCCGAGTTCTGGGAACAGGCGCTGGGTCGCGGGAAAGCCCGCAGCTGGACGGATTCCCACGGTCTGACGTACCGGCAACTGGACTTCGACGACGGGCCGGCGCTGCTGTTCCAGCCGGTACCCGAGGACAAGCGTTATGAACAAGTAACCGCCCCAAGACCTCTCACCGTCACATCTGCGGCGTAGCGAGGAGCCGTCCGACCCCCTGCCGCAGCGAGGGTCGAACGGCTCAACTCTGGTCATTCATGCTGGTCGCAGGTGGATCATTGCGGGGAAAGTTCCACAAGAAACCCGCTCCCCACCTTGGATTCCGCACATATCCCGGGCCATCTACTTGAAACCCCGGTGCGGTGACTTTCACGACAACATGAGGAAGCATGTCACCGCGACGGCTCAGGCCGCTTTGTTCGTGTCCCTCTACTGCACTGGCGCGCGTAACGCCGCGTATGCTTTGAGAGCGGAAGACGGCCGGAGATTTTGCCATCTTGGAGCAGATCAGGACCCAATGTGCCACGTTGGACGACGGGCATTACATGAGTGTCCTCGTTGGCAAGTTCTCGCTCGATACGTTTGCGAATACCAGATACAGACCGCTGCTTGTAACGTTGAAGGAACTTCCGCCGTCGGCGATTTGCCGCCCGTTCACTTAGCATCCAGATCGATGCGGCGGCAATTGGAACTGCCACTACCGCCGAACAAAATAGCGCCCAGCCGTCCATTATGTCGACGGTGGCCGTTGTCGGAGTGAATGACGGGCACCAGGCTCCACTTTAGGCATCTTCCCGGCATATAGTTCCATGGCTTCCGCAAGTGCGAATACTAGCTTGCTGCATTCCATGAGCTCCTCGGCCGAGGCGACGCCGGACTTGAGGCGATTAGATACAACGCTCAACTTGTCGCCAGCCTTGCCCATAAGCCCAGCTAGGCCAGCCTGTGAGTCACTCATTCGAGGTGTCTTTCTCCTCGATATCGGCGTGCTCGTGCAGAAGTTCCGACAGTTCTTTCAGCATATCGGCGTACTCGCGCTGCTTCTTTGCAGTCATCTTACCGAGCATCAATGCCTGCGCGATAGTTTCCGCATGACCACTTACCGCCCGGAGTGATTCAATGATCGCCTTGGTGTCTTCTCGCATCACTCGGACCCCTGTTGCCCTTCGGCCTTCTTGTCGTTATCTTCTTGCGTCATCTTTAGTAGGTTATTGAACAGTACGGCCTGTTCCGTATTTCCTTCATTCAAGGACTGAAGGGCCGCTGCGGCGGCCTGCAACTCCTGCTTAGTTGGCTTTCGATCAGTTCCCACGAGCTTTTAGAAATCCCTTCATTCAATTGCAGTCTTAAGTCGCATTGCCAGAACCTGCGCGCGGGCCGTAAAGCTCAGATGACTCAACATTTGGTCTTGCAAGAGACGATTATGGGCAAGATGACGAAGACTTGGAACTATTACATGGTGCACGTCAGCGCGAACAAGTTCCGCTACCAGGTCGTCGAAGGCTTCACGCGATCCGCAATTGAATTCGAAGAAGAAGCCAACAAAGCTTAAGCCGCAATTTTCAGCATATGCGATTAACTGCTTTTCCAGTTGTCGAACTTTGTCGTCCGGTACATCGCAAGGAACGCGCATGTAGCCGTAGGCGCGCGGCGCCGTCGCCGGGCGGTCGAGAACCGCCACTGACCCCGTGTCGCTCATGATTCACTCCGCTTAACTGTCCATCTTGACCAGCCATAACGGCCGGTTACGCCGAGATCAGCTTGACGTATACACTGATTTCATCGGAAGGTCGCGGACGGGCCACGGTGGTGCCATGCGCGGGCCACGGGACCAGGGCCAGGAGGAGTGCCGGCATGGGTGATGAGCAGGAACCACATCGCTCGCGCACTGTTCTTGAACTGCTGATCCGGGAACGGCGGCAGACGTTCGAGGAGTTCGCCGAGTTCGCGACGAACTTCGCAAGAGAGTGCGGCGAGCCTGGCACGCTCAGCGGCCGACATGTGAAGCGGCTCGCCTCTGGTCGCGGTGATGGCGGCAAACCTCTCGGGCGACCTCAGCAGGCCACCGTCAGGCTTCTTGAGCGCATCTTCGGCGTCAAGATTGAGGAACTGCTCGGCCCACCCCTGGAACGCCGCGAGTTCGCCAACGACGAACGCGAGTTCCGGGCTCTGCTTCGTACGTCAGCTCGGATCGACGGCACGGTACTCCAACTGTTACGCGATCAGTTGAACGCGACGCGCCGACTCGATCGGCAGTTGGGCGCGATCCTCGCGCACGACGAGGTGGTGACCAAGATCGGGCAGGTTGGCAGGCTGATGGGCCACAGCGTCATGCCGACTACCCGCGAGGAGCTGGCCGCGTTGCTCTCGGAACTTCGCACTCTCGCCGGATGGCAGGCTCTAGATCTGGGCAACGTCTCGCAGTCCTGGCAGCACTACGAGCAAGGCAAGTTGGCCGCCAAGGAACCGACGAACCCCGCTTTCGAGGCGCACACCAGCGCGGGCCAAGCGTTCGTGTTGCTGGACATCGGCGATTCAACGGCGGCGGTCGACTTGATGGCGTCCATCCGCCGGAGCGCGGAGAGGAAGACGGACCGACTGGTCCGCTCGTGGCTGGCCGCCGCACACGGCGAAACACTCGCCGCCGATGGACAGCGTTCGGCGAGCCTCCGCGCGTTCGACCACGCCACCGCCTTACTCCCGGATGACACGGCGCAGGACGGGCCGTATCTCGCGCTCGACTCCGTCCACCTTGACCGCTGGCGAGGCCACGCGCTCGCGAGAGTCGGCGAGCCGGAAGCGATCGACGTGCTCACTGACGCGCTTGACCGTCTCGATCCGACCTTCGTCCGCGCTGAGACGGCCCTGCGAGTCGACCTTGCCACGGCGTTCGCGGCGATACGCGAGCGTGATCAAGCCCACCTGCACATCGACCGTGCTCAAGCCCTCGCCGCCGACATCGGCTCGACGCGTCAGCAACGACGCCTCGAACGGCTTAAGGCTCGTGTCGAGTCGCGCTAGGCTCCGTGCGTGACTGAAGACGTTGGGTCCTGGAAGACCTTCGGTGAACGGACCGTCTATGACAACAAGTGGGTGCGCCTCGGCCTGACCGACGTGCAAGCGCCGAACGGTGAACGATGGGAATACCACGTCGTGCACCTGGCTCGCATCGCAATCGGCCTGATCATCGACGATCAGGATCGGGTGCTCATGCTGTGGCGCTACCGGTTCGCAACCGACCAGTGGGGCTACGAACTGCTTGGCGGGCTGGTCGAGGAAGGCGAGGAGCCTGCCGCGACGGCGGCTCGCGAGATCCGGGAGGAAAGCGGCTATCAGCCGGTCGGCGAGGTCGAACACCTGATCAGCTTCGAGCCGTTGCCAGGGCAAGTGACAGCGCTGACCGACGTCTATCTGTGGCGCGGCGCCGAGAAAGTGGGCGAGCCGACCGACACGGAAGAAGTCGGGCGTCTTGAGTGGGTTCCGCTCAGCCGGATTCCAGAATTGGCCCTACGTAAGGAAATTCTCGGCGCTGGCGCCCTGGTTCCCCTGCTCTACTACATCGCCTCACGCAACACCGGAAGCAGTTCCGGGCAAGATCAGCCCACCGAGACGGCGTAACTGTCGATCCGACTTGATCTGTGCTGCGAGCCGCCGCGCCTGTCGTGCGTGGTCCAGCGAAGCATCTCGGTCGCCTGCTGCCGCGTAGGCGAATGCCAGATCAACCAACATGCCTGTCCGGGCACGCATGAAGTCCGGCGGCAGGCGCGGCAACGCGGCGGTGAGTCGCTGGATCGCATCCGGCTCACCGAGTTTGCTCAGCGCGTTGCCGCGCCATCGGTCAAGGTGTGCCCCGCCCAGAAACAGAAACGGCAACGCCGGATCGACAGGGTCCGTGGGCAAAAGTTCGTCCGCTGTGTCGAACACCCTCAGCGCGTCGTCCCGCTGACCTGCCGCCGCCAGTCCTTCTCCAAGCGCTGCCGCCATCCACGCGCGCAGCAATGGCGGTGCCGTGCGTTCCGCAAGCGCACGCGCTTCAGCGAGTTGTCCAACGGCTGCCTGGACTTCGCCAAGATCAATCAAGATGAAAGCCTGTTGCGCGGTCGAATGCGCGAGCAGAATCGGTGACCCTGCTTCACGTGCGGCTGCCTTGGCTGTCTCGTGATGCTCCCATGCCTGTCGGATGGCGTTACGGTCCAGCGCTTCCCAACCGGCCAGCGCCGATGCTTCGGTGAGCACTGTGGCCAGCGCCTGACGTTGGCCGTTCGTCGTGCTGAACCCGAGCAAGCCTTGAAGCTGTTCGATGTTGCTGCGCAGCTGATCAAGCACCCCCATGCCACCGAACCGCCGGTCAACGTGTCGTGCCTGATCTACCTGTCGCTTGAAGATCTCGACGGTTTCGGCATCGACCGAACGAGCAAGCGCGAGCCGGGAGATCAGTTCGTCTGCTTCGTCGTTCGCCTCCTCCCCTGGGAAGCCCAGTTCCTCGTTCGTGCGGCCATAGACGTCACGAAAGAGACGGCGGTACGGCTGGCTGACCGCTTCGCGTCCGTTCTCCCACCGTGACAGCTTCGTCTTGAGACTCGTTGCCGACATGACAGGAACGGCGAGCGTCTCGGCGCGACGAAGAAGCATCCTGATGACGTCATCGGCCTTGTAGCCGAGCTGCCTGCGAACCGCCTGAAGCCTTGTTTCAGCCATGGGGCTCACCCTGGCAATAACCGCGCTGACCTGCACAGTTAATTGCAGTTAACGAGGCTGCGGTTAACCTCAGCCACCTGCGCAAAGGTGCCTCGCTGCCGTTTTCTTGAGGCATGAACGCAGAACGAAACCACCTGACGATCAGGCCGCAAGGACATTCGACACTGCCGAGCATCGGACGCCTATTGCCTGTCCGGCCGACTCAGGACGTCGGCAAGGTCGGCGCGCAGTGCAGCGAGTTGCTCGGTGATGTCGGAGAGCCGACGCTCAATGACGGCAAGTCGCGCCGACACGGCGTCTTCCATGTCCTCGCGCGGCTGGCCCAGAGCCGGCGGGATGCGCCCATGCAGCACGGCGAGCAGGTGTTGCGGATGCAGGCCGAGTGCCACCGCCAGCGCTTCAAGCGTCCGGTCGCTGCGCTTGCGCTCCACGGTGTGGTTCTGGATTTCGCGGACGATCGCCTGCGAGACCTGCGAGCGTTCGGCCAGCTCGCGTTGCTTCCATCCGAGCGCGTGTACGCGCTCGTTGATGGTCTTCGCGACCGCCGCCCAGTCTTCCGACACCCATTCCTCCGTGGTCCGCCTCAGCGCCGACATTAGCGCTTGACGGATTCCGCGGCGCCTAGATCGACACCGCGTCGCGCATTCGGACCATTCTCGCGCCTTCACGCGACTAAATCAGCTCTCTTTTTCAGCTCAAATCATCGTTCTTGACTCGAAAGGCCTCAACCCAATGACGAAGAAACTTCCTGACGCCGGTCGACCGGCGTTCTACTCACTGGCCGACGCCGCGTGGATTCTCGGCGTCGACCGCAACGAGATCCATCGCGCCATCCGGGTCGGCACGCTCCGCGCGGAGCGCCGCCGCTCCCGGCTCGTCATCCCCGCCGCCGAACTGCGCCGGGTGCTCGGCGGGGGTGCGCGATGACCGAACCCAACTACGAGGAGATGGCTGCCCAGCTCGATCGGTACGCCGACGTGCCGGACGACGTGCTGAACCGAGTGGTGACCGGGGACGGTCTGTGTTTCTGGGCATTCGACCGGGCCGACATGCCCGAACTGTCCGGCGAGGACTCGCCGGACCGGGAGTTGGCCGCCGGGATGTGCGCCGGGTGCCCGGTGATCGACGAGTGCCGCGAGCTGGAGTTGCGGACGGCCGGGCTGGACACGGTCGGGGTGTGGGGTGCGTTGCCGGACACCGATCGGCGTGCGCTGCACCCGGTGTGGCTGCGTCGCCGGGGTGGTGAGGCGCGATGACGGTCAACTTCACGCCGACACAGATCCTCGCCGGGGTCGGGGTGCTGCTGGCGCTGTTCATGGTGTGGCGCTACAGCGCCCGCAAGGCTCGCCGGGCTGCTGACACGGCGCGGGCGAGTTCGCGGGTGGTGTCGCTGGCCGGGCGGGTGCTGTTCACGGGCGCGGCGTTCACGGGCGTTCAGTGGCTGGTGATCACGCATGTGCACAACCCGACGTTGGTCCTGGTGGTCCTTGGAGTGCCGGACCTGATCGCGGCCTACGTCCTGACGCGTGCCCTGACGGTCACGTCCATGGACACCACCAGCACGCGTCGCCGGGGTGGTGGTCGCCGATGACCACGACCAACCAGAACGAGACGGCGACGATGGCGGGCCGGGCGCGGCGGCTGGCCGCCGACGCGGCCGAAGCGGCCGACGTCCGCCGCTGGCAGACCCACCCCGACGTGGTGGCGCTGCGGGTGGAACGGGTCCGGGCTCAAGTGGACCGGCTGTGCTGGTCCGGGATCGTCCTCGGGCTGGCATTCACCACGGCCAACGTGCAGTGGTTCGCCGCCGCCGGAGCCGCGTTCGGGTCGCTGCCCTGGCTCACGGCGTGGCTGCTGGACCCGACCGTGTGCCTGGTCCTGCTGGCCATCCTGCGAGCGGAGCAGATCACCGCCCGGTACCAGGTCCACACGGGAGCGTGGGTACGGGCCGCGAAGTGGCTCACGCTGGCCGCAACGTACGTGATGAACACCTGGTCATCGTGGGTTTCCGGCTCGCCGGCCGGAGTGGTCCTGCACTCGGTTCCGCCGCTGGTGGTGTTCGTCGCCGCCGAGGCGGTCACCGACTTGCGGGACAAGCTCACCGACGCGGTGACGGTGGCGTTCATGAACGCCACCGACCGGGCGAGCGTTGCTGAGTCGGCACCGGTTCAGCAACCGGCCGCCCCAGTCCACGAACCGAACACGGCGGCTCACGAACCGACCGAACAGGTACGGGAGCCGAGCGCGCCGGATCGTGAACCGGCGGCACCGGAACCGGCGGCATTGCGACCGGCTCGGCGGAAGCTGTTCGCCGACTACCTCACCGACGCCCGTACCGCGTGGACGCCCGGGGTGGAGATCACTCCGGCGTGGGTGCGGGAGACCACGGGGTGTTCCCGTGGTCTGTCCTCCCGGCTCGCCGCCACCTTGACCGCCGAGACCGGCAAGGGGGGTGCGAGCCGATGACCGAACCGAACGAGGAGAAGCACGAACACGCCGAGGTGGCCCGCGCTCACGGCCGGGACGTCGAACACGTCGGCCCGGTACTCGACGGTGAGTTGATCGACGACACGTTGCCCCAGCCGCGGAACCGCGCGGTTCCGCGCAGGGTGTCGGTGTGGCAGCGCGTTGCCGACGCGGCCGGGCGGATGTGGCGGTCCGGGCCGATGATCCGGGCGCGGTCGGTAGCCGCCTACCGGGCGCGGAAGATCCCGCAAGACGTGGTGCGGCTGGTGTGGTTCGTGCTGCGCGGGAACTGGCGGTGGCTGGTCAAGTTCTGGAACTGGGCCACCTACGCCGATCTTCGGGCCGACGCTCGCCGGGCGCGGCTGGCCGGGGACGCCGACGCGCGGCGTGCCGCGCAGGAGCTGATCCGGTCGGATGCCACGGCACGGTGGGCCAGGCTCGGGATCGTGGTCCGCCGGTTGGTGATCACGTTGCGGGTCGCGGCTCCGGTGGCGGCGGTGCTGTGGCTGGTGGACTCGGTGATGGATCGGGCGGACATGTGGCCGTGGCTGGCCGACGTCTACACGGGAGTGTCCGCCGTGTGGTCGGCGCTCACGGTGGTGGTGCCGCTGCTGCTGATCGTGGCACCGGTGACGTGGGCGATTGCAGCGGCGTTCGAGGGACGCGACCGCACCCCCGGTGCGGGCTGGCTGGTACGGCCGGACCGCGACGACGCCGATTCCTGGATTGACGAACGGATGATCTCCAAGGCGTTGGCGCATCTCGGTATCACGCCGTTGGACCGGTTCTACCGCGACGGCGGGGAACTAGTCTACACCGTGGCCGCGCGTAAGGACGGTGAGGGCACCTTTGCTCAGGTCCGGTTGCCGCTCGGCGTGACCGCCGACATGGTGGCCGCGCGTCGGTCGAAGCTGGCCGCGAACCTCGGGCGTGCGTCGCTGGAAACGTGGCCTACCAAGGGAGATGAGGACGGCATCCTCGACCTGTGGGTCGCCGACAAGGGCGTCCTGCGGGGCGGGGCCGGCCAATGGCCGTTGGTCCACGATGGACAGGTCGACGTATTCGAGGGTGTCCCGTTCGGACTGTCGCAACGCGGGTTGGTCATCAACGCGCCGTTGGTCGGGGTGAACTGGCTGATCGGTGGCCGCCCGGGGCAAGGGAAGTCGGCCGCGTTGCGGACGCTGCTGCTCGGTGCGGCACTGGACCCCACGGCCGAACTGTGGGTGTTCGTGATGGGCGAGTCACCCGACTTCGACCCGTTCCGGCCCCGGCTGTCGCGCTACCGGATGGGGATGGATGACAGCGTGGCCGAAGCGGCAACGCAAGCGTTGGCGGACTTGCTGACCGAAATGGAGCGACGCGGCAAGATCCTCGGAGAGCAGCCGGGCCGCCCGCCGAAGGTCTCGCGCAAACTCGCCGACAAGCGGGATCTTGGGTTGCACCCGTTGGTGTGCGGGATCGACGAGTGCCACGAGTTGTTCCAGCACCCCAAGTTCGGGAAGAAAGCCGCTGAGTTGGCCGTGCGGTTGATCAAGCGAGGACGTAAGTACGGCATCGTGCTGCTACTGGCCACCCAGTCGCCGACGAAGGACAGCATCCCGAGGGAGGTCACCCGCAACGTGTCCTGCGGTGTCGCGTTCTCGGTGGCCGATCAGGTGGCCAATGACGGGCTATTGGGGTCGGGCAAGTACGCGGCCGGTATCCGCGCGACCGAACTACGGATCAACACCGACCGGGGAACCTGCGTCGCGGTCGGCATCACGGACGAGACGTTCGAGCTGGTCCGGACGTTCTACGTGCCGTTCGAGGACGGGGCCGACGATGTGACCCCGGTCATCGGCCGCGCGGTGGCGCTGATTGAGGAGATGGGCCGGGCGGTCGAGTCCAGCGCGCGCCCGCAGCTCGAAGCGGCGGCACCGGTGGCCGTCGACCACCTGGCCGACGTCGCGGCGGTGTTGGACGGGGAGAGGCGCGTTCGGACTCAGGTCATCCTGACCCGGCTGGCCCGCCACGATCCCGGCGAGTACGGGGAGTGGACGTTCCGGGACCTGACAGCCGCACTCGCGCCGTACGGGGTCGCCCCGGTCAAGTCGGACGGAAAGAAGGTCATCCGCGCCGAGGACGTGGCCGCCGCACTCGCGCGCCACGACCGCGACGACGACGGCAACGGGGCCGACGACGCGGACGGGGACGGCAGGGACTCCGGCAGGGACCCGGCAGGGACTCAGGGACTTCTCCCTGACGGGTCCCTGACCGAAAGTCCCTGCCCTGACCAGCACAAACACGGCTCAGGGACCCCAGGGACCCACCGCCGGCCAAACCCCGAACCGGGCCGAAACCCGGGTGACGCGGGGACCGGGGAAGGTCCCTCCCTGCCTCCCCGCCGACCGGGCGAGAGCACGCGGGGAGGTGATGACTCTGGCAGGTCCTGAGAGCCCCGCTGAGGCGGCGAGTCCGCCCCGGCGGACTCATCACCCACCCGCGCCGACCCGCGCCGTTGACGACCCACTCACGCTAGGACGAGCAGCACGCATCGTGCGGGCCGCGTTGGCCCGCCAGAACGGACGCCCCCGTGCTCACCACCCACCCGAGGCAGCGACAACCACAGAACGGCCCTGAACACGAGAGAGCCCCGGCAACCACGGTTGCCGGGGCTCTCCGCGTCGCGGGCCACGTCAGTCGTCAGTGTGCGTGTCGGCACGCGGGGTGTCTGGCGCGGTCAAGGTGTACGGCGTCCCGTCAGCGCCTGCGGGCACGAGTCCACCCGACTTCGGCAGGGCCACCAACGGGACCCCGTACCCGGAGTCATTGACCATCCAGCCCACCACTCTTTCCCCTGCCCACCTTTCCCCCTCGACCGACCATCCCGGATGCGCCGGGATGAAATGAACCCCCAGATTGCACTCCGTCAGCGCGACGAAATTCTCTGCCTTCTCTGCCGCTACCAAACGGCTCGAACGGCCATCTACAACCATTCCTTCGCCTGCGGGCGAGAAACACTCGACCGGAAGTCGCCAGGAACGTCGTGTTCCGTCCCGCTCTTCCTGGAACTCAGCAAGCCAGCCTGTCGGCGAAACATCGAACGCATACATGGGAGCAGTCTGCCACGGATGGGGCTCGACACCCGACACGATCACCCCGGCGGACAGCCCTGATAGCCGACGATGCGGTGCCCTTGCCCGTGTTGCTGTGCCAGGGTCAGCATGCCGATCTGCGGGCCGGGATTCACATGCGGAGTATCGTCAGTCAGCCCGCTGAAATCCAAGTGGCATGCGTCCACCGACAGGGTGCCGTCCGGATTGGACTGGGCCGCCTGCCCCGGTAAATACAGGTTGTTCACGTAGTCCGCCGCTGCGGTGACCTTGCTCGCCATGACGCGGATAGCGGTCGGGCAGTCCGGGGCTTGCCAGGCGTCGGCGAACTGGCGTTGCGCGGCAGGTGCGAACACGAAACACGCGTCGGCGACCGCGTCCGGCGTCGCGTGGGCGATCCGTTCCGCCAGAAAGTCGACCATGCTCGCCGGGCTCCGAGGCAAGATCCGGGCCACCGCTTCATCGTGGGCCTGATTCAGTTCCTGTTGCGTCTGGCGTGCCTGCCAGGCGGAATCCACCGTCAGCATCACCCATCCCGCCGCGACCATCACCACACCCAGCGCCAGTGCCCCGAGCGTCTGCCAGCGCCGCACCCGTAGCCGCAACATCACCAGCGCGGCCACCCCGGCGCCGGTCACCGCGACCCCCGCCAGCAGCACCCACCACCACGGGTCCACATACGTCAGCAGCCACACCCCGACCACCAGCAGCGGCACCGTCAGCCGCCACGCCGGCGGCATCCGACGGGCCAGCACCAGCACGGCCACGAGACCACCGGCCCCGCCGAACAGCCACGGCCACATTTCCCAGCCGGACAGCCACCACGCCACCAGCGCGAGAATCCCCGCACCGATCAGCGCGGGTGTTCGTACGGCTCGTTCAATCGCCGCGCGTCGCCACTTCCGGGCTTGGTCCCGGGCCACTGCTTGCTCACCAGCAGCGGCCAAACGGTCCAGGAACGATCCGCCACCCATACCACAAGGATGCGCCTTCACCTGCGACAACGCCACCGAATCGAACCCCTGATCGACTACGCACATGCGTGGCGGGATGGCCAGCCCGCCATGCGCCGGGTGCCCCGTCGCGTTGCATGTGGGAGCACGTGAAGGGAGTTCGCATGCTCGGAGACCGTGCGTCAGGCATCACTACCCTACGTGCCAAAGCTACGAAAAACGGAGTACGTGCAGCCTTCATTTACGAAACAGATCAACGAGACAATATTTGTCAGCAATGCCGCATGGGATCTGCCACACGAACGGCGCGCATCCAATTGGGCTAGCTCAATATTGGAAGATCACCTCAAAAGAGCAGCGGGCGACTGTAACGCGTAGTCTGAATGGCCGCATTTCAGGTGACCGCATAACCGGTCTTCCAAAACCAGCAAAGGTGATCCAAATCACATCGGATGGTCAGTGGCTTGTTCTGTCCCGATCACGCTACTAGATTTCTACAGCGGGGAGGGCGTTTCTGCGTCTCCTTCCCCGCCACAACAAAAGAATGGGGATTCGTAGTGAGACAAAGGTTCGGCAAGCTGCGAATGGGGATTTTTGTCCCAGCCGCCGTCGCGGTGGCCGGGTTGGCGTTGGCAGGTTCAGCATCCGCTGCACCCAAAGCTCCCAGGACTGTTCCCGGGACTTACTGCAATACGTGGATCGATGGCGAGTGGGGTCACGGAAAGTGTACCAACAACTCCGGTCGAACGGTTGCGATGGATCTGCATGTTGAATGCAACGCAGTCTGGGACCCGAACGTTGACCGGTCTGCTCAGATCGTGAACGGGTCTACCATCGAAATGCAAGGACAGTGCTGGTCTTCCGTCGACTGGGTTACGGCGAACACGAGGTGACTACTTTGACGGGTGCAAAAGAGGCCGGCAGATTCATTCGGCGACACTCGGGTAGCCTGGCCGTGTTGGTGTGCATTCTGGGTGCCACACTGTTGGGCGCAATAGGCGTTGCGAACGCCACGTCCCGCCCGATCAGCCCGAAGACCAGCTCCGTAACCTGCGACAGCTGGATCGAGAATACATATGGCAAGGCGTCCTGTTGGGGCGGCCTTTACGGTGGCTCTGCGCGAATCCAGGTAGTTTGTAGCGCATGGTGGGATCCGAATGTCACTGGAGACTGGATCTACATCGGGCCGGGCCGTCGGGCAGGTTCCGCTGACGGGCTGATCGGACACTGTTTGTCACCCGTGGAATCTGTGACAACCGAGACGAAGTAGCCCAATAGTTCGGATTGCCTAGGGTTGGCCCTGGGGCCCCAGGGCCAACCCTTAGGGGACTTGTCAGGGTAGCAACAGACAGTTATCACATGCTAGGATACGTGTATGAATTTCGAGCCGTCCACTCCTGAAGAGGAGTTAAAGCTGTATGAAGCCCTCAAACACGGTGCGCGGTTTGAAATCGAGGTGAAGGTTGCTGCGATCGCGATCGACGAGGATGCGATCAAACGAAAAGCTATAGAAAAGATCGAAGCTTCTTCGTTTGAAAGCCCAGATGCCAAAAATCGGATCATCGACCAAATTCAGTCGGACACGGCGGAAGCAATCGGAGTTCTAATTTCCATCGACAAAATCGTTGATGCCGAAGAACTAGTTTGCCGCTCGTCATCATACAAGGTTCGGATATTGTCAAGCCCTAGCGATCGCTAGCCTACCAGGCAAGGAATCAGGAAATTCTAATGTCACAGAAATCTCGCAGTGACAACGAGGATGTTCTGGTGGCTAAAGATCTCGCGTTTAGCTACTCGAAACGAGCTAGTCGCGCTGCTCTTCGCAACTGCAGCTTCTCGCTCCAGCGTGGATCAATCACCGGCTTGGTCGGCGCTAACGGTGCAGGAAAATCTACTCTGATCAAGATCCTTGCAACCATCCTGCGTCCCGATGCCGGCCAAGTGGCCGTAGACGGCTTGGATTTGCATGACGCAGCCAGTCGTCGCGTGGGGCGCAAGGTCTCGCTGGTAGCGCAAGAACGTCCCCTGTATCGCCATCTGTCCGTTGGCGAAATGCTGCGCGTTGCCAAAGCTTTGAACTTCCACTGGCATCCGGTACGAGCCAACGCATGGCTGGAGCGTTTCAACATTCCGCTTGATCGGAAATGCGGGCAACTCTCAGGTGGCCAACAGGCGCAAGTCTCGCTGGCGTTAGCTGTCGCGACAGCCCCTGCTGTTCTCTTGCTCGACGAGCCGGTCGCGAGTCTGGACCCAATTGCACGTAGCGAAGTCACTTCACAACTTGTGGCTGAATCCGAGGAACACGGCACGACGATCTTGGTGTCCAGTCATGTCGTTTCGGAGCTTGCGAACCTCGTAAGTGACTTGATCGTCCTGAAGTCCGGCGAACTGGTTCTACAGGGCAACGCCGATGATATTTGCAACTCACATGCTCGACTGATGACGTCAACGCCAAAAGTCGATACCACCTCGATCCATCAGATTTACCATTTCGAGCGAGATAACACGTCGATCGTCAGAGTGGCCGATGATAGCGTTATGAAGCAGATGTTGAACGAAAGTAGCGCGCGCTCCGTTAGCCTGGAAGAGATAGTTTTAGCCTACCTCTCTTCAAAGGATCCAGGAGTACGAGAAGGATCAAACCCACTGGCCGGTGTGAAGTGAGCAAGCTGAAGCCCCTGGAAATCAGTTGGCAACTGTGGCGGTCGAGCCGACTCGTTACCGTATTTCTGATCGCCACCTGGGCCGCCCTTCAGGCATTTGCACTGATGGCGTCGACTGACATTGCACGTCAGGCAGATGCTTGCGCGAGCCCGGCGCCCGGACAGTGCTCCTCTCCGACCGCCGCCGAGAGTCTTTCTTCAAATATTGATTCAGCCAACTGGATACTGATCGGCCAGATGGTAGTCCCGGTCCTCGTGGGCGTATTTTGGGGCGCACCGCTCGTGGCGCGCGAATACGAAAGCCATACATACCTGTTTGCTTGGACGCAAGACGTCAGCCCCTTGCGCTGGACCACTCAACGCCTTGGCGTATTGGCGTTCTTTTCGATTTGTCTCGCGGTAGTATCAGGGCTGAGCTCAAGTGCTCTTGCCGAAGGTATTCACAAGGCAACGACAAAGTCGATGTTCACTCCGTCGCTATTCGAGTCCGCTGTCGGCGTTCAAATAGCATACTACCTTCTTGCTTTATTTCTTGGCTTCGCGGCAGGTTCTTATATTCGACGCGTGGTTCCTGCCATCGGTGCGGCGCTATTTGCTTTCCTTGTCTTTCGCGTCGCGCTCGTCATTATGCGCCTTAAATGGCTTCCGGCATCGACGCAGGTAACACCTTTTACTGTCAACGGCGAGTATGCGAAAGTTTCCCTTCCTGGCGACAATTCGATCCAGCTTGATGTTCACTACGCGAATTCGACTGGCACGCCCGTGCAATTTCCGAACCTGGAATGTCGAGACGCCCCCTCGGCCCCCGAATGGGAACAGTGCATCCGCAGTCATGGTGTCGAGAAGCTAGTGACAAGCTACCAGCCGGGAAGCCACGTTCTGCCTGTCCAAATTATTGAGATAGCTGCGTGTAGCATTCTCGCTGCGTTCGTCGCTCTGCTCGCCTTCCGGCGCGTACGCCAAGCTGTCGCGGTGAACTGAAGCCCAAGCTTTGCTTTCTCACGCCAGGCATTGGAACCCGTCGGGGACTGCGATATTGGCTCGACTGCTCCCAGACGGGGAAGCGGAGGGAAAGCCACGGCCACATTTCCACCCCGATAGCCACCACGCCACCCAGCGCCAGCACCACCGCACCAATCAGGAACGGCCACCGCACCGCGCGTTCAATCGCCGCCCGGCGCTGATTCCGGGCCTGATCACGCGCCGCCGCCCTGTCCCCCGCTGCGGCCAACAAGTCGAGAAACGATCCTCCGCCCATACCCCCCGGCGTGCACCCTCACCTGCGACAACGACACCGCACTGAACACATACAAACGGCGGGGGCATCAGCCCTTACAGGCCGACGCCCCCGCCGCTGTGTGACGCGCGCAGATTCAGCGATACCTACACTGCTTGCCAGGAAATTTCCACTCGGTTCTCATCAAAAGCCATCAGACCCGGGCGCGCCCGTTTCACCGTCGCTGCTCGGATGAACATGCGCAGAAATTCGCGTTGCTCATCCAACGTCATGTCCGGCCACGCCGCCCGTGCCTGCGCAATATCGATACCGACCCGGGGCGGCGGCAGTTCCGCCAACTCGGCGCGAAGACTGCTCTCATTCTCCGCGATACCCTGACGCGCGTTCTCCCACTCGGTGTCTTTCAGCCCGCCGGGTCGCGCCCACATCCGGGCCAATTCGCCGCGCTGACGGTCCAACTCCTCCAAATCGGACTCGATCTTTGCTCGGCGGTCCGCATGCGCATCAGTCGCCACGGCGTTGAGAAACTCCGGCTTGTCCAGTTCTTCCCACAACTTACTTATCACGTGCTTCTCGAATTCCAAACCTAGGATTCCGACGCATCCGCCTGCGGGCTCGCCATTGGGTCGGCACTTCTTCGGATGACACAAGTAGTACGGCTTCGGCTCACGACCGCGAAGCTGTTTCATCGACGCGATCAACGGTGCTTCGCACACACCACAAACCGCCACCCCGCCCGTCAGCAAATAACGACGTCCCGTGGAGTTCCCGCGATGCGCGTTATTGATCGGGTACTCGCGACCATCTTTGCGTACGACACGGCGAGGCTCCGACAACTTCGTTTTACAGGCCTTCCAGGTCCGTTCGTCCAAGATTGGTTCCCAGTTGCCACGCCCGACAATGCGCCCCTGATGCACCCTTTTTCCTGCCACCGTGGGCATGGTGACCATTTTGCGCACCGACTGCGGCCGCAACTTCCCACCATAGGCACCACGCAACCCGCGCGCATTCAACTCCACAGCAATATTCGCCAGCGACCATCCGGAGAGAATCCATTCCGCAGCTTGCCGGATCACTTCCGCTTCCTTTTCATCAATCGCATAGGTTTTGACTTTCTTGCCGTCCGCGCCCGTGACTACGGCGTGCCGGTAGCCGAACGCGTGGCTGCCGGGCGGCACGCCGTTAGCGGCGTTCTCGGCAAGCCTGTCATTCAGTCGCTTTTTCAGCTTCCGGACTTCATCGGCATTCAAGACCGCTTTGATTCCGGCGACGGCGTCGCGGACGCGCACCACACCGTCCCGGTTGGTGTCGAGTTCGTCCACGCCTGCGGCTTCCATCTCGGCGGCGAGCCGGAACCACTCGACTTCGCGGCGCTCAAGACGCGACTGCTCCACCGCCCACACGTGGGCCACCTTGCCCGCGTTCAACCACTCCCGGAACCGCTCGAACTGCGGCCGGTTGTCCCCGTTGGCCGCCGAGATACCCGCGTCGGCGAACACCTCGACCGGCAGGCCGGGCCACTTGTTCGCGGCGTACTCACGGCCCCAGCGTTCTTGCAGGTCAACGCCCTCATACGACCCGTCCGGCCGGGGGCTCAGCCTGCATACAATGGCAACGTACCTGGTCATAGGCTTGATCGTGCGCCGGTTGCGCCTCTATGACAACTGCAGGAGGAAAAGACCGTCAAGAACCGGCTGCACCTCGACCTGGCCCCGGCGTCCGGTGACCAGCGCGCGGAGGTCGAACGGCTCGTGACGCTGGGTGCGAAGGTCCTCGACGACCCGCCCGACGACCCGTGGATCGTGCTCGCGGACCCCGAGGGCAACGAGTTCTGCGTCCTCCCGCCCCGGTGAGTCAGGCCTGGCCCTCGGGCAGGCGCACGGCATCACCCGCGTAGGCGGCGAGCCGTTCGTCGAAGCCGTCCGATGCCCCCGGACTCCGGAAGTCCGGCGGATCCGGCTGCCCGGGATAGCTGGCGCCGTAGAGACCACGCACGAACGCCAACACCGCTTCCGGCGCCGCCAACACGTCTTCGCCGAGGTAGGCGAGCACGACCACGTCGTCGCCGGCCGCCGACTCGACCGCGGCGGCCCAGCCGTCGCGCTCGTCCCACAGCAGCGCCGTTTCGTGATCCGGGAACCGGTCGAGCCGCCGCTCCAGCGCGAGGTACGCCGTGGCCGGCGCGTCCACCTCGCAGAACCACGCGGGCGCGTCCAGCGCGGCCGCGACGGCCAAGAAGTACTTTCTCAGCCCGCGCGCCGCGGCGCCGAGTCCGTCCCGTTCGATCATCACGCGCCTGCCCCATCCGGTCGGTACCCCAGCCGGGTGATACCCCACCGTTCACCCGGTCAATCCTGGCGTTCGCCCAGGTGGCGCAGCACGTCAAGAACATCTTTATCACTCGTCTGGCGGAAATCGGCGTACCACTGACCGACGGCGCGAAAGTCCGGCGGCTCGGCGACGCAGACAACATCGTCGGCTTCGTGCAGTAGTCCCGCCGTGGCACCCGGAGCGCCGACCGGTGCCGCCAACACGACGGTCCGCGGGTTCCCGGTTCGCACGTCACGCAGGGCCGCCGTAGCGGTGACGCCGGTCGCGAGGCCGTCGTCGACGAGGATGACGTCGCGGTCCGCGAGAACCGGCGCCGGCCGGCCGTCCCGGTAGCGCTCGAGCCGGCGGCGCGCCTCCGCGCGTTCCCGCTCCGCCGCCGGGGCCATCCGGGCCTCGGTGAGCTTCAGCCCGCGCAGGATGGTTTCGTCGTAGATCACGGGGCCGTCCGGGGTCACCGCGCCGACGCCGAACTCCCGCCGCCCGGGCGCGCCGATCTTGCGGGCGACCGCGACGTCCAGCTCGGCGCCGAGCCTGCGGGCGACCACGGCCGCCACCGGCACCCCGCCGCGGGCGAGGCCGAGCACGAGCGGGTCGACCCAGGTGCGGCGGTTCAGCTCTTCGGCGAGCCGCCGTCCGCCGTCCTCACGATCGGCGAAGACCCGTTGACCGGCCATGTCCGCTGCCTCCCCGTCACTCCCCGCCCAGGGACGACCCCTGTGCCGGGACGAACGGTGCCTCCTCCGGCTCCCAGCGGTGCAACGGGGTGATCGCGGTGGTCTCGTCGCAGTGCACGAACGCGTCGTAGCGGGCCGCGGGAACGGTCGGGACGTACCCGCCGCCGCGGTGGACGACGCCGATCGCGCGATGCCCCCGCGGTTCCTGCGCCCAGCGGACGTCGTCGCCGAAGACGTGCAGGCTGTCTTCGCCACCCACGGCGTCGTGCAGGAGGCCTTCGAGGCTGTCCGGGCGTGCCTCCTCGACGGTCATCCGGCGGGCCGACCCGCCCCACCGGCCCGCGGCGATCACGGATCCGCGGAAGGTGCCGAACCCGACGGCGACGACGCCGTCGGCCGCGTGCCGTTTCCGCGTCAGCTGTCCGAGGTTGACCATGCCGGCCGTGGCCAAGTCGGTCGCGCGGGCGTCCCCGACGTGCGCGTTGTGCGCCCACACCACGGCTTTCGAGTGCGGACCGTAGGCGTGCAGCAGCCGGTCGAGCGTGTCGGCCAGGTGGGTGTCGCGGGCGTTCCAGGCCCGCGCGCCGCCGCGCAGCAGCTCGCGGTAGTAGCGCTCGGCACCGGCGGCGACCTCGGCGTGCTGCTCGGTGGCGAACGCCGGAGCGAGGCCCGGCACGCTCTCGACACGCGCCGCCGAGCGCATCGCGGTCAGCAGGCGGACGACCTCTTCGCGGCAGTCCTCCGGGACCAGTCCGCCGGAACCGTCTTCGCCGTACGGCTCGAAGCACTGGAAGGCCCGCAGTGCCGCGTCGATCTGATCGGGCGCGTGCTCGCGGAGGTAGTCCAGGACGCCGCGCAGGGAGTCCCAGAGGCGGTAGACGTCGAGGCCGTGGAAGCCGCACGGCATCCCGTCACCGGTGGCGTTGAACGAACGCAGCCAGCGGGCGAACTCGGCGACCTCCTCGTTGGCCCACCGCCAGGTCGGCCACCGGCGGAACCCCCACAGCGCCTGGCCGGGGTCGTTCGGCGCGCCGGGCGCCCCGGCGACGCAGGAATGCACCCGGTGGCACTCCGGCCAGTCCCCTTCGACGGCCACGAACGAAAAGTCCCGCTCGGCCAGCAGCCGCTGGGTCAGTTCGGCCCGCCAGCGGGAGAACTCGGCGGTCCCGTGGGTCGCCTCGCCGAGCAGCACGATCCGGGCCCGGCCGATCCGGCGCACGAGCGGGTCGAGGTCCTGCGGGCTGCGCAGCGTCGTGGCTGCTTCGCGGATCGCCTTCGCGTCGTCGAGCAGGGTTCCGGACATGCTTCGCGGCTTCCCGTTCCGGCGGACCGCGAAACCCTCAGGGGCGCCAGCCGTCCTGCCAGTCCGGGTGCGCCTCGTACACCGAGGCGACGAGCTTGACGGACACGTCGTCGTGGGCGTCCCGGATCTCGCGGCGGAGGAACTCCGCCTTTTCGGCGAACGGCACCGGGTGCCGGTCCTCCATCGCCTCGACCGGGCCGCCGGCGAGGAGGAGCCCGTCGCCGTCGTCGGCGTACATGATCCGCAGCCTGCCGCGCCGCTCGGCCTCGTCGAGCAGCGGCAGCTCGCCGGCGCGGACCCGCTCTTCGTCCTCCGCGAGCCGCGCGAGCACGAACTCGTCGAGCTTCGCGGCCGGGGTGTCGTCGAGATTCGTCATGAGCGGGGGTTACCGCGCGAATTCCTGTCCGAAACCTGTCCACAAAAGGACTGGACCAATCTGGTGAATTCTCCACAATGGGAAGCATCGCCCTTCAACGCGGAAGGTGACCGATGCCCATCCTGGTTCCCCTGCTGACCCTGGTCCTGGCGGCCACCCCCACGCCGCTTCCGTCCCCGGCACCCGCCGCACCGCTCGCGGCGATCTGCGACAAGTACTGCGACGCAAGGGATCCCGCCCTCTCCCCTGGCGACCGCGAAGGCGCTTCGGCGAGCGTGAGCGGACGCCGGATCTCCCTGCACCTCGACGACGGCGACGACATGGGCTGGGCGGCGGTCACCGGCGGCGCGCCGGGCGACCACGTCTGGCTGGACCGCTCGTTCGACGCCGGGCGCACGTGGGCGTCGGGCAGCAAGCTGGGCGACACGGCGACCCCGTCGGGCGCGACCGGCTGGCGGACCCTGATGTACAACGTGGACGACTGGGCGAACAAGGGTGTCGGCCTGCTGCGCGCCTGCGGGCAGCCCACGGGTTCGGGCACCATCGCCTGCACCGGCTGGGCCCGCCCGACGTGGAACGCGTGGGACCGGCGTACCGCGGCCGCGACCGCGCTGATGGAGCGCTACAACCTCGGCACCGGCCTCTTCGACACGACCGGCTGGTGGAACTCGGCCAACGCCCTGACGGCGATCATCGACAACGTCCGGGTCAGCGGCATGGCCAGCTACCGCTACGCGATCGACACGACGTACACGAAGAATCTCGCGGCCCAGGGCGGCCAGTTCCGCAACGACTACCTCGACGACACCGGCTGGTGGGGCCTCGTGTGGGTGGACGCGTACGACCTGACGGGCGACAGCCGCTACCTGAGCACGGCGCGCGCCGACGCCGACCACATGTACGCCTACTGGGACGGCGTCTGCGGCGGCGGGGTGTGGTGGAGCACGAGCCGCACCTACAAGAACGCCATCCCGAACTCGCTGTACATCCAGCTGAACGCGGCCCTGCACAACCGGATCGCGGGCGACACGGCGTACCTGGCGCGGGCGCGGGCGGGCTGGACCTGGTTCGCGGGCAGCGGCATGATCAACGGCTCGAACCTGGTCAACGACGGCCTGACCACGTCGACGTGCGCCAACAACGGCCAGGCGGTCTGGACGTACAACCAGGGCGTGCCGCTGGCGGCGCTGACCGAGCTGAACCGCGCGACGGGTGACGCGAGCCTGCTCACGAAGGCCCGCGCGATGGCGAACGCGTCGACGACCAACGGATCCCTGAACCCGGGCGGCATCCTGCGCGACCCGGGCGAGACGGCCGGAGGCGGCGGCGCCGACGGTCCGACGTTCAAGGGCGTGTACGTCCGCGACCTGGCGGCGCTGAACGCGGCGCTTTCAGACCACCCGTACCCGGGCTACCTGCAGCGCCAGGCGAACTCGGCGTACGCGAACGACCGGAACAGCGCAGACGCGTACGGACTGCTGTGGGCAGGCCCGTTCGACCAGGCCGACGCCGCCCGGCAGCAGACGGCCCTCGACCTGATGAACGCGGCACCCTGACGCGTGATCCGAGCCGTGACTGGCGTGCTCGAACCCGGATCTCGCGTGATTGAAGCCGGAACTCGTGAGTTCCGGCTTCAATCACGCGGGTCACGGCGTCAATCACGCGAGTTACGTGTCAGAGCGTCTTCTCCAGGCGGCTCGCGAGCAGCTTGATGAACCGGGCCGGGTCGCCCAGCTCGCCACCTTCGGCCAGCAGGGCCATCCCGTAGAGCAGCTCCGCCGTCTCGGCCAGGCCTTCGTCCTCCGGGCGGGCCGTGTGCGCCTCGCGCAGGCCCGTCACCAGGGCGTGGTCCGGGTTCAGTTCCAGGATCCGCTTGATCGGCGGCAGCTCCTGCCCCATCGCGCGGTACATCTTCTCGAGCGTCGGCGTCAGGTCGTGGGTGTCCCCGACGATGCACGCCGGCGACGTCGTCAGGCGCGACGAGAGCCGGACCTCCTTGACCGAGTCGCCCAGGGCGCCGCCCATCCAGGTCAGCAGGCCTTCGAAGTCCTTGTTCTGCTGCTCGCGCGCGACCTCGGTGGCCTTCTTGTCGTCGTCCGACTCGAGGTCGACCTGGCCCTTGGCGATCGACTGGAACTGCTTGCCGTCGAAGCCCGGCACGGCGTCGACCCACATCTCGTCGATCGGGTCGGTCAGGACCAGCACCTCGTAGCCCTTCGCCCGGAACGCCTCCATGTGCGGCGAGTTCTCGATCGCGGAGCGCGACTCGCCGGTCATGAAGTAGATGTGCTCCTGGCCTTCCTTCATCCGCGAGACGTAGTCGCGCAGCGAAGTCGGCTTCTCCGCGTCGTGCGTCGACGCGAACGACGAGATCTCGAGGATGGCCTCGCGGTTCTCGAAGTCGTCGAGCAGGCCCTCCTTGACCGCGCGGCCGAACTCGCGCCAGAACGTCGCGTACTTCTCGGCGTCGGCGGTCATCATCGTCTTGACCGTCGAGAGGACCTTCTTCACCAGGCGACGGCGGATCAGCTGGATCTGCCGGTCCTGCTGCAGGATCTCCCGCGAAACGTTCAGCGAGAGGTCCTGCGCGTCGACGACGCCCTTGACGAACCGCAGGTACTCGGGCACCAGCGACTCGCAGTCGTCCATGATGAAGACACGCTTCACGTACAGCTGGACACCGCGCTTGCGCTCCCGCAGGAACAGGTCCATCGGCGCCCGCGACGGCAGGAACAGCAGCGCCTGGTACTCGAACGTCCCCTCGGCCTGCAGCCGGATGGTCTCCAGGGGGTCCTGCCAGTCGTGGCTGACGTGCTTGTAGAACTCGTGGTACTCGGCCTCGGTGACTTCGCTCGACGAGCGCGCCCACAGCGCCTTCATCGAGTTGACGGTCTCGGCCTCCGCGCCTTCGCCGTCGCCCTTCATCCGGATCGGCCAGGTGATGAAGTCGGAGTACTTCTTCACGATCTCCCGGATCTTCGCCGGGGACGTGTAGTCGTAGAGGTGGTCCTCGGCGTCTTCGGGCTTGAGGTGCAGGGTGACCGCGGTGCCCTGGGGCGCGTCTTCGACCGGCTCGATCGTGTACGTGCCTTCGCCGGACGACTCCCAGCGGACACCTTCGGTGGTGCCGGCCTTGCGCGTCACCAGCGTGACCTTGTCCGCGACCATGAAGCTCGCGTAGAACCCGACGCCGAACTGGCCGATGAGGTCCTGCGACGCCGCCGCGTCCTTGGCTTCCTTCAGCTTGGTGAGGAAGTCGGCGGTGCCGGACTTGGCGATGGTGCCGATCAGCGCGACCACCTCGTCGCGGGTCATGCCGATGCCGTTGTCCCGCACCGTCAGGGTCCGCTCGGCCGGGTCCGTCTCGAGCGTGATGTGCAGGTCGGAGGTGTCCGCGCCGAGGTCCTTGTCGCGGTACGACTCCAGCCGCAGCTTGTCGAGCGCGTCGGACGCGTTGGACACGAGCTCCCGCAGGAACGTGTCCTTGTTCGAATAGATCGAATGGATCATCAGCTGGAGCAGCTGACGAGCTTCCGACTGGAACTCCAGCGTCTCGATCGGGGTGGTCACTTCCGGTCCTTTCGGGGTCTCGGCCGACGGTGCGCCGATCCTACCGAGGCGGTCCGACGATCCGGGCCGCGCACTTTATGAACGCAATGTAGGAGGTGCCGCGGCGTGGGGTGATGCTGGCCACACTCCGCTGCCGATCAAGGAGGATCGAGTGCCCGGACCCCTGCCCCGGTGGGCGGCCGCCATCGCCGCGGCCTGTGCCCTGACCACCGCGTTCGCCGCTCCCGCCGCCGCTTCGACGGTCGTCGACCACCCCGTCCGCACCACCGGCTGCGGGCGCGCCGCGCCCGTGCCGTCCGGGGTGACGACCACCCGGCACGTCGTCTCCGGCGGCCTCGACCGGGAGTACACCGTCCACCTGCCGGCGCACTACGACCCGCGCCGGGCCCACCCGCTCGTCCTGTCGTTCCACGGGCACAAGCGCACGTCGCAGTACCAGGAGGAGCTGTCCGGCTTCTCGGCGCTCGACGCGATCTCGGTCTACCCGCAGGGCCTGGTCGGCACCGACGGCGAGACCGCCTGGACCGGCGCGCCGTACTCCGCGTCCGCCGACGACGTCCTGTTCACCAGCGACCTGCTGAACTCGCTGCAGCGCGAGCTGTGCGTCGCCGGCGACCGGATCTTCGCGGCCGGCAAGTCCAACGGCGGCGGGTTCGTCGGCGTGCTGGCGTGCCGCCTGGCCGGCCGGATCGCGGCGTTCGCCCCGGTGTCGGGCGCCTTCTACCCCCAGGGTGGCGCGTGCGACCCGAGCCGGCCGGCGCCGATCCTCGACTTCCACGGCACCGCCGACACGACCATCCCCTACTCCGGCAACCCGGCGAAGGGCCTGCCGGCGATCCCGGACTGGCTGGCGGCATGGTCCACAAGGGACGGTTGCTTCCCGAAGCCCGTCTCGTGGACGCCGGTTTCCGGGGTGGTCGCGCAGAAGTGGCTCGGCTGCGACCGGTGGAGCACCGTGGAGCACTACCGCGTCGAGGGTGCCGGGCACGTCTGGCCGAGCACGAAGCCGAACAACGACTCGGCGACCCCGACGGTCATCGACGCGACGCCGGTCATCTGGCGGTTCTTCCGCGCGCATCCGCTGCGGTGAAACACGATTGACGCCCGTCACGCCCCTCGGCGACGATGAACCGCACCAGGCAGCAGCCGCCCGCCGGACCCGCCGACGGGCGGCTTTTGCCGTCATCGAAAGGGGTTCACCATGCGCGTCCTGGTGCTCAACGCCGGCTACGAGCCGCTGCAGACCGTGTCCGTCCCGCACGCCATCCGGATGCTGGTGCGGCACGTCGCCGAGATCCACGAGGCCGAAGACGGTCTCGCGTACGGGCTGTTCCCGCGCCCGAAGATCGTGCGGTTGCTCAGGTACGTCGTGATGAAGTGGCGATATACGCAGCCGCCGCGCTGGTCCCGCCGCGGGGTGCTGACCCGCGACGGCCACCGCTGCGCGTACTGCGGCCGCCGCGCGACGACGATCGACCACGTGACGCCGCTGAGCCGCGGGGGTGCGCGGACGTCGTGGCTCAACACGGTCGCGGCGTGCGGAGGCACGTCCCGCAGCTGCAACGCGCGGAAGGCGGACAAGCTGCCGGCCGAGGCCGGGATGACGCTGCGGTTCACGCCGTACGTGCCGACGTGGGACCAGCTGCACGCGCTCAGCGCTTGAGGTCGCGGTCTGCCCGCCCGGGTGGCGGGTGGGCAGGCCGAGTCCAGGGTTCGCGGGAGCCGTCCGGCCCCGGCATTCGTCGGCGCCTCGGACCGCGGGTCGTTAAGCTCGAACCGATCGTCGCCCGCATCCGTGTGTTCCGGGGAAGGCCGGGAGGTCGTCGTGACCGACGCAGGACAGCTGATCGCCGGGCGCTACCGGCTGGCCGAGCGGGTCGGCCAGGGTGCCATGGGCGTCGTCTGGCGAGCCCGCGACGAGCGGCTCGATCGCGTCGTCGCCGTCAAGCAGCTGGGTTACGACCCGGCCATCGGGCAGGCCGCCGGCGACCAGGCCGCCCTGCGCGCGCTGCGGGAGGCCCGGCTGACCGCGCGACTGCGGCACCCGCACGCGATCACCGTGCACGACGTCGTCGAAGAAGCCGGCGAACCGTACCTCGTGATGGAGTACCTGCCGTCGCGGAGCCTGGCCGACGTCCTGCTCGACCGGGAGCGCGTGCCCGCCGACGAGGTCGCGCGCATCGGCGTGCAGGTCGCCTCCGCGCTGGCCGCCGCGCACGCCGAAGGCATCGTGCACCGGGACGTCACGCCGGCCAACGTCCTCATCGCGGGCGGCGGCGTCGCCAAGATCGCCGACTTCGGCATTTCCCGCGCCACCGGCGAAGGCACCGTGACCGGCGGCGGCTTCATCGCGGGCACGCCGGCCTACCTCTCCCCCGAGGTCGCCGGCGGCGGCGAAGCCGGCTTCCCGGCCGACGTGTTCTCCCTCGGCGCGACGCTCTACCGCGCGCTGGAGGGCCTGCCGCCCTTCGGCAACGACGACAACCCCATCGCATTGCTGCTGCGGGTCGCGCGGGAGGACCCGATCCCGCCGAAGCACAGCGGCCCGCTCGCCGAAGTGCTCGGCCGGCTCCTGCAGCGCGACCCGTCCCAGCGTCCGGCGATGGCGGAAGTCCAGGAGTTGCTCGAAGCCGTGACCGACGGCCGTCCGCTGCCGCCGCCGCGTCCCCGCCCGCGCACCGAAACCCGCGTGCTGCGCCTCCCCCGCCCGCGCCGGCGGGTGGTGCTGGCGTCCGCGGCCGGAGCCGTCCTGCTGGCCCTGGGCGTGGTGATCGGGACGGCGCTCGTGCCCGACGGCAGCACGCCGGTCGCCGCGCCGGTGTCCACGACTCCCCCGGCCATCCCGCCACCGACGACCACCCCGACCCCCGCCGACCTGGGCTGCGCGGCCAGCTACGCGGTGACGACGTCGTGGCCGGGCGGCTACCAGGTCCAGGTGACGGTCCGCAACGACCACGACGACGGCCTGCGCGGCTGGACCGTCCGCTGGTCCCTCCCCGACGGCCACCACATCACCGGCCTGTGGAACGGCACGTTCACGGTCGAGGGCTCGACGGTGACCGTGGACAGTGCGGACTGGAACGGGAAACTCGACCCGGGCGGCTCGACGACGTTCGGCTTCAACGCGGTGACCGGAACCGGCGACGCCACCGCACGACCGCAGCTGACCTGCCGGACGGTCTGACCGGCCGCTGTCGTGAGTGGGAAACAGCGTTGGAACACTGCTTCCCACTCACGACCTCAGTGCACGCGGTCGAAGGGCAGCCGCAGGACCTGGCCGGCGGGAACCGGCGCGTTGCGCAGCCGGATCGCGTCGAGTTCCGTCGCCGTGAGTGCCCGGCGGTAGAAGCGGACCTCGTCGAACGAGCCGTTCCAGCGGAACTGGTTGTCCAGCCGCTGCCCGAGCTGCAGCTGGAACGACACGGTCTGGCTGACCGAACCCGCGGCCGCGGCCCCGGAAGCGACCTGGACGCCGTCCACCCACAGCAGCAGCTTCCCGCCGGTGCGCTCGAGAGCCACGTGGTGCCAGGCCTGGTCGTCATACGCCTGCGACGTCGTGATCGACGCGCTCCCGGCCGCCGTGGTCATCATCGCGATCAGCCGGTGGTTCGCCGGCTCGCCACGCAACCACAGCTGCGGGGCCGTCGTCCCCATCCCGCCCAGCCAGAACACCACCTGGTTGCCCTTGGTGGCGCCATAACGGAACCAGCCCGTCCACGTCAGGTCGCCGTCGCCCGGAGGCTGCGCCGGGTCGTAGGGCACCCGGACGTAGTCGTCGATGCCGTCCAAGGTCAGCGCGCCACCGAAGCGGCCCGCGGCCGGCGAAGCCCCGCCGAGTACCCGGGCGTCCGCGTGCCCCGAGACGTCCGGTGTGGACGGTCCGGCCGAGTTCTTCCAGCCCAGGTACTCCTCGTTGAAGCGCGCGAAGCGGATCTCGTCACGCGCGTCGACCGCGCCGCCTTCGTACATCAGCCCGATCTCCGCCGAGCGCGCGCGTGGGTCGCTGATCTGCACCAGGTCCGAGTAGCCGGACCAGTCGGTGGTGATCCGCGTGCCCTGCTCCGCGTTCTCCCACGTCCGGCCGCCGTCATAGGACGACCGGATCATCATCCAGCGGCGCCGGTCGGTGTCCGACGGCGAGGAGAACAGGATGCGGTCGCCGCGCCCGGCCCGGTCCAGGCGCAGCGCCGCTCCCTGCACCATCGGCGTCACCAGGTCGGGGATGGTGGCAAAGGACCTGGAGAACGTCTCGCCGCCGTCGCGGCTGATGGCGAAGTCGCGGTTGCCGATGTCGGTGCCGCCCTGCTCGCGGCCGCCGGCGTAGATCGAGCCGTCGGCCAGCTCGACCACGGTCACTTCCGACGGCTTCTGCGAGTACGTGCCGCCGACCGGGTGCGGGTAGCTGTTCACCGCGCCGACGTGCCAGCTGCGGCCGCCGTCGTCGCTGTAGACGAGCCCGGCGTGGTTCTCGATCGAGTTCGTGCCGTCGCTGGTTTCCGCGTTGACGCCGAAGACGAGCCGCCCGGCGTGCTTTCCGCGAGTCAGCTGGATCCCGTGCACCGGACCGGACGCGTACCAGGAGTCCCAGTTCGGCAGCTTCGCCTGCGCGCTGATGTCGACCGGCGCGGACCAGGTCAGGCCGTCGTCGTCGCTGTACTGCGAGTGCGGGGTGCGCGGGCACGGGACGTCGCACGCCTTGTCGTCGGTGCGGCCCTTGTTGTACGTCGTGACGAGCACGATCCGGCCGGTGCGGCGGTCCACGATGGGCACCGGGTTGCCGTGGGTGTCGCCGCCGCCGCGGTTGACGACCTGCAACGGCGACCACGTCTTCCCGCCGTCGGTCGAGCGCTTGAGGACGAGGTCGATGTCGCCGGTGTCGCCGCAGTTGCCGATGCGGCCTTCGGCGAACGCCAGGAGCGTGCCGTGGGCGGACTTGACGATCGCCGGGATCCGGAAGCAGCGGTAGCCGGGATCCTGCGACGCCTTGAACAGCACCTGCTGGTCGAACTGCGGCGCGGCCTGCGCCGGGCTCACGGCGAGCAGCGTGCTCGCCGCCAGGGCCACCAACGCGGCCCATTTCCCCAGTGTTCTCATTCTCATCCCTTCAGGACGGCGACACCTCGCGGGGCGAGCCGGACCTCGCCGACCGGCCGCGACGGGTCGGTCAGCAGGTCCGGCGCGGCATGCGGCAGGTCGACGGTGACCGGCTCGGTGCCGTGGTTGAGCAGGATCAGGTAAGCGCTTTCCTCGCCGTGCCGGACGACGGCCTGGACGCCGGGCGGAGCGTCCAGTACCGGCGTCACCCCGGCCTCGGCGGTGATCCGTCCGAGCAGCGAACCCAGGTCCGGCCGGGTGCCGACGTACCAGGCGACGCCGGCACCGCACGCGTGCCGCGTGATCGCCGGCCGCCCGGCCAGTTCTCCGGAGCCGAACGACGCGACGACCTCGGCACCTTCGAGTTCGATCCATTCGGACCAGATCTTCCCGGAATCCGTTGTCCCGTCGGCGAAGTCGAGCGCGACCGGCGCGTCCAGGGGCCAGAACTCGTCGACCCGCAGGCCGAGGACGTCCCGCAGCGGCGCGGGATGCCCACCCAGGTAGGCGCGGTCGCATTCGTCGACGATGCCGGAGAAGTACGACACCACGAGGTGCCCGCCGCCCGCGACATACGCACGCAGGTTGTCGGCGGCCGCCTGCTCCAGGAGGTACAGATTCGGGACGACCACTAGCTTGTAGGAAGTGAGATCCCGCAACGGATGGACCACGTCGCAGGTGACGTTGGCATCGAACAGCGGCGCGTAGTGCGCGAGGTGCGTCTCGAGGTAATCCAGCTGAGCCGGGTGCGAGTCCAGTTCCAGACCCCACCTGCTCGGCCAGTCGTGCAGGAGGGCGACGTCGGCGCGCACGCGCGTCCCGGCCAGCTCCGGCACCCGGGCCAGCTCCTGCCCGAGCGCGGCCGTCTCGCGAAACGTGCGGGTGTCGCGGCCGCCGTGCGGAACCATCGCCGAGTGAAACTTCTCGGCGCCGCCGCTGGTCTGGCGCCACTGGAAGAACAGGACGGCGTCGGCCCCCTGGGCGATGGCCTGCCAGCTGCCGAGCCGCATCGCCCCGGGTGGCTTGGGACCGTTCCGCGGCCGCCAGTTCACCGCGCTCGGCGCCTGTTCGAGCAGCAGCCACGGCTGGTCCTTGGTGGACCGCACCAGGTCGTACGCGAACGCGGCTTCGACGTGAGCGCGCGGGTCGGAGGGATCGGGGTAGGAGTCGAGGCTGACGACGTCCTCGTGCGGCGTCCACGTGTGCCAGTCGAGAGCTTTCTGGACCAGGCCGACGAAGTTGGTCGTGATCGGGACATCCGGCGTGACGCGGCGCAAGACCCGCTGTTCGGTGCGGAAACAGCCGAGCGCGGCGTCGGAGGAGAACCGGTGGAAGTCCAGCTGCTGCGCGGGGTTCGGGAACGTGGGCGCCACCCGGGGTGGCAGGATCTCGGCCCAGTCGTCGTACCGCTGGGCCCAGAAGGTGGTCGTCCACGCCGCGTTGAGCGCCTCGATCGTGCGGTAACGCTCCTGCAGCCAGACGCGGAAGTCCGAAGCGGACTCGTCGCAGTAGCAGGCCCGGACGTGGCAGCCGAACTCGTTGCCGACGTGCCACATCGCCAAGGCAGGATGGCCGGCGTAGCGCGTCGCCAGCTCCGTGACCAACCGGGCGGCGTGCGAGAGGTAGACCGGGCTCGACGGGCAGAACTGCTGCCGGGCACCGGGAGAAAGCCGGACGCCGTCGGCCCGCACGGGCAGGATCTCGGGATGCGCGTGGGACAACCACGGCGGCGGCGACGCGGTCATCGTCGCCAGGCACACCTCGATGCCCGCGCCGGCGAGGCCGTCCATGACGTCGTCGAACCAGCCGAAGTCGTACTCCCCCGGTCGCGGTTCGACGCCGGCCCACGAGTAGATCCCGGCCGTCACCATCGTGACGCCCGCTTCGGCCATCAGCTTCAGGTCTTCCCGGCGGACCTCCTCGGGCCAGTGCTCCGGGTTGTAGTCGGCGCCGTAGCGGATCATCAGAGCAGACCCGCTTCGGCGAGCTTCTCCTTGATCCGCAACAGTTCGTCGTCGTCCAGCGGCAGCTGGGGCGGGGCCAGGACAGCGTTGTCGACGAACCCGCGCATCTTCATCGCGGCCTTGAACGCGCCGAGCCCGGCCGAGCCGCGGCCCATCCGGCTCGGCGGCGCCACGGACGTGATCGAGAACAGCTTCAGCAGCCGTTCCTGCTCGCGGCGCGCGGCGGCGAGGTTGCCCGACTTGAAGTGGTCGTGGATCAGCACGTACCCGACCGGGTCGACGTTGCCGAGGCCCGGGACGGCGCCGTCGGCACCCATCGCCAGTGCGGCGTCCACGACCAGCTCGGACCCGGTGAACACGGCGAAGGCGTCGAGGCCGCGGTCGCGCTTGCCGAGCAGCACGGCTCGGAACCCGGCCTCGTCGCCGCTGGAGTCCTTGAGCCCGGCGAGGACGCCGTCGGCGGCCAGGTCGAGGACCATCCCGCCGTCGAGCTTCGTGTGCACCGCGACCGGGATGTCGTAGGCGACGATCGGCAGCGCCGTGCGCTCGTGCAGCAGACGGAAGTGCCGGTCGACCTCGGCGACGTGCGTGCGCGTGTAGTAGGGCGCGGTGACGACGACGGCGTCGGCCCCGGCGGCTTCGGCGGCCTTGATGTGCTCGGCGACGCGCAATGTCGTCATGTCGATACAGCCGACGAGCACCGGGACGCGGCCGGCGACCTGGTCGACCGTCGTCTCGACGACGACGCGGCGCTGCGCATCGGGGAGGAAGGCGACCTCGCTGGAGGAGCCGAGGACGAACACGCCGTGGACGCCGGCGTCGAGCTGGACCTCGACGTGGCGCCGAAGCGAGTCGGTGTCCACGCTGAAGTCGTCGTGGAACGGCGTGCACAGCGGCGGGACGATTCCGGCGAACTTCGGCATCAGGCGCTCACTCCGGTCGGGATCTCTGGGTGGATGCAGCGGTAGGTGTGGCCCCCGTCGGCCGCGGCGAGCGGCGGCAGCTCGGCCGCGCACTCGTCGGTGGCCTTCGGGCAGCGGGTGCGAAAGGGGCAGCCGCTCGGCGGGTTCGTCGCCGACGGCACCGGGCCGGTGAGCACGATCGGCTCGACCGCGTGCAGCAGGCTGGGCGTCGCCGAGAAGAGCGCGCGGGTGTACGGGTGCCGGGCCTCGGCCCCGACCGGCGCCTCCTCGACGATCCGGCCCAGGTACATCGTCACGATCCGGTCGCTCATCTTCGACACGGTCTGGATGTCGTGGGAGACGAACACCATCGCCAGGTCCAGCTGTTCGCGCAGGTCGAGCAGCAGGTTGAGGATCTGGGCGCGGACGGAGACGTCGAGGGCGGACGTCGGCTCGTCGGCGACCAGCAGCGCGGGCCGCAGGGCCAGCGCGCGGGCGATCGCGACCCGCTGGCGCTGCCCGCCGGACAGCTGCCCCGGTACCGCGTCGGCGACGCTGGCGGGCAGGCCGACCAGCGACATCAGCTCGCGGACCCGGTCGTCGCGTTCGGCCGGCGTTCCGACGCGGTGCACGTCCAGCGGATCGCGGACGATCTTGGCGACGGCGAGCCGCCGGTTGAGCGCGGTCGACGGGTCCTGGAAGACCATGCCGACCTCGCGCCCGGAGCCGGGATCGAGGGGCTTCCCGCGGAAGCGGACCGTGCCCGCGGTCGGCCGTTGCAGGCCGACGATCACCTTCGCGAGAGTGGACTTGCCGCAGCCGGATTCCCCGACGACGCCGATCGTCTCGCCGGGGTTCACCACGAGGTGGGCGTCGGTGAGGGCGTAGACGTGGTCGTGGCCGAACAGGCCGCGACCGCGGATCTTGTGGACGACGTGGACGCCGTCGACCTCCAGGAGGTTCACGCCGTCGCCTCCTTCTCCCGAGCGATGTCGACCGCCGGGAAGTGGCAGGCGACCAGGTGGTCGACGGGCTCGCCGAAGCGGACCGGGGTTTCGTCGTGGCACGTGGCGCGGGCGGCCGGGCAGCGGTCGGCGAAGCGGCAGCCGGCCGGGAATTCGGCCGGGGCCGGGACGACGCCCTTGATCTGCGTCAGCCGGGCCTCGCTGGCCTCCAGCGACAGGACGGCGCTGAGCAGGCCGCGCGTGTAGTGGTGCCGGGGCGAGCCGACGACCTCGGCGGTGCTGCCCAGCTCGGCGACCTGCCCGCCGTACATGACGACGACGCGGTCGGCGATCTCGGACACCAGCGCGAGATCGTGCGAGACGAGGATGAGCGCGAAGCCGAGTTCCTCCTGCAACCGCAGCAGCAGCGCCATGATCTGGGCCTGCACGGTGACGTCGAGCGCCGTCGTCGGCTCGTCGGCGACGATCAGCTTCGGGTCCCGCGAGAGCGCCATCGCGATCAGCACGCGCTGACGCTGGCCGCCGGACAGCTCGTGCGGGTAGGCGCGCAGCGTCCGGTCCGGGTCGAGGTTGACCAGCTCGAGCAGCTCCGCCGGGGTGCGGGTGCCGCCGCGGCGGGTGAACTGCTTGAGCTGGGCGCGAATGGTCATCGCCGGGTTGAGGGAGCTGAGCGCGTCCTGGTAGATCATCGCGATGTCGTGGCCGAGATGACGACGGCGTTCGCCAGGTCGCAGGTTCAGCAGGTCGCGCTGGGCGAACCGGATCTGCCCGGACACGCGGGCGGCCGCGGGCTGCAGGCCGAGGATCGACAGCGCGGTGAGCGTCTTGCCGCAGCCGGACTCGCCGATCAGGCCGAGGACTTCCCCGGCGCGGACGCTGAAGGACACGCCGTCGACGACGTCGACGCCTTCGTGGCGGCCCGGGAACGCGATCCGGAGCCGGTCGACTTCGAGAACCGTGTCGCGGTGGTCGAGGGACCGGGCGGTGCGGGCCAGCCGCTCCCCCGCCTCCCGCAGGCCGGCGATCGGCAGGACGGGCGCGGTGTCGGCGTCTTCCCGCTTCGCGACGGCCTTCGCGACTTCGGCCGCCTTGACCGCGCGGGCCGACGGTGCGGCCCAGGCGTCCGAGATCCGCTCGGACAGGATGTTGAGTGCGAGCACCGTGACGAGGATCAGCAGGCCCGGGAACAGCGTCGCCCACCAGCCACCGGTCAGGACCAGGTCCTTGCCGTCGGCGAGCACCGAGCCCCACGACGGGTCCGGCGGCTGGATGCCGGCGCCGATGAACGACAGCGACGCCTCGAACACGATCGCGTCGGCCACCGTGACCGTGCAGTAGACGAGCACCGGGGCGGCGCAGTTGATCGCGACGTGCCGGGTCAGCACGAAGAACCGCCGGGCCCCGATGACGCGCTCGGCCGCGACGTAGTCCTCGCCGTACTGGGCCAGGACGTTCGCCCGGATCACCCGGGCCACCGGGGGCGTGTTGAGGAACCCGATGGCCAGGATCAGCACGAGGATGCCGTGGCCGAACACCGCGACCAGCACCGCGGCCAGCGCGATGCCGGGGAACGCCATGACGACGTCCAGCACGCGCATGACCACGGCGTCCACCCGGCGGTGCGACGTGGCGGCGAACGCCCCGATCACCGCCCCCGACACGAGCGCGAGTGCCACTGCCCCCAGGCCGATGGCGAGCGACCAGCGCGTGCCGGCGACGAGCCGGGAGAAGATGTCGCGGCCCGACGTGTCCGTGCCGAACCAGTGCGCCCCGCTGGGGCCGCCGGTGTCGGTGCTGAGCGCGTCCGGGTTGTGCGTCGCGACGAGCGTGCCGAGCACGGCGACCAGGAGCAGGACGCCGAGGATCGCGAGCGCGGGCCAAGCCCCGCGCAGGCGCTTCACGCGTGGCTCCGCAGGCGCGGGTTCGCGATCAGGTACAGGACGTCGACGACCAGGTTGACCAGGACGAACCCGATCGCGATGGTGATGACGAAGCCCTGCACCTTGGCGGTGTCGCCGTCGGTGACGGCCTGGATCATGTTCTGCCCCATCCCCGGCAGCGCGAACATCGTCTCGATGACGACGGCGCCGCCCAGCAGGTAGCCGACCCGCAGGCCGAGCACGGTCAGCGGCGTGACGAGCGCGTTGCGCAGCACGTTGCGCCCGACGACGACCACCGGCGGCAGCCCGCCGCCGCGCGCGGTGCGGACGTAGTCCTTGTCCAGCTCTTCGACCATCGACGTCCGGATCACCCGGGTCAGCTGCGCGGCCACCGGCAGCGCGAGGGACACCGCGGGCAGCGTCAGCGAGTTCAGCCAGCCACCGAAAGAGTCCGCCGGGCTGACGTACCCGCTGGTCGGGAACAAGCCCTGGCCGACGGCGAGCCACTGCACCAGCAGCAGCGCCACCCAGAACGCCGGCGCGGCGACCCCGGCCAGGGTGACCACGCGGATCACCTTGTCCGGCCAGCGGTCGCGGAACAGCGCCGACGTCACGCCCAGCACCAGCGACGTCAGGAGCGCGATGACCAGGCCGAGCAGGGTCAGCTGGACGGTCAGCGGCAGCGCGGTCGCGATCGTGTCGCCGACCGGCTGCTTGGTGATCACGCTCGTGCCGAAGTCGCCCTGCACCAGGTGCCAGACGAAGTGGACGTACTGCAGCGGCAGCGGGTCCAGCAGCCCGTTCTCGAGCCGGAACTGCTGCAGCTGCTCGGCGGTGGCGTTCGCGCCGTCGAACGCGGCCAGCGCCGGGTCGACCGGCGCGAACCGCATCACGATGAACACGAACAGGATCACGCCGAGCAGCAGCGGGATCAGGGCGAGGATGCGGCTGAGCAGCATCCGCACGACGACGGCCACGAATGTCTCCTCTTAGACCGGCTTCGCCTGGTTCAGGTAGATGCCCGGGTAGCCCTGGGCGCGCACGCCGGAGATCGCCTTCGGGTCCCAGGCCGTGCCGAGCTGGGTGAACACGACCGGGTAGATGACGGCCTGCTCGGAGATCCGGTCCAGCAGCTGCTTGTTGAGGGCAGTTCGCTTGGCCTCGTCGGTCTCCGCCGCGGCCTGGTCCTGCAGGGCCAGCAGGGACTGCGCGTCGGGGCCGGTGAAGCGGGCGTACTTGCTCGTGAGGATGGACTTGGCGTCGTAGTAGTACCGGATCATCAGGTCCGGGTCGTTGCCGAACTGCAGCGGGTTGTTGGTCGTCGCGACGACCTGGAAGTCGGCCCCGGCGTCCAGCTTGGAGAACAGCGCCTTGGTGTCCTGGGAGTCCAAAGTGGTCTGGACGCCGATCGCGTCCCAGCCCTCCTTGATCACCTTGACGCAGTCGGCGACCAGCGAGGTGTTCGTCGTGGACAGCGTCACCTTCAGCCCGGTGGCGCCCGCCTGCTGCAGCAGCTGCTTCGCCTTCGCGGGGTTGTACACGAAGTCCTGCGACGCGGGCTGCGACGACGGGAGCTTCGGGTTGATGAACGACGTCCCGGGCGAGCCCGCGCCCTTGAGGCCGATGTCGATCATCTTCTGCTTGTCGATGGCGTAGTGCAGGGCTTGGCGGACCAGGTTGCTGTCGAACGGCTTGTGCGCGGTGTTGAAGAGCAGGAAGAGGTTGTTGCCGCCGTCGGCGAACTCGACGGTGCGGCCGGCCTTGCGGAGCTGGTCGGCGTTGGCGGCCGGGATGTTCTCGGCGATCTGCGCGTCCGGCTTGGCGCCGGAGATGGCGGCGACGCGCGGCGCGGAGTCCACGATGGACTTCCACAGCATCTTGTCGTAGGCGGCCGGGCGCGGGCCGTTGTAGTCGGCGAACTTCTCGAAGCTGGTGTGGGACAGCGGCGCCTGCTCGACGACCTTGTAGGGGCCGGAGCCGACGACCTTGCCGCCCTTGGCGTCGTCCCACTTGCCGTCGAAGACGTGCTTGGGGACGATCTTGCAGCACTGGATCCGCTGCAGCGCGTAGGGGAAGGGGAACTTGAGGACGAACTCGACCGCCCGGTCACCGGTCTTGCGGACTTCCTGGAGCCAGTGCGAGAAGAAGCTGTGGATCAGCACGTTCTCCTTCTCGTCGAGCGCGCGGGCGTAGGTGAAGACGACGTCGTCCGCGGTCACCGGCTGCCCGTCGTGCCACTTCGCGCCGTCGCGGAGTTCGAACTTCAGGCTCGTTCCGCTGACGTCGGCGGGCAGCGCCTTCGCCAGGCCCGGGAAGGGAGCGCGGGTGATCGGGTCACCCTCCACCAGGGACTCGTAGCAGTGCAGGATCGCGGCCATCGAAAACGCGGACGCCGTCTGCAGCGGGTCCCACGTCTGGTTGTTGCCGTAGCCGATGACGGCGGTCAGCGAGCCCGCCGAGCTGCCGGTCTTGTTGGTCGACGCCGGCCCACCGCACGCGGCGAGCACGGTCGGGAACGCCAAAGCCGCCCCGGCGAAGGTGGTGTAGCGCAGCAACTGGCGGCGGCTGAGCGACGGGCTCTGGGACATCGCTGTCTCCTGCGGGCCTCGAACGGTAGGACATGGGACGTCCTATGACCGGCGTGAGCCTAGGAGGCGTTCGCGTGCCGGTCAAGAACAGCTTTCGGGGGTTCCGGGTGGCGAAGCCCCCGGCCCGGGGCGAAGCCTCGGATGTCACAGCCTTGTGGACGTATGACGTAGGATGTCCTCTCACGACGCATCCGGGGAGGACAGCAGTGGCCCGTCCGCAGCGCAGCGAAGAGATCACCAAGCGCATCATCGACCTGATCGTCGAGCGGGAGCTCCCGCCGGGCGCCCCCATGCCCACCGAGCTGAGCCTGATGGAGGACATCGGCGTCAGCCGCAACTCCATCCGGGAGGCGATCAAGGCCCTGCAGGCCCTCGGCATCGTCGAGATCCGCCACGGCTACGGCACGTTCGTCGGCTCCGCCGGGTCCGAGTCGCTGCAGACGTGGCTGCTCTTCCGCACCCGCGCCCGCGGCGCCACCGACGTCGGGCGGCTGCGCGACCTCCTGGAGGTGCGGGAGATGCTCGAGACCGAGCTGACCCGCCGCGTCGCCACCGACCACCGGCCCGGCCTGGTCGAGGAGCTGCAGGCGTGCGTCGCGCGGATGAAGCGCAAGGGCCCGGACGCGGCGGAGGCCGACCGCGAGTTCCACGACCTCATCTGCGCCGAGGCCGGGTTCGACCTCGCGCGCGAGCTCACCGGGCTCTTCTGGGACGTCTACCGGATCGCCGAAAGCGAGCTGGGCGGCCCTGCGTCGTCCCCGACGGCCACGGCGAAACGCCACCAGGCCATCGTCGACGCGCTCCTGCTGCGCGACGCGGACGCCGCCGCCGAAGCCGTGCACCGGCACTTCGACGAGGTCCGCAAGCGCGCGAAAGCCGGTCCGTACGGCGGTTTCGGCGTCGCCCGGCCGGTTCCGGTGGCGCATTCCTGACTGTCCGTCGTTGAGCCGATCGGGGTAATTCCGGGAAGATCGCGAACGCTCTCAACGCACGGGGCAACTGGTTCGTCGTAGTGGAGATCAACCACCCTACGGAGGCGCCAGTGCGAAGAAGTTTTTCGGTGTTCGCGGTTCTGCTCGCCGGATCGGCGGGGCTGGCCGGGCTCGCCCCGCCGGCCGCGGTCGCCGCGGTGACAGCGACGACCGTCACCCTGCCCACGGGTGACCGGGTCGGCGTCCGGACGACCGCGGACGGCCGTCCCCTGTACGACATCCTGCCCGCCGCCGGGAAGGGCATGGCGCGGGCGCTGGTGCACCTGCGGCTCGGCGAACGCGACTACGAAGTCCCCGGCACCGCGCTTCCCTACCTGGGGCGCGGGCTGGACCTGAGCCTGTTCGACGTCCAGGCACTCCTGGCCGGGGCTTCGGCCGCGGTCGACCCGGCGACGTTCGGGACGGCCTTGGCGAAGCAGTTCAAGGAAGACAACGCGAGGGGCCACTACGGGGGTCAGGGGCTCTTCGCCGGGGGCAGGACTTTCGCGCTCTCGGGGGCACCGACGCGGCGGGCCGTGCAGCCCCGCTCGGTCATGCGCACGGTGTCGGTCGACGCCGCGGACATCGCCGGCAAGCCCGCCGACGCCGGCGTCGCGTTCCTGTACAACACCGACGACGGGAACCTGCTCGACCCGAACGAGAACCTCAACTACTTCTCGGGCGGCACGGCCAAGTTCAGCGCGCCGGACGGGAACTACAGCGCGCTCGGCCTGTTCTGGACGGCCGACGCCGACGGCAACCCGACCGAGGTGCGGTTCAGCGCACAGCCCGAGTTCGCGGTCAAGGCGGACACGACCGTCCGGGTGGACGCTTCCCGCGCCTCCAGCAAGGTGACCTGGGTGACGCCACGGCCGGCGCTGCTCGACGACACCGGGTTCCTCTTCCGCCGGGCCGCCAAGACCGGGCCGGCGCTGCTCGTCGACTTCGACGCCGGGCCCGGCGTGCCGATCTCGGTGTCACCGACGGCGGTCCCGGTCCGGACCGGGGCGCTGCAGACGTACCCGTACAGCAGGCTGGTGTCCCCGCCGGGGCCGGGCACGCCGTACGAATACGTGCTGCAGAAGGCGAGCGTCGGCACGATTCCGCACCAGCGGTACGTGATCACGGCGAAGGACGTCGCCGCGGTGGACGCGACCTACTTCAGCGAGTACTCGTCGCTGGGCCTGCGGCAGCGCAGCGGGATGTTCTCCTTCGAGGACACCAGCGGTCGCGTGTCGCACCCGATCCAGCTGCCGCGGAAGCAGACCGAGTACGTCTCGGCCGCGCCGGACCTGAGCTGGTTCGGCGGCTTCTCGAAGTACGTGCTGCCCGGGCCGTTCCCCGGCTGGGCCGGCGGGCAGTACGAGGCGTTCCACATCTACCGGGGCGGCTCCACGGTGACCGAGGACTGGAACCGGTTCCCGCTGCACCCGGCGGGCGCGGTGGCGCTGCTGCCGCTGTCCGACGCCACGATGTTCACGCAGCCGGGCGCGACCCGTGCCGGTGACCTGGTGCGGGTCGCGATCACGCCGTTCAGCGACAACCAGCCCGGCCACACCGGCTTCGGCTTCTACGGCGAGGCGCGGGACACCATCACCGGGCACTACCGGTTCACCCAGGACGGCACGACCCTGGCCGAGGGGAGCCCGTCGGACGCCTTCGCGGTCGGCTTCGACCACGAGGTCGCCCCCGGACCGGCCACCCTCGGGCTGACGATCGACGCGGGCCGCACCGGGCCGATGTACCACCAGAGCACGGCGACCCACACCGAGTGGACGTGGCCGTCCCAGCACGTCGAGGGCGTGACGCTGCCGCCGGCGTTGTACTGCGCGCGCGGGGACGACGGGCCCGATCGGGCCTGCGCGGTCGAGCCGCTGCTGACCCTGGGGTACGCGGTCGGCGGCCTGCGGCCGGACGGCTCGACGCCGTCGGGTCCGCAGGGCCTGGACCTCACGATCGGGCACCTGCAGCAGAGCGCGGGTTCGCCGGTGACGGGCGCGACGGTGCAGTACTCGACCGACGGCACGACCTGGCAGGACGCGACGGTGACGCCTCGCGGCGACGGCGTCTTCCACGCGGACTTCGCCGCGACCACGGACACGTTCCGCGGCATCGACGTCTCCTTGCGCGTCACGGCTTCCGACGCGGCCGGGGCGACCGTGGCCGAGACGACCACCGCCGCCTACCACGTCTTCGCGTCCTGATGGGAAGGTCCACTGTGTACAGACGAATCATCGGCGTGCTGAGCGCCGCGGTGATCGCCGTGGGCGGCTTCGCCCCGGCCGCGTCCGCCGCACCGGGACCGCGGGCGGCGTGCCCCGACCCGGGTCCGGGCCTGCTGCACTGCTTCACCGCGTACACCCCGGTACGCGCGCTGGCCGACGGCCCGGTCGGCTGGGGTGCCGACGACCTGGCGTCGGCCTACCGGCTGCCTGCCGAGCCGGGGCCGGACACGCTCGTCGGCATCTCGATCGCCTACGACGCCCCGAACCTGGAGGCCGACCTGGCCGCCTACCGGGCGCAGTACGGCCTACCGCCGTGCACGACGGCGAACGGCTGCTTCCGCAAGGTGAACCAGCAGGGCCTGCCGGCCCCGCTGCCCGCCGCGAACTTCGGCTGGGGCATGGAGTCCACTTTGGACGTGTCGATGGTGTCGGCGGCGTGCCCGTCGTGCCGGATCGTGGTCGTGGAGAGCAACACGCCCGGGTTCGCCGACTTGGCGGAGACGGCGGACACGGCGGTCCGCCTGGGCGCCTCGGTGGTGTCGAACAGCTACGGCGCCCGGGAAAGCGGCGCGCCGCTGGCGTTCGCGAGCCACTACCAGCACCCCGGGGTCACGGTGGTCGCTTCCTCGGGCGACGCGGGCTTCACGGCGGCGAACTACCCGGCGGTGCTGCCCACGACGGTCGCGGTCGGCGGGACGTCGCTGGCCCGCGATCAGTCCTCGCCCCGCGGCTGGACGGAGTCGGCCTGGCAGTACGGCGGCAGCGGCTGCTCGGCCTACATCGCGAAGCCGTCGTGGCAAAAGGACACCCACTGCGGCAAGCGCACGGTCGCGGACATCGCGTCGGCGGCGGAGGACATCGCGATCCACTACACGGACGCGGGCGGCTGGCTCCCGGCGAGCGGCACCAGCGCGTCGGCGCCGTACATCGCCGGGCTGATCGGCCGCTCGGGGCATGCGGGCACGGCCCAGCCGCCGACCCTCTACGCGCACGCGGCGCAGTTCGCGGACATCACGGCCGGCACCAACGACTGGGCGGGCGCCGGGAAGAAGTGCGGCAACGACTACCTGTGCGTCGCGGCCCCGGGCTACGACGCCCCGACGGGACTGGGGGTGCCCATCGGCCTGACCGGCTTCTGACGGTTGGTGAAGGCCTCCTCACTGCCCGGCGGTGAGGAGGCCTTTCACGTCGTTTCGGTCCCGGGGCGGCAGAGTCCGCGCTCATAGGCCAGCACTCCCGCCTCCGTCCGGTGCGCGCACTCCAGCTTCCGCACCACCTGGGCCACCACGCTCCGCACCACCGGCTCGGTCAGCTCCAGGCGTGCGGCGATCTCGGCGTTCGTCAACGCCTCGCCGACGAGGACCAGCACCTCCCGCTCACGCACGGACAGCCGGTCCACCCCGGCCAGCCGCTCGTCACGCGGCCCGGACAACCGCGTGGCCGCCGACACCAAACGGCGCGTGGCGTCCGGCGACAGCACCACGTGCCCGTCGGCCGCCAGCCGGACCACCTTGATCAGCTCGTTGCGCCGCGCCGAGCGCAGCAGGTACCCCGAAGCCCCGTCGCGCAACGCCCGCAGGATGCCCGCGTCGGAATCGAACGTCACCAGGGCCACCACGGCCGGGCGGCGGAACACCGGGCCCAGCGGACCGAGCCGCAGGTCCAGCAGCACCACGTCCGGCAGGTGGCGGCGCAGGGTCGCGCGGGCCGCCGCCGCGTCCGGGGCGGTGCCGATCAGCTCGATGCCGTCGGCTTCGGCCAGCAGGGCACCCAGGCGGGCCCGCACCGCCGGGTCGCGTTCGGCCACCAGGACCCGGACCGGCGGGGGCGGCAGCACGCTCAGTCCTGGGGCCGCAGGCGGATCAGCGGCAGGTCGGTGCGTGACGCGCCCACCAGGTCACGCCCGCCCGGGCCGCGCAGGCGCAGCTCGCGGAACCGCACCGAGGACAGCTGCGCCGCTTCGATCGGGTACACGTCGCCGTAGCGCTTGATCTTGTCGACCAGCTCCTTGCCCAGCAGCTCCACCAGCCCCGCGTGCCGGGTCGAGCCGCCGCCGAGGGGTACGTCCAGCTGCTTGCGGACCTCGGGGAACCGCTGGTCGAGCTCGACGGCCAGCTGGTGGATCGTGACGTACGCCGGGCCGAACTCCGGCGCGTCCGGCCCCGGCGGGATCTCCTTCAGCACCTTGACGAGCTTGTCGTCCATCGCCAGCCTGTCCCACAGGGTCACGTTTTCCTCCCGTCGTGGCCGCCGCAGGTCTACCAGAGGACCGGCACGCGGTCCACTCCCCCGGTGACCCGGTTCGTCCGGATCGCCAGCTCCCCGGCCGGCACCGCCAGCCGCAGCCCCGGGAACCGGCGGAAAAGCGAGCCGAACACGACGCGCAGTTCCGTGCGGGCGAGGCTCGCGCCGATGCAGAACCAGCCGCCGTAAGCGAACGCCACGTGCGAATTCGGCTTGCGCTCGGGGTCGAACTCGGCGGCGGCGGGAAACACCGACGAGTCCCGGTTCGCCGCCGCCAGCGACAGGACGACCGCGTCCCCGCGGGCGACCTGAACCCCGCCGAGCTCGACGTCGTCGTGCGCGTACCGCAGGATACCGAGGCCGCCCGGGGCGGACAGCCGCAGGATCTCCTCGACGACGCCGTGCGTCCGGCCCTCGGGGTCGGCGGCCAGCGCGTCGCGGCGCGCGAGGTCGGTGAGCAGGTACAGGACGCCGAGGTCGATCCGGTTGGACGTCGTCTCGTGGCCGGCGAACAGCAGGCCGGCGGCGAGGCGGGCGAGGTCGTCGTCGGTGAACGCCGGGTCGTCGGCCTGCGCCCGGACCAGGTCCGAGACGACGTCGTGGCCGGGGTCGCGCCGTTTGGCCGCCGCGAGGGCGCCCATGTAGGCGGCGAACTCGTCGAGCGCGGCGTCCGCGCCGGTGCCGATGTCCATCCGGCCCATCCGCTCGGACAGCACCCGGAACGTGGCGCGGTCTTCGTAGGGGACGCCGAGCAGCTCGCAGATCACCAGCACCGGCAACGGGAACGAGAGCAGCTCGTGCAGGTCGACCGGCTCGTCCGCGCGCCGGGCGCGCGCCATGGCGTCGTAGCAGCCGTCGGCCAGCTCCTGGACGTAGCCGGCGAGCCGCCGGATCCGGTTGGCGGAGAAGGCGGGCACGAGCAGCTTCCGCATCCGCGCGTGCTCGACGTGCTCGGTTTCGTGGTCGCCCTGCGGCCGGCTGAGGATCGCCGCGTCCGACAGCGCGGACGCGGTTTCCGGCGCCGGGTGCGAGCGGCCGAAGCGCGGGTCGGTGAAGACCGCGCGGACCTCCTCGAACCCGGTGACCAGCCAGGCCGGGTCGCCGGTCGGCGTGGTCACCGCCACGACCGGTCCCTGCCGGCGCAGCACCTCGAAGAGCGGGGCGATCTCCAGGACGGTCGGCCGCTCGAACGGCAGGCGCGGGGTGCCCGTGGTCGCGGTCATCGGGTTCTCCTCCCGGGTGCGCGGCCGGTCGGCGCGGACACGGGCGGCCCGGTCACCGGCCGCTCCCCCGGTCCCCCGCGGTCCACGGTACCCAGAAACCCGCGCCAGGGCGGGGAACCCGGGATTCCCCGCCCTTTCGGGCCAACGCCCGGAACTGTCGGTGCCCTCCGCTAGCCTGGACACCGGGGGCCGGAGGCGCGCCCTACAGCAGTTTCCAGGCCTGAGTGAGCGTGTCCCGCAGGATCTGCTCCATCTCGTCGAACTGCGCCTGGTCGCAGATCAGCGGCGGCGACAGCTGCACGACGGGCTCGGCCCGGTCGTCGGCGCGGCAGTACAGCCCGGCCTCGAACAAGGCGTCCGACAGGAACCCGCGCAGCACCCGCTCGGATTCCGCGGCGCTGAACGTCTCCTTGGTCGTCTTGTCCTTCACCAGCTCGATGCCGTAGAAGAATCCCGCGCCCCGGACGTCGCCGACGATCGGCAGGTCGGTCAGCTTGTCCAAAGTGGACCGGAACGCGTCCTCCCGGGAGAGCACGTGGTCGTACAGCCCCTCACGCTCGACCACGTCGAGGTTGGCCAGCGCCACCGCGCACGACACCGGGTGCCCGCCGTAGGTCGACCCGTGCATGAACGTCGTCTCGCCCCGCGTGAACGGCTCCATCAACCGCTCCGAAGCCAGCACCGCGCCCAGCGGCGCGTACCCGGACGTCAGGCCCTTCGCCGTGGTGATGATGTCCGGCTGGTAGCCGTAGCGCTTGGCGGCGAAGTCGTACCCGACGCGGCCGAAGGCGCAGATCACCTCGTCGGACACCAGCAGCACGTCGTGCTGGTCGCAGATCTCCCGCACCCGCGCGAAGTAGCCCGGCGGCGGCACGAAGCAGCCACCCGTGTTCTGCACCGGCTCGAGGAACACCGCGGCGACCGTGTCGGCGCCCTCGAACTCGATGGCCTGCTCGATCTGGTCGGCGGCCCAGCGCCCGTAGGCCTCGTAGTCGTCGGCGTGCTCGGGCGCGCGGTAGAAGTTCGTGTTCGGCACGCGCAGGGTGCTCGGCACCAGCGGCTCGAAGTCGGCCTTCGCGCCGGGGATGCCGGTGATGGACAGCGCGCCCTGGGACGTGCCGTGGTAGGCCAGCGCGCGGCTGATCACCTTGTGCTTGGTGGGTTTCCCGACGAGCTTGAAGTACTGCTTGGCGAGCTTCCAGGCCGTCTCGACGGACTCGCCGCCGCTGACCGTGAAGAACACGCGGTTTAGGTCGCCGGGAGCCGCGGAAGCGAGCCGTGCGGCCAGTTCGATCGCCGTCGGGTGCGCGTGGCCCCAGAGCGGGAAGTACGCGAGCTGCTTCGTCTGCCGGGCGGCGGCTTCGGCGAGCTCCTCGCGGCCGTGGCCGACCTGCACGGCGAACAGGCCGGCGAGCCCGTCGAGGTAGCGCTTCCCGCGGGAGTCCCAGATGTACGCGCCTTCGCCGCGCACGATCACCGGGACTTCGGACTCGTCGAAGGCGGAGTGGCGGGTGAAGTGCATCCAGAGGTTGTCGCGGGCGGCCTGGGCGAGGTCGGCGGGTGTGGTCATGTCTCGGTTATCGCATGCGCCGGACCCGCTGCGCAAGCGATTCAGTCGTCCAGACGAATCGTGACAACTAATCCATGGTCAGTTTGTCCGGTGAACCTTCGGATTTAGTCGTCACCCTCAGCGAGAGCCCCACTGATAGGTCTGTTTCCGCAGCTTGAGGTACACCATCGCCTCCGCGTGCCGGACGCCCGGCAGCGCGCGGATCCGCGTCGAGATCAGCTGGAGCAGTGCCTCGTCGTCGGCGCAGACGGCCTCGCAGAGCAGGTCGTAGCGCCCGGCGCAGAGGATCACGTACGCGATCTCGTCCATCTCGGCCAGCGCGTCGCCCACCGGTTCCAGGGGACCTTCGACGGTGATCGCGATCATCGCCTGCCGGAACAGCCCGACCTGCAAGGGATCCGACACGGCGACGATCTGGATGACGCCGGAGTCGGACAGCCGCTGCACCCGCTGCCGGACGGCCGCCTCGGACAGGCCGACCGCCTTGCCGATCGTCGCGTAGGCGCGCCGGCCGTCCTCCTGCAGCTGCGCGATGATCTGCCGGGAGATGTCGTCGAGCACCGGCGGCGCGGGCCGGTTCGGGGTGTCCTGGCTGCTCACGCCCCGGATCATCCCCGACCCGGGCGACCTGGGGCAAACGCGGCACCCTGTTCACGCAGAGTGACTGAATCCGAAGGCTGCGATCGTCCAGGGCAACGATTTCAGTCGTCTTCGTGACGTTGACAACACCGAATCGGTGCTGTTCCATCCGTCGCACCTTGCCCCAGGCCGGAGGAACGCCCATGCCCCGCACTCCCGCCCCGCCCGACGTCGCCGCGACCACCGGCGCGAAGCAGACCCGCGCGCTGACCCGGTCCATCGGCGTCGGCGGCGGCACCCTGCTCACGCTCAGTTGCGTGACGCCCGCGTCGTCGCTGTTCGTTCTCGTGCCCCCGTTGTTCGCCGACCTCGGCACCGGCACCGCGCTCGCCATCGCCCTCGCGGTGCTGCTCTGCGTCGGGATCGCGTTCTGCTACTCCGAACTCGGCACGCTGGTGCCGAGCGCGGGCGGCGAGTACGCGATGGTGACGACGGTGGCGAACCGGTTCGCCGGCTGGCTGACGTTCATGCTGTCGTTCATCGTGATCCTCGTGGTCCCGCCGATCATCGCGATCGGCGTCGCCGACTACGTGGCCGCCGTCGCCGACGTCGACCCGTCGGTCGCCGGAGCGCTCGTGATGCTCGCGTCCACCGTGATGGGCCTGCTGAACCTGCGCTCCAACGCCTGGATCACCGGGATCTTCCTGGTCATCGAGGTCGTCGCGATCTTCGTCGTGTCGCTGCTCGGGTTCACCCACACCACGCAGAACCCGGCCGTGCTGCTCAAGCCGAGCCTGGGCACCAGCGGGATCGGCCTGATCGCGGTCGTCGCCGGGCTCGCCGTCGCGCTGTTCGTCGTGCAGGGGTTCAGCACCGCCGTCTACCTCGCCGAGGAGATGCGCGAGCCGCGCAAGACCGTCGCCCGCACGGTGTTCTGGACGCTCGGGATCAGCGCACTGGTCATCCTCGTCCCGGTCGTCGCGATCACCCTCGCGGTGCCGGACGCGGCCGCGCTCGCCGGCGTCGACCTCACCGAGCTGGTGACCGGCTGGAGCAATTCCGCGGTCGGCGTCGCGATCAGCCTGTGCATCGCCGCGGCGATCGTGAACGCGGTGATCGTCATGGTCATCCAGAACTCGCGCGTGCTCTACGCGTCCGCGCGCGACCAGGCGTGGCCGACGCCGGTGAACCGCGCGATGAGCGTGGTGAGCGAGCGGTTCGGCGCGCCGTGGGTCGCGACGCTCGTGGTCGGGCTGTCCGAAGCCGTCCTCTGCTTCGTGCCGGTGGACACGCTCAGCGGCGTCACCGGGGTCGCCGTCGTCGCGCTTTACCTGAGCGTCGCGGCCGCCGCGCTGCGGGGGCGCCGGGCGGCGCACCGGAAGCCGCACGTCTGGCGGATGCCGGCCTGGCCGGTGGTGCCGGTGCTCGCCGTCGCGGCGCTGGCCTACGTCCTGGTCGAGCAGAGCGCGCTCGACCTCGGCATCACCGCCGGGGTGCTGCTGGTGTCGGCGCTGTACTGGTGGGGCTACCTGCGGCGCCGGCCCGAGCGGTGGGTCGTGACGGTCCCGCAGGAGTAGCTCAGTCCTTCCCGCGGCCCCGCAGCTGCCGCAGGCCGACGACGATCACCGCGAGCAGGCCGACGACCGTGACGACGAGCCAGATCCAGCCGGGGATGCCGGTGGTGTCCACCGCGGTCGGGGCGGTGGGGGCCTGCTCGCGCGCGGTGGCCGCCGGGCTCGACGCCGCGGCCGCGAGGGTGAAGTGCAGGGTGCCGGTGACGTTGTCGCCGTCCTTCGCGATCACCTTCCAGGTCAGCGTGTAGGCCTGGGCCGGTCCGGACGGCGTCACCGGCGCGGTCACGACCGCCCCGGCCACGGTGGGCGTGCCGACCGTCCAGGCGGTGCCGTCGCGGCCGGTGACCTTGACGGCCTCCGGCGGCAGCGTGACGGGCTCTGCGAAGGTGAGCCGGACCTCGGTCGGCGCGGCGGCGAGGGCGGCGCCTTCGGCGGGCGAGCTGGAGGTCAGCTCGGTGTGGGCCGAAGCCGGCCCGGCGAGGACGACGAGCCCGGTGAGGGCGGCGAGAACGGCTCCGAGCGCACGACGCGGGGTCATCCGGACATCCTGCCCTATCCGCCCGTGCCGTCTTCGTGGCCACCGGCGGCGTGCGTGCCGACGTCCTCGACCTTGCACGACCGGCGCAACCTCCGGGGCCGCTCACCCGTACTGCTCACCGGGAGAACCTTCGGCGAGGGGAAGCGGGATGCGCGGCTTCGGAGTGCTGGCCCTACTGGCGTTGACGCTGGTCACGGCGTCGTGCGCGGCACCGCGCACCACGACGCCGAGCCTGATCGCGGAACCGGCGCCGCTCGTCCGCACCACCCCGCCGACCACGACGACGACACCGCCGCCACCGCCACCACCGGCCCCGCCGTGCGCCGTCACGACCGGCGCGTGCGTGAGCCTGGCGGACCGGATGGCCTGGCTGCTGCGGGACGGCAAGGTCGTGCGCGGCCCGGTCCCGGCCGGGTTCGGGCCGCCGGACCAGGCGACCCCGGCCGGGTCGTTCCACGTCGTTTGGAAGGACCGCGAGCACACCAGCAGCGTCTACGGCACCGACATGCCCAACTCGGTGTTCTTCGCCGCCGGCGGCATCGCCTTCCACGCCGGGCCGCTCGACGCGCCGTCGCACGGCTGCGTCCACCTCACCGAGGCCGACTCGGCGGCCTTCTTCGACGGCCTGAACGTCGGGGATGCGGTGCAGGTAACCTGATTCCCCAGTGGACATTTCACCGGTCGTCTCGCGCCTGCGCGCGGCGGGCTGCGTCTTCGCCGAGGACGAGGCGGACCTGCTGGTCGCCGCCGCCGCGACCCCCGCCGAACTCGACGCACTGGTGGACCGGCGCGTCGCCGGGTTGCCGCTGGAGCAGCTGCTCGGCTGGGCGGAGTTCCACGGCCTGCGGATCTCCGTGCGGCCCGGCGTGTTCGTGCCGCGGCACCGCACCGAGTTCCTGGTCGACGTCGCCGTCTCGCTCGCCCCGCCCGATCCGGTGGTGCTCGACCTGTGCTGCGGCTCGGGCGCGCTGGGTGCGGCGTTCGCCGCCGCGCTGCGCCCGCGTGAGCTGCACGCGGCCGACGTCGACGCCGCGTCCGTCGCCTGCGCCCGCGTTAACCTCCCGGACGCCCACGTCCACCAGGGCGACCTCTACGACGCGCTGCCGTCGTCGCTGCGCGGCCGGGTCGACGTCCTCATGGCCAACGTTCCGTACGTCCCTTCGGACGCCGTTGCGACCATGCCGCCGGAGGCACGCCTGCACGAACCCCGCGTCGCGCTCGACGGCGGCCCGGACGGCCTCGACCTCGCCCGGCGCGTCGCCGCGGGCGCGCCGCACTGGCTCGCGCCGGGCGGGACCCTGCTGGTGGAATCGAGTGACCGGCAGGCGCCGGTCCTGGCCGGGATCTTCACCGCGGCCGGGCTGATCCCGCGCGTGCACGATGCCGACGAGCTGGGCGCCACCGTCGTCACGGGCACCACCCGGACGTGACCTCACGTTCCGGTGCCGCCGCGCGTCTACAGGGTGTGACCGTGAAACCGTTCGAGCAGATCGTGGCCGAGCACGGGCCGATGGTCCTCCGGGTCTGCCGGGCCGTGCTCGGCCCGGCCGACGCCGAAGACGCCTGGTCGGAGACCTTTCTCGCCGCCCTCAAGGCGTACCCGGAGCTGCCCGCCGGGGCGAACGTCCAGGCGTGGCTCGTCACGATCGCGCACCGCAAGGCCGTCGACGTCACCCGCGCGCAGGCACGCCGCCCGGTGCCGGTCGGCGAGATCCCGGACCGGCCCGGCCGCGCCGACCCGTGGAACGGCGACCTGTGGGACGCGCTGGCGAAGCTGCCGGACAAGCAGCGTGCCGCGGTCGCCTATCACTACCTGGCCGGGCTGCCCTACCGCGAGATCGCGGAGATCACCGGAGGCACCGCGGACGCCGCCCGCCGCGCGGCCGCCGACGGCGTCAAGGCCCTGCGAGCCGTCTACCCCCTGGAAGGAGCGCACTCATGATCGACGTCATCTCGTCGTTCCCGGTGGCCTACGAGGTCCTGCCGGACCGCATGCACGAGCGCCTCACCGCCGCCGCCGAGCGCGAGGGCCTGCTGGACGTCGCCTACCGCACGCTCGACACCCCGATCGGCTCCCTGCTCCTGGCCGCGACCGCGCAGGGGCTGGTCAAGGTGGCCTTCGCCCGCCAGGACCACGACGCGGTGCTGGCCGAGCTCGCGGCCGCGATCAGCCCGCGCATCCTCCGCGCGCCGTCCCGCCTCGACCAGGTCACCCGCCAGCTCGACGAGTACTTCACCGGCGGACGGCGGGCGTTCGACGTCCCGCTCGACTTCCGCCTGGCCCGGGGGTTCCGCCTGTCGGTCCTGGAGCACCTGCCCGAGATCGGCTACGGCCACACGGAAAGCTACGCCCAGGTCGCGGCGGCCGCGGGCAGCCCCAAGGCGGTCCGCGCGGTCGGCACGGCGTGCGCGCTCAACCCGCTGCCGGTGGTGGTGCCGTGCCACCGAGTGGTCCGGTCGGACGGTTCGTTCGGCCAGTACGCGGGCGGCGAGGAAGCCAAGCGGATCCTGCTGACGATGGAAGCGGCCTGAGCTTCCGGGGAGACCCCGGCGAAATCTTCTCGCCGGATCGATCTCACGTTTGGTCCCACCAGGACGTCTACCGGGTATGAGCACTTTCGAAAAGCGCGTTGCCGCGGCCGACTGGGAAGCGGTGGCCGCCGAGGTCGACGACTACGGCTGCGCACTCCTGCCGCCGCTGCTGACCCCTGCCGAGTGCGCGAAGCTCATCGCGCTGTGGGACCAGCCGGAGCACTTCCGCGCGACAGTCAACCTGCGGCGCCACCGCTTCGGGGACAACGGCGACTACCACTACTTCGCGGCACCGTTCCCGGAACCCGTGGAGCGCCTGCGGCAAGCGCTCTACCCGCGGCTGCTGCCGATCGCGCGGGACTGGTCCGCCCGTCTCGGCCGTGAGGCGGCCTGGCCGTCCACTTTGGACGAATGGCTGGCCGTCTGCCACGACGCCGGGCAGCGGCGGCCGACCCCGATCCTGCTGCGCTACGAAACCGGCGGGTGGAACGCCCTGCACCGCGACCTCTACGGCGACAAGGTGTTCCCGCTGCAGGTCGTGATCAATCTCAACGACCCGGGCACCGACCACACCGGCGGCGAGTTCCTGCTGGTCGAGCAGCGGCCACGAGCGCAGTCCCGTGGCACCGCGACACTCGTCCCGCAGGGCCGCGGCCTGGTGTTCACCACCCGCGACCGCCCGGTCCGCTCGGCCCGCGGCTGGTCGGCGGCGCCGGTGCGCCACGGCGTTTCGGCGGTCCGTTCGGGCCGCCGGCACACCCTGGGCCTGGTCTTCCACGACGCGGCATGACCGACGCGGAGCTCGAAGCACTCGTCGGCTTGATCGGCGGGGCACGGCACATCGTGCTCGGCACCGCAGCCGACCCAGTATCGCGAGCCGACGGCGAGCGGATCGCCGCGGCGTGGGGCGGCCTCGTGCTGGCGACGGTGACGTGGCCGGAGACGGCGGCGTCGTGGCTGCGCCCAGCCCGGCGGTTTGCGGCGCCGGACCCGGACGTCTGGGTCGTCAGCGCCACCCCGGCCGGCTGGGCCGGCATGGCGCGGCGGCTGCGGACGTCGACGTCGTGGCGTCCACATCGGACGGTCGGCACAGCGGCACTCGAAGCATTCCCGCTGCCCGGCCTGCGCGGCGCGCGGCCGGACGGCAGCACCTGGGAGGACCGATGAAGCACACGATCACCGACTCGCCGATCGGCGAGCTCACCCTGGTCGGCACCGGCGACGTGGTGACCGGCTTGTACTTCCCGCACCACTGGACCCGGCCGGACCGGGCCACGTTCGGCCCGCGCGACGACTCGGCGTTCCCGGAAGCCGTTCGCCAGGTGAAGGAGTACTTCGCCGGACAGCGCACGGAGTTCGACGTGCCGACGCGGGCCGACGGCCCGGAGTTCGATCGGGCAGTCTGGGCGGAGATCGCGAAGATCCCCTACGGCTCGACAGCGACGTACGGCGACCTCGCGAAGGCGGTCGGCGGTCTGCCGCACGAGGTCGGCGCGGCGGTCGGGCGGAACCCGGTGAGCATCCTGGTGGCGTGCCACCGGGTCGTCGGCAAGAACGGGAAACTGACGGGGTACGCGGGCGGGGTGAAGCGCAAGCAGTTCCTGCTGGAGCTGGAGCGCCCGCCGGCGTCGGAGCGCGGGCAGCTCTGGTGAATCACCGGTGGCTCAGGAGCATGGTGGCGCCGAGGCCGGTCATCGTGACGGCGATGAGAACGTCGAGCACCCGCCAGGCGACGGGTTTCGCGAACACCCCGGCGAGCCGCCGCGCCCCGAACCCCAGTGCGCTGAACCAGACGGCGCTGGCGATGCCGGCCCCGAGCCCGAACAGCCAGCGCCCGTCGCCGTGAGCGACCGCGACCGAGCCGAGCAGCAGCACGGTGTCGAGGTAGACGTGCGGGTTGAGCCAGGTGAAGGCGACGCAGGCCAGCACGGCCTTGCGCAGCGGCGTCCGTCCTTCGCCGATGGTCATCACCGAGGGCCGGAACACCCGCCGCGCGGCGAGCGCGCCGTAGCCGAGCAGGAAGATCCCGCCCCCGACGGCGATCACCCCGATCGCCGTCGGCCACCGCTCGAGCACGGCGCCGATCCCGCTGACCCCCAGCCCGATAAGCACCAAGTCGGACACCGCGCAGATCACGACCAGCGGCGCGACCGCGCCCCCGCGCAGCCCCTGCTGCAGCAGGAAGGCGTTTTGTGACCCGATGGCGATGATGAGCGAGAGGCCGGTCCCGAACCCGGCGAGGAGCAGCGCAAGCACGCCGTCGACGGTATGGCCGCCCGGCCGGATCAATCCAGCTAAAGATTCTTACGTAACATTAGCGCTCGTGATGTCCGATCTCCCACTCGACCAGATCAGGACCCTGCTGGCCGTAGTGGACGAGCAAAGCTTCGACGCGGCGGCGGCAGTCCTGCACGTGACGCCGTCGGCGGTCAGCCAGCGGATCAAGGCCCTGGAGCAGCGCACCGGCCGCGTGTTGCTCCTGCGCACCAAGCCGATCTCCCTGACCGCCTCCGGCCAGGTCCTGATCCGGTTCGCGCGCTCGCTGGCGCAGCTGGAGCAGGACGCCCTCGCCGAGCTGGGCCTGGACTCGCCGACACGCACCGTCTCGATCGCGGTCAACGCGGACTCCCTGGCGACCTGGTTCCTCCGGTCCCTGGCGCGCCTGCCGTCGTCCCTCTCGATCTGCTTCGACCTGCAACGAGAAGACCAGGACCACACGGCAGCGCTCCTGCGCGAGGGCCTGGTGATGGCCGCGGTGACAGCTTCACCGCAACCGGTCCAGGGCTGCACGTCGGTCCGCCTGGGCCGCATGCGCTACCGAGCGATGGCGTCCCCGGCGTTCCTCGCCCAACGGCTGGCTTCTCCCCTGTCTGCGTCACTTCCGAACGCACCGGTGATCATGTTCGACCGCAAGGACGATCTCCAGGACCGCTTCCTGCGAGCACTGACGCGCCGCCGGAACTTCACGCTGGTCCGCCACCACATTCCGGCATCGGAGTCGTTCGTCGACGCGGTGGCGGCAGGCCTCGGCTGGGGCATGGTCCCGGAAATCCAAGCGGCGTCCCGAGGCGACGCCCTGGTGGACCTGGCTCCCGATCGCCCCCTGGACGTACCGCTGCATTGGCAGCAGTGGAAGCTGGACTCCCCGGCTTTGGCGGCCGTGGCGGAAGCAGTGGCCGCGGGCGCGAAGGACGCCCTCCGCTGAGAACTCAGCCGGGCGGCGCCGGGAAGTCGCCCACTCCTTGTTCCACCAGGTCAAACGCCTGATCGATCACCGCGGCCTGCTCCCGCCGGACCAGCTCGACGTCGTCACCCGCCATGATGCGGCCCATCGCGTGGGAGAACACCGTCGTGATCGCGGTCGTCAGCAGGCCCGCCACCATGCGGGAGCGGAACGCGTCGCCCGTCTCGGCGACGAACACCTCCGTGAACGCCTCCGCGATCTCCCGCTCCTGCTCGTACCACCGCGCCGTCAGCGCCGGGCTCGACGTCAGCACCCACCAGAACCCGGGCCCACCCGCGATGGCCCCCGACAGAGGATGGCCGGAAGCCAGCAGCGAGTGCTGATGCGCACGCAGCGCGGCACCAGCCGACTGCCCGGCGGTGCGGTCGCGGACCACCGAAGTCAGCTCGGCGAGCCGATCCGCGTGGCGGTCCAGGAAGAGATCCTCCTTGCGCGGGAAGTAGTTGAAGACCGTCATCTTCGACACTCCCGCCGCCTCGGCGATCTCGGCCACCGTCACCTCCTCGAAGCCGCGCTCGATGAAGAGGCCGGTCGCGACGTTCGAGATCAGCAGGCGCGTCGCCTGCTTCTTGCGCTCGCGCAGTCCGGGATCCGCCATGCGCCCGAGTATAGACCGAGCCCAAAGTTTGACTCGGTACAAGTTTCGCGGCATCATCGGAGCCATGAACTGGGATGTGGTGATCTCCGGGGGCGGACCGGTCGGGTTGATGCTGGCCTGCGAACTCCGGCTCGAGAACGTGGCCGTGCTGGTCGTCGAGCGGCTGGCCGAACCGGACCTGACGATCAAGGCCGGGTCGGTCAACCTGACGACCGCCGAGGCCTTCTACCGCCGTGGCCTGCTGCCCGCGGTGGACGAAATCGTGCAGCAGAACGCCAAGCAGATCGAAGCGTTCCTGAAGTCGCGCGGCGGTGGTGGGGACGGCCCGAAGCCTGCGATTCCCGTCGGGCACTTCGCCGGGATCATGGTCGCTTCGAACGGGGTCGACTTCGGTGATCCCGCCTTCCGCGACGTCGGGCCCGCCGCCAACGTCGTCGTGATCCAGCAGCAGGCCGTCGAGGCGGTCCTCGCCGCACGCGCCGCCGAACTCGGGGTGGAGATCCGGCGGGGCGTCGAGGTGATCGGGTTCGACGCCGACGACGACGGCGTCACCGTGCGACTCGACGACCGGACCGCACTGAGGGCCGGGTGGCTCGTCGGGGCGGACGGCGGCCGCAGCTTCGTCCGCAAGCACGCCCGGTTCGCCTTCCCCGGCACCGATCCCGCCGTGACCGGGCGGCAGGCGCTCGCCGAGCTCACCGGCACCGACGCACTCCCCAGCGGCTGGCAGCACGGCAACGGCGGCCTCTACGTCCACGGGCCGATGCCCGGCCGGATGCTCACCGTCGAGTTCGACGGGCCGCCCGCGGACCGCGACACACCGGTCACCGCGCAGGAACTCGAGGACAGCTTCCGCCGGGTCTCCGGCGCGGACGTCCGGGTGACCGAGGTCCACAGCGCGACGCGCTTCACCGACAACGCGCGGCAGGCGACCACCTACCGCCAGGGCCGCGTGCTCCTCGCGGGCGACGCCGCGCACGTCCACTCCCCCTTCGGCGGGCAGGGGCTCAACCTCGGCATCGGCGACGCCGTCAACCTCGGCTGGAAGCTCGCCGCGACCATCCACGGCTGGGCACCCGACGGCCTGCTCGACACCTACACGACCGAACGGCACCCGATCGGCGAGTGGGTCCTCGAGTGGACCCGCGCGCAGGTCGCGCTGATGCGCAGCGACGTCCGCACGAAGGCGCTGCGCCAGGTCGTCACCGACCTGCTGCGCACCGACGACGGCGCGACGTACCTGGCCAAGAAACTCTCGGGCGTCCTGCACCGGTACCCGATCGAGGGCGAGCACGACCTCACCGGCCGCGGCGCGCCGGACTTCGCGTTCGCCGACGGCACCCGTCTCGGCGAGCACCTCCAGGACGGCAAGGCGCTCCTGCTCGACCTCGCCGAGAACCCCGGCCTGCGCGCGACGGCGAGCGGCTGGGCCGGCCGCGTGAACGTGCTGACCGCGAAGTGCGTCAGCGAGCCGTCCCTGACGAGCGTCCTGATCCGGCCGGACAGCTACGTCGCGTGGGCCCGTGAGGACGGCGCGACGACCGGTATGGAAGCCGCGCTGCGCCAGTGGTTCGGCGCACCCGCCTGACACCGGCGTGGGGGCGCGCCACACCGGCGCACCCCCGGGGGACCTCAGTAGGCGACCGCGAAGGCGTGGCTCATCGCGTCGTTGTGCGTCGACGTCGATCCGGCCGCGTCGGGCAGGCCGCTCGCCGCCAGCTGCACCGCGCCCGTCGACCCGCTCACCCAGTCCGTCTTCACGTAGAAGTTGAACTTGGGCACGCAGCCGTTGCCGGTCGCCGCCGCGAAGTGCGTGTTGAGCGGGACGACCAGGTGGTGGACGTCGCGGCGGACGACCGCCGTCACGCTCGCCGACGAGTCCGACTTGCAGAGCGTGCCGTCGGCCTTCCACTGGTTGACGAACAGGGTCACCCGCGCCGTCATCTCGTTGACCGGGCAGTCGTAGCCCGCCGGTTCCGGGTAGCACGCCATCAGTTCCAGATCGCCGAACACGCTGAGCCCGGTCACCGGCGCCGTCTCGAAGATCTCGGTCGCCGGCTCGCGGACCGTCTTCGCCGACGAGTCGAGGCCGAGGACGCGGCCGGGCGGCGTGTCCCCGTCGTCGGCCTGCGGCGGCGTGCCCGCCGTCGTGTTCGCGACGCTGGTGTCCGCGAACTTCAGCTCGCCGCTCACCAGCCGCACGGTCGAGTTCCCCAGCCCGAGGTTCGCGCTGCGCAGGTAGGTCGTGCAGGTGACGGTGCCGGCCGCGCCCGGGTGCACCAGGAAGCGGGTCGTGACGCCGATGTCCCGCAGCGACGCCGGGGCGTTCGCGCTCGCGATCAGGACGTTCTGCCCGAGCACTTCGTTCTTCGTCCAGCCGCTGGTGCTCGAGCAGCGGACCTCGTTGTCGATCAACGTCGTGTTCGACGCGTTGTTCGCCCGCAGCGTCGAGTAGACGTACGCGGTCTGGCCCGCCGTCATGGCCAGCTGCACCGAGCCCAGCGACGCGACGTACTGGGTGTCGTGCGGCGAGGTCACCGTGCGCGGCGTGAACGTCACCGACGTCACCGCCTGCGCCGCCGGAGCGGCGCCGAGCAGCCCCGCGAACGTGGCCGCGCAGGCCACGGCCGCGGCGAAGATCCTGCGTTTCATCGAAATCCCCTCGGAAGATGTGGGTGCGATCCGGCATGATCACCGGCCGGACCGATTCTGACGGCGGTCCGGCGCGTCCGGACCGGTCGGTTCCGGACATTGACCGAAGGCGGCCACCCGCGATGCCCGAGATGTACCCGCTGAACGAGCCCTACGACCCCGGGCTCCTCGACGTCGGCGACGGGCACCGGATCCACTGGGAGACCAGCGGGAATCCCGGCGGCAAGCCCGCGGTCGTCCTGCACGGCGGGCCGGGCCAGGGCAGCGCGCCGGGCATGCGGCGGATGTTCGACCCCGCCCGCTACCGGGTCGTCCTGCTCGACCAGCGCGGCTGCGGCCGGAGCCTGCCGCACGCGACGACGTCGTTGCGCGACAACACGACCGACCACCTGGTGGCCGACCTGGAGAAGCTGCGCGACCACCTCGGGATCGACCGCTGGCTGGTGACCGGCGGCTCGTGGGGCACAACGCTCGCGCTCGTGTACGCCGAACGCTTCCCCGAGCGCGTCACCGAGATCGTGGTCAGCGCGATCAGCACGACGCGCCGCTCGGAGATCGACTGGCTCTACCGCGGCGTGGGCCGCTTCTTCCCCGAAGAATGGGCGCGCTTCAGCTTGGGCGCCGAGGACGACGTCGCCGCGTACGCGCGGCTGATGGCCGACCCCGACCCGGCGGTCCGCGACCGGGCCGCGGCGGCGTGGTGGCGGTGGGAGAACGTCGTGCTGTCCCTCGAGCCCGGCGCTCCGCCGGTCCGCGACGAACCGGTCGACGCGGCCACGCTCGCGTTCGTCCGCCTCACGACGCACTACTACGCGAACGCCGGCTGGCTGGATGAAGGCGCGGTGATCCGGGCTGCCGGGCGGCTCGCCGGCATCCCGGGCGTGCTGATCCACGGCCGCCTCGACCTCAGCTGCCCGGTGACGACGGCGTGGGAGCTGGCCGAGGCGTGGCCGGGCGCGCAGCTGCTCGTCGACGACCACTCCGGCCACCGCGCGAGCGACGTCAAGCGCGGCTGGAAGCTCGCCGCGCTGGACCGGTTCGCGGGTTAGCTCCTAGCCCTCCGCCGCCAGCGTCACCGCGACGTCGATGATCATGTCCTCCTGGCCGCCCACCAGCGCGAGTTCGCCGCAGCGGCGCAGGATCGCCTGCGCCGGGACGCCGTAGCGCTCCGCCGCGCGCTCCGCGTGCAGCAGGAAGCTCGAGTACACCCCGGCCCAGCCCTGCACGATCGCGTTGCGGTCCATCTTCGGCCAGCGGTTCAGGTACGGCCGCACGACCTCTTCGGCCGCGTCCAGCAGGCCGCCGACGTCCAGGCCCGTGTCGATCTCCAGCCGATCGAAGACCGCCGCCAGGACCTCCGTCGGCGAGTTGCCCGCACCCGCGCCGAGCGCGCACAGCGATCCGTCGACGTAGCGGACCCCGGCCTCGTACGCCAGGACGGAGTTCGCGACGCCGAGCGAAAGGTTCTGGTGGCCGTGGTAGCCGACCCAGGCTTCGTCGCCGACCTCGGCGACCAGCGCCTCGAACCGCGCGCGGGCCTCGTGCATCAGCAACGCGCCCGCCGAGTCCGTCACGTAGGCCGCCTGGCAGCCCGCGTCGACCATGATCCGCGCCTGCTTCGCGAGGTCCTCCGGCGGCGTCCGGTGCGCCATCATCAGGAACCCGGCCGTCTCCATGCCGAGCTCGCGCGCCAAGCCGAAGTGCTGCGGCGAGACGTCGGCTTCGGTGCAGTGCGTCGCCACCCGCACCATCTCCGCGCCCGCGTCGAACGCGCGCTGCAGGTCCTCCGCCGTGCCGATGCCCGGCACGAGCAGCACGGCGATCTTCGCCTGCTTCGCCTCTTCGCGCGCCGCGGCGATCAGCTGCAGTTCGTCGACGGCGGAAAAGCCGTAGGTGAACGACGAACCGCCGAGACCGTCGCCGTGGGTCACCTCGATCACCTCGACGCCGGCGCGGTCCAGCGCGCGCACCGTATCGCGCACCTGCTGCTCGGTGAAGCGGTGCGCCATCGCGTGACTGCCGTCGCGCAACGTCGTGTCGACGATCCGGACGTCGTGCTTCAACTTGGGGCGAGTCACGCCGGCACCTCCTGCATAGCGCGCGCCATCAACTCGCCCACCCGGGCGGCCGCGGCGGTCATGATGTCGAGGTTTCCGGCGTACTCCGGCAGGTAGTCGCCGTTGCCGCGGACCTCGAGGAAGATCCCGACCCGCGCGTTGCCGTCCCACTCCTCCCGCGCGTCGTCGAACTGCGGATCGGCACGCAGCGAGTAACCCGGGACGTACTCGCGGACCTCGTCGACCATCTCGTGGATCGACGCGGTGATCGCGTCGCGGTCGGCGTCGAGCCCGATCGCGCAGAACACGGTGTCCCGCATGATCATCGGCGGCTCGACCGGGTTGAGGATGATGATCGCCTTGCCCCGCCCGGCGCCGCCGATCTCGGCGACCGCGCTGGACGTCGTGCGCGTGAACTCGTCGATGTTCGCGCGGGTGCCGGGCCCCGCGCCGCGCGAGGCGACCGAAGCGACGATCTCCGCGTACGGCACCGGCGTCACCCGGGAAACCGCGTGCACCATGGGGATCGTGGCCTGCCCGCCGCAGGTGATCATCGAGACGTTCGGCGCGTCGAGGTGCGCGCCGAGGTTCACCGGCGGGCACACCATCGGGCCGAGGTGCGCCGGGGTCAGGTCGATCGCGTGGATGCCGGCCGCCTCGTACCGCGGGGCGTTGGCCGCGTGCGCCTTCGCCGACGTCGCCTCGAACACCAGCTCCGGCAGGGGATCCTGCCGCAACAGCCAGTCGACGCCCTCGGCGGACGCTTCGATCCCCTGCGCGCGGGCGCGCTGGAGCCCGTCGGACTCCACCACGCCGACCATGTATCCGACTTCGATCACTTCACTGCGTCGCAGCTTCGCCAGCAAATCGGTGCCGATGTTGCCGGGGCCGACGATCGCCGCCTTCACGGGAGCCATGCCTGCGACCGTCGCACCGCCGCGCCGGGCCAGGACAGCCTTGCGTTCCGGTCAGCGGAACGTCGAGACTGGTCGAATTCTCCGGCGGCCACCTGCTGAACCGCGCCGCGGCGAGACGCGAGGCGGCGCAGCACGGGCGAACCTCACAGCTCCTGGTGGTCCGCGTGCGCCACCGTGGCCTCCCCCACCGGGCGCCCGTCGGTCACCCGGAAGTCGTCCACGGCGTCCAGGACGAACGTCGGGGTGCCGGCCACCTTGTCCGCGCGGCAGTGGTGCACGTCCAGATCCGCGACGTCGCGGACGACGAACGCCGGGCGCGTGTCGGACGCTCCGAACCGGACGTCCACATTGTCCAGGCTGATTCCGCGCGCGTGGCGGATGAAGAAGCCGTACGCCGGCAGCGTGCCGAACATCGACGGCTCCGGGTAAGCGGTTTCCAGCTCCGGCGGGTTCTGGACCGCGTCGCCCGGGGTGAGGCCGCCCGCCAGGTGGTGGCGGATGTTGCTCAGCTTCACGTCCTCGATCGGGTGGCCCGGGATGCCCGCGAGGCACGACGGGTACCGCGGATCGGCGTCGACCGTCGTCACGTCGCTGATGCTGACCCGGCGCAGGAAGCCGACCGGGATGCCCGCCGGACCGCGCATCCGCGCGCCCAGCCTCAAGAACAGCGGCATCTGGACCTTGCGCATCGTCAGGTTGGTGATCGTCACGTCCTCCAGCCACCCGCCGTCGACCGTCTCGAGCGCCAGGCCGCGGCAGTACTCGAAGACCACGTTCGAGATCGCGATGTTGCGGAACCCGCCGTTGGCCTCGGTACCGAACTTGACGCGGCCGGTGCGTCCGTACGACGACGTCTTGAACGTGCCGTCGAGCAGGGTGCCGAGGTCGTAACCGCTGACGAAACAGTTGTCGATGGTCACGTTTTCCGTGTCCCGCACCCGGTTGAGCGCGTACGAGCTCTTGAGCACGATCGCGTCGTCGTTCGGCGAGTTCACCGTGGTGTTGGCGATGCGGACGTTCTTGCAGCAGTCGATGTCGATGCCGTCGCGGTTGGTGTCGATGACGAGGCCGTCGATGCGGAAGTTGTCGACGCCGGTCGGCAGGATCGCGAAGTGCCCGCCGTTGACGATCGTGAGGTCGCGGAGCGCGACGTTGCGGCACAGCTTGAGCGCGATCGCCTTGTTGCCGTTGAGCGGCGCGGACTCCGTGCTGCCGCCGGCGACGAGCCCCTTGCCGTCGATCTTGCCCGGGCCCTCGATGGTGACGTTCTCCAGGTTCTCGCCCCAGATCAGGCTGTTGTGCCAGTGGCTGTGCCCGAAGTCCTGGTACGGGTTGCCCGCGCCCGGCTCGGCTGGGTCGTAGCCCTGGCCGCCGGCCGGCGCGGCCGCGAGGATCGTCGCGTTCGCCGCCAGGTAGAGCGCGACGTTGCTCTTGAGGTGGATCGAATAGCTCGCGTACGTCCCGGCCGGGAAGTACACGGTTCCGCCGTGGACCGCGGCGGCGTCGATCGCGTGGTTGATCGCCGCGGTGTCGATCGTGCGCCCGTCGCCCTTCGCGCCGAACTTCGTGACGTCGAAGAACCGGCCCGGCGCGTAGTCCGGAGACAGTTCCTGCGCCCCGGCGGGCTGAGATCCGATCAAAGGCAGCGCGGCGCCCGCGGCTCCCCAGGTGACGACACGACGGCGGCTCAACGCTCTGTCCACTCAAGCTCCCTAACTCGCCACGGCAGGAGCGCCTCGCGGCGCTCCCGACGGCGGATCGGGATGACGATCAGGCTAGGAGCAATTCATCGGATGAGTCAAGCGCGGCCCCCACCAGAGTGGGGGCCGCGCTCGTCAGTCCAGCACCTCGCGGACGGTGCCCGCCGCCACCGTGAGCCGGCCTTCGCGCATGGCGAACCCGAGGCCCGGGCTCAGCGCGACCGGCTGGCCGAGCTCCACGGTCAGCGACGCCGCCTCACCCGGCCGGACCGCCTCGACGCCCTCGGCGAGGGTCACCACCCCGACGACGTCGCTGGTGCGGAAGTGGAACTGCGGCCGGTAGTTCGCCGCGAACGGCGTCCGCCTGCCACCCTCGGCGGCCGACAGCACGTGGACGTCCGCGCGGAACCGCGTGTGCGGCCGGACGCTGCCCGGCAGGCAGACGACCTGCCCGCGCCGGACCTCGCCGCGCTTCACCCCGCGCAGCAGCACCGCGGCGTTGTCGCCCGCCTCGGCGCGCTCCATCGGCTTGCCGAACGTCTCGAGCCCGGTGGCCACGCTCGCGACGGCCGGCCCGAGCCCGATCACCTCGACCGCGTCGCCGACCGCGAGGGTGCCCTGCTCCACCGCGCCGGTCACGACGGTGCCGCGGCCGGTGATGGTCAGGACGTTCTCGATCGGCATCAGGAACGGCAGGTCCAGCCGGCGCGGCGGGATCGGCACGTGCTCGTCGACGGCCGCGAGCAGGTCGAGGATCCGCTGCGTCCACAGCGGGTCGCCCTCGAGCGCGCGCAGCCCGGACACGCGCACGACCGGCACCGCGTCGCCGTCGAACCCGTAGCGGGTCAGCAGCTCGCGGACTTCGAGCTCGACCAGGTCGAGCAGGTCCTCGTCGTCGGCGAGGTCGGCCTTGTTGAGCGCCACCACGAGGTGCTCGACGCCGATCCGGCGCGCCAGCACGACGTGCTCGCGCGTCTGCGGCATCGCGCCGTCCTGGGCCGAGACGACCAGCACGGCACCGTCGAGCTGAGCCGCGCCGGTGATCATGTTCTTGACGTAGTCGGCGTGGCCCGGCATGTCGACGTGCGCGTAGTGCCGGGTGGGCGTCTCGTATTCGACGTGCGCGATGGTGATGGTGATGCCGCGCTCGATCTCCTCCGGCGCGCGGTCGATGCGGTCGAAGGCGACGTAGCGGTTGGGTCCGCCGCGCTCGGCGAGGACCTTGGTGATGGCGGCGGTGAGGGTGGTCTTCCCGTGGTCGACGTGCCCCATCGTGCCGATGTTGACGTGCGGCTTGGTGCGCACGTACTGCTGCTTGGTCATGGTTCTTCCCTGTGCTGGAAACGGACTGCGCGCGAAACCGGGTGAAGGCGCCGACCCTCCCCCGGCGGTTCCGCGCCGTGACCGGAATCGGGGAAGGGTCAGCTTCGGGCGCCGCTGGTCACGTGCGGAAGCGGCCGTGCCGAAAGGGCGCTCGGCAGGGACACGCCTGCGAGCGTCGCGCTATCGGACACGGGGAACATGATCCGCAGGGTGTCACGGGAAAGGTGGGGTGTCACCCGGTTTTCCGGGCTGCCGTAACACCTGCGGCACCGCAGCCGACTCTGGGCGCTGTCATCCGGCCGATTTTGGAGCGACAGCATGGACCACAGCGAACTCGCGACCGCGACCGTCGTCGCCATCGCCGACCATTTCGGCGCGGTCCGCTCGGGAGCCGGGGTTTCGGAGCGGGCGTCGCAGACAGTGGCCGAGATCGTCGCGGTGGTCAGGTCGGCATGTGGCATCGATACGCCGATCATCGGGGCCCTGCGGCGGGATCCCGACGACAGCGACGTCCGTGACCACGCGGCTGCGTTGCTGAAGCGCACGCTCCACGACGACGAGCGCGTTGCCCCGGCACTTTCGAGCGCACTGAGCCGGAATGACCTCGACGACGCACCACTCGTGCGAATCCAGGCGCAGGACGCCCTTTCGATCGCCCGAGCCCGCCGCCTCTCCCCGACGCCGGAGCGCGACGTCGACCGCACGCTCATCCGGCTCGGCGCCGGCCTGCTGGTCGTCGGCCTGATCATCGGGGTGTACTTCGTGGCGCGGATTCTGAGCGCGCCGGTCTCGGCGGACTCGACGTGCGACGACTACCTGCGGCTGCCGGTTCAGGATCGGGCGGAAGCCGTTCTTCGCATCGGACTGGATCTGCACAACCAAGACGCGGGCAACCCCCTCATGCGGTTCTCGGTCGACTACGCGTGCGGGATTTCTCCCGAGACGACACTCGGTGCCGTCCTCGGCCGGCCGCGAGGCTACTGAACCCCGCCGGTGCGCGACCGCATCACGAGCGCCGCGACGTGGTACTCGCACGGCTCGTCGCCCCGGTTCGCGTACGAATGCGTGACGTCCGCGGGAAAGTAGACCGAGTCCCCCGCGGTCAGCACGTACCCCGCCGATCCGACGCCCAGCCACAACGTGCCCGACTCCACCGCGACGAACTCGTGCGAACCCGGTGCGTAGGCCGGGAAAGCTCCCGCGTCGCACCGCGGCGGCAGAGTCGTGCGGATCCACTCGAAGTTGACGCCCGGCACGACCGGCGTCAGCACCGTCCGGTGCCAGCCGCCCGGCTCGGCGACGTGGTCCTGCTCGGCCGCGCGGCGGACGACCACCCGGTCGGTCTCCAGGTCGGCCAGCAACCGGGACAGCGAAAGGCCGAGGCCGTCGGCGATGCGGGACAGCACGACCACCGTCGGGGTCTTCTCGCCGCGCTCGATGGCCGACAGCATGCTGACGCTCACCCCGGCTTCCCGGGCCAGCGCGCTCAACGCCGAGCCGCGGTCGGTCCGCAGGGCGTGCAGGCGACGGCCCAGCACCACCGGATCGATCATTCCTCTATAATAACCATCGTGTCCACTATAGCGGAAATCCGGCCGGCCACCGAGTTCGACGCCGAAGGCATCGCGGCCGTCTTCGCGCCGTACGTCACCGGCTCGGTCGTCACCTTCGAGACCACCCCGCCGACCGCCGCCCAGTGGCGCGCGAAGATCCGCGAGAGCAAGCTGCCCTTCCTCGTCCTGGCCGGGACAAGCGTCGAGGGGTACGCGCTCGCCGCGCCGTGGCGGCCGAAGCCCGCCTACCGGCACTCCGTCGAGACGACCATCTACCTCGCCCCCGAAGCCACCGGCCGCGGCCATGGCCGACGGCTGCTGGACGAGTTGCTGAAGCAGTGTGCCGAAGCGGGCGCCAAGCAGGCGATCGCCGTAGTCGTCGACTCCGGCAGCCCCGCGTCGTGGAACCTGCACCGCGCCGCCGGGTTCGCCGACGCCGGCGTGCTGCGGCGCGTCGGGTTCAAGCACGGCCGGTGGCTCGACACCCTGCTGATGCAGCGCGAACTCGGCTGAACCTTCTCTCGGCCGGGACCGGGCTCACCGACCACCCAACACCTGGCGGTCAACGGGACTTGGCCCGCAGGTGCAGCCGCTCCCCCTGTTTCCCGAACAGGCTGAGGATTTCCGCGGGCCGCCCGACCGCGCCGAACCAGTGCGGCAGGCGGGTGTCGAACTCCGCCGCCTCGCCGGGGCCCAGGGTCAGGTCCCGGTCGGCCAGGATCAGCCGGAGCCGGCCCGACAGGACGTACAGCCACTCGTAGCCCTCGTGGACCTGCGGGTCCGGCTCGCCCGTCTCCGGTTCCAGGATCATCTTGAAAGCCTGGGGCGCGCCGGGCTGGCGGGTCAGCGGCAGGACCGTCATCGTCGCGCCGTTGGCGCGCGGGAAGCGGCGCGCCGTCAGGCGGACGCGGGGGTCGCCGACCTCCGGCGCGCCGACCAGTTCGTCCAGCGGCACCTGGTGGGCCTGGGCGATCGGCAGCAGCAGCTCCAGGCTCGGCTTGCGCTGGCCGGACTCGAGCCGGGACAGCGTGCTCTTCGAGATGCCCGTCGCGGCCGATAGGTCGGCCAGCGTGACCCGCCGCTGCGTGCGGACCCGCTTGAGCCGGGGGCCGACGTCGGCGAGGGCCTGGGTGATGGCGTCCGTCATGCTCCCAGGAAACGCCGTTGTCCCGGAAACGGCAACATTTGTTGTCGGAACCGCGAAGCCGGGTTCAGGGTGGCGGCATGACCGAAAACAGCTATGACGTCGTGGTGGTGGGTGGCGGCGCGGCGGGCCTGAGCGCCGCCCTGATGCTCGGCCGCGCGCGGCGGCGCGTCGTGGTCGTCGACGGCGGCGCGCCCCGCAACGCCCCGGCGTCCCACATGCACGGCTTCCTGTCCCGCGACGGCCTGCCGCCGTCCGAACTGCTCAAGATCGGCCGCGAGGAGCTGGCCGGCTACGGCGTCGAGGTCCTCGAAGACCAGGTGCACGGGCTCGAACCGGGCTTCACGGCGCGGCTCGCGAGCGGCCGGGAGCTGACCGCCCGGCGCGTCCTGGTCGCGACCGGCGTCCACGACGACCTGCCGGACATCCCGGGCCTGCGCGAAAGCTGGGGCACCGACGCGGTGACCTGCCCGTACTGCCACGGCTACGAGGTCCGCGACCAGCCGCTCGGCGTGCTCGGCACCGAGCCGGCGAGCGTCGAGCACGCGCTGCTCGTGCGGCAGTGGTCGCCGGACGTCGTCTACTTCGCGCACACCGCACCACCGTCCGAAGAGGACCGTGAACGGCTCGACGCGCGGGGGGTCCGCGTCGTCGACGGGACCGTCACCGCCCTGCGGCGCGAAGGCGGCCACCTGACCGGGATCGAGGTGGGCGCGCGGATCGTGGCGCGGGTGGCGCTGTTCGTCCGCACCCGGACCGTGGCGCACGACGAGCTGCTGCGCGGGCTCGGCTTCGAAGAGGGTGCCGTCGACCCGTCCGGGAAGACGAACGTGCCGGGCGTGTGGGCGGCCGGGAACGTCATCGACGCGCGGGCGACCGTCATCATCGCCGCGGCCCAGGGCGCGGCCGCCGCGGGCGCGCTGAACCACGACCTCGTGACCGAGGACGTCCGGCGGGCGGTCGACGCGTTCGGCGGCTTCACTCCCGAAGCCGAGCGCGCGGCCGCGGCGGCGCGCTGACGTCCTGGCGTTCGGCGGCGGCACGTGCCAGGCTCGGCGGGTGCGTCCAACGCTGTACGAATTCGCCGGCGGCGACCCCGCGTTCCTCGCCCTCGCCGCCGCCCACCACGAGCGCTGCCTGGCCGACCCCGAGCTGAACCACCCGTTCTCGCACCCGGGGCAGCACCCGCAGCACGTCGAACGGCTGGCCCGGTACTGGGCCGAGGTCATGGGCGGCCCGCCGCGGTTTTCCGAAGACTGCAGCGACCACTCGGCGATGCTGCGCATGCACGCCGGCAACGGCGACATGAGCGATCTCGGCCGCCGGTTCGTCGAGTGCTTCGTGCGGGCCGCCGACGACGCCGGCCTGCCCGCCGACCCGGAGTTCCGCGCCGCGCTGCGGTCCTACATGGAGTGGGCGGTCGCCGAGGTGCTCGAGTACCCGGGCCCGGCCGACGACGTGCCCGCGGGGCTCGCGATGCCGCACTGGTCGTGGCACGGGTTGCAGCCGGTGTAACGCCCGGGGCGGCCGCCGCGTCTTGTGAGCAACGACCGGCTGTGGAGGTCCGTCGCAGAGCCGGCTCGGGCGCGTTTCCCCCCAACCCGCCCGGGCCGGCTCGTTCACGACGTCCGAAACCCGCGCGCGGCATTCCCGCGCCGAGCGGGACGGGCCGACCCGCGGCAACCTCGACTACGTCGGCCTCACGCGCGGCGCCACCCGCTGGGCGCCGACCACGTTCACCGCCTCGGTACGGACCGGCGCCGAGTCCGGCCGGCCGCACCGCGGCAGGACCGGCTGCTCACGCGGTTCGGCCGCGGTCTTCGCCGACGGCGCAGCCCAGGCGCTCGGCCAGGTCCGTCAGCGCCCGCCCCAGCGGCAGGTCGACCCGGACCGAGGCGTAGCGGTCGCCGCGGGTCTCGCCGTGGTTGACGATCACCACCGGCTTGCCCGCGGCCGCCGCGTGGCGGACGAAGCGCAGGCCCGACATCACCGTCAGCGAAGAGCCCAGCACCAGCAGCGCGCCGGCCTCGTCGACCAGGCGGTAGCACCGCTCGACGCGCGGCCGTGGCACGTTCTCGCCGAAGAACACCACGTCCGGCTTCAGCACGCCGTCGCAGTCCGCGCACGGCACCGGCGTGAACCGGCGGACCACGTCCTCGGGCAGCTCGACGTCGCCGTCCGGGTTGATCCGGGTGGCCGCGCCTTCGAAGGCCGGGTTCGCCGCCCGCAGCCGCCGGTCCAGCTCGGCGCGCGGGCTGGTGCGGCGGCAGTCCAGGCAGAGCACGCGGTCGAGGCTGCCGTGCAGCTCGACGGCGTCCGCGGTGCCGGCCGCCTGGTGCAGGCCGTCGACGTTCTGCGTGATGACGCCGCCGAAGAACCCGCCGTCACGCAGCGCCGCGACCGCGCGGTGGCCGTCGTTCGGGTCGGCGCGGGCGATGGTGCGCCAGCCGAGGTGGCTGCGCGCCCAGTACCGCTGCCGGCCCGCGGCGCTGGTGACGAACTCGTCGTAGGTCATCGGCGTGTGCCGGCGCAGGCTGCCGGTTTCGCCGCGGTAGTCGGGGATCCCGGACTCGGTCGACAGGCCGGCCCCGCTGAGCACGGCGACCCGCCGCCGCGCGACGACGTCGGCGAGCTCGTCGAGGCTCGAGGTCCGGGGCAGCGGCGCGTCGGGGGACGTCCAGGTCAGGGTCGGGCGGGTCCGCACTACGCCAGCGTACGTGGGCGGGGTAGCTGCTTCTCGAACCAGTGATGGGCGTAGTGCTCGTCGTTGAACGGCGCGACTTCGCGATACCCCGCGGCGCGGTACAGGCCGATTGCTTCGGCGAGCGCGCGGTTCGTCTCCAGCCGCACGGTCCGCACGCCTTCGGCGGCCGCGTGCGCCTCCAGCTCGGCCAGCAGGCGGCGGCCCAGCCCGAGCCCGCGTGCCGACGGCGCCACCCACATCCGCTTGGCCTCGGCGGGCGCGCCGCCGTGGAACTTCAGCGCGCCGCAGCCGACCGGTTCGCCGTGCAGCGTGGCCACCAGCAGGACCCCGGCCGGCGGGGTCATCTCGGCGTCGGCCGCGGAGCTGCTGCGCCCGGGATCGAACCCCTCGTCGAACCGCCGGGCCAGTTCCTCGAAGTAGGCGTGCAGGCAGAACCGGGCGTGCGGGTGCCCGGGCGGGCACGGCGCGACGGCGACCGCCGAGGCCGTCAGGAGCCGCTCGACCTCGGCCATCGCGGTCACGAGCCGGGTGCGCTGCCCGCCGGACAGCGGCGCGAGGAGCGCGGCGGCCGCGTCGTCGGAGAGCCGGTCGAGGGCCGCGCGTTCGGCCTGCCCGGCCTCGGTGAGCCGGGCGGTGCGGACGCGGCCGTCGGCGGCGCTCGGCTCGACCCGCACCAGGCCGTCCCGCTCCAGCCCGCGCAGCAGCCTGCTCAGGTAGCCGGAGTCGAGGTCGAGCCGTTCCCGCAGCGCACGGACGTCGCGCCCGGCGCCGATCTCCCACAGCACCCGCGCCTCGCCCAGCGGACGGGACCGGGCGAGGAAGGCGTCGTCGAGCGCACCGATCCGCTGGGTGACCGTCCGGTTGAACCGCCGGACGCCGTCGACCAGGTCAGGGTCCATTCTCTGACCTTAGTCAGCGAAATCGCAGACCGCCAAGCCCCCGTCCCAGACGGAGTCGACGTCCACAAAGGACTCCAGCAGGGCGGTCAGCCGGGCGTCGCCGCGTCCGTTGAGCGCGTCGGAGGCGATCCGGCGGGCGACGCCGGCGAGGAAGTCGGCGACCTGCACGCGGGCGTCGGACCGCGAGTCGACGAACCGGACGCCGGCCAGCCGGTGCCCGAGCGTCGCCTCGAGCTGCAGCACGCGTTCGCCGGTCAGGGCGAGCTGTTCGTCGTGGACGAGAGCGACCGGGGTGCCGCCGTCGCTGAAGTGCCGGACGGTCCGGATCACCGCGGGCACGAGCGGATCGAGCACCGGGACGAACCCCGGGTCGCTCGCCAGCCGGGCGCGGTAGCGGGCCACGCGGTCGGCGCCGCCGCCCAGCAGCCGCAGGATTTCCCCGGCTTCGCTCCGGTCGGCGAGTTCGCCGGCCAGGGCGAAGAACTCGTCCGGCGACGTCGTCACCCCGCGTCGCGGCTTCAGGCGCAGGACGCTGGTGAAGGCGGCGAGGAAGTACGCCCAGCGGTCGGGCCCGAAGGCGGCGGGGCCGGCGCGGTGGAGGGTGCGCGCCATCGTGTCAGTGCCGTGCTCGGCCAGCAGCGTGACGGCGGCGCGCACGGCGAAGAACGTCTTGTCGGTGAGGTGCACGTGCCCGCGGCCGGCGAGCGGGCCGGCGGGGTCGAGCAGCCATTCGAGCACCGGGCGGTGCTTGCCGCGCAGCAGGTGGTTGGCCTTGTACTCCTCGGCGGGCGAGCCGATGCGGGCCCGGATCTCGCGCACGCAGGCGGCCGCGGCTTCGGGCGTCAGCCGGACACCGGCGTGGGCGAAGACGTCGGTTTCGCCGCCGACGAGGTTTTCACCCTCCGAGCCCGACTCGTCGCAGGCGATCTCGTCCGGGCACACGGCTGACGATGGTGCCAGACCAAGGGCCCACCGGCGACCGATTACCGGACGCGGCGTCCGTCCACGGTGAACCGGCGGAGCAGCGAGAACGCCTGGGGTGTCGGCCCGTGGTCCCGGAGGAAGCCCAGCCGCGCCAGGGCCTGGCCGACGGTGGGGCGCCGGCCGTCGGCCACCCACCACAGGGCGGTGGCGGGCTGCGGTGTCGGCGCGAACCACTCGCGGCGGCGCAGGAGGAACCGCCCGTGCGCGCTGCGGTAGACGAACTCGTGGAGGCTGCGGTAGTCGCGCCACACGGAGACGTTGACGACGACCTCGACCCCGGCGGCGGTGGCGAGTGCGGCATGGCCGTCCGCGCCGAGCCGCCAGACTAACCCGGGAGCGGCCGCGGCCAGCCGTGCGACGCCTTCGAAGGCGTTCGCGAAGCCGGCCATGGCGGGATCGTCGAGCGGCGCGCGCGGCACCGCGACATTCACCTGGGCAAGCTCGGCCACAGCGCCAGCCTAAGCCCGGCGCGCGGTGCATCCCTGTCGGGCGCGGCGCCAGCAGGGTGCCCGGAGCGCGGCGCATCACGGCAGGACCCGGCACGGCCCGCATTCCAGTGGCGCTGATCGCGCGGCCCAGTCCCGTCGCGCGCGGCGCCAACCAGGTCGCCGGAAGCGCGGCGCACCAGAGGACCCAGCGCTGCCCGGACCCCGACGGCGCCGGTCGCACAAGCGGCACCAACCAGGGCCGGAAGCGCGGCGCACCACGGTAAGCCCAATGCGGTCACGGTTGGGCCACGGCGGCTAACGACCATGGCACGTCCGGTGACTCGCGAAGAGTAAGGGTCCTGGGAGGCGCCGATGGCCACGAACGACCGGCCGGCCCGGCTCGCGCTCGTCGCGGCCGTTGTCGTGCTCCTGATGGGAGCCGCGGGATTCCTTGTGCAGCAACGGTTCTCGACCAGTCCGGGTGGGACGGTCACGGTTGCCGGGATCGAGGTCGACGCGCCCGCCGGCACTCGGGTTTCCGTTCGGCCCGCGCCCGAACCCGGTGTCGCGGTGCCGGTGACCCGGCGGATCGGCGGGGGCGCCGACCTCGCATTCGACGGTGGCCGGCCGGTGCGCGTGCGGATCACGGTTCCCGCGCCGCCGCCGGCCGGGTTCGCGCCCGTCGTCATCACCGGCACCAAGCTGGTTCCGGCGGCCTACGACGCCGCGACCCGTGGCATCGTCGCGGACTTGACCCGGCAAGGCGCGTTCTGGGGCGGGCTGCTCGACTTCGCCGCACTGGGCCGCGAAGTCACGCCGGACCCCGCGCCGCGGCCGGACTGCGCCGGGCGCGCGGCCAGCTCCGGCGGCGTCACCGTCGCGCTCGGCGAGCCCGATCCGGCGGCGCCCGTCTCCCCCTGCGTGACCGCCGGTGACGGCCGCGCGAGCGTCACCCTGACGTCGAACGCCCGGGTCCCCTACCGGCTCGCCCTTCCGCCCGGCTGGCCCGACCCCACCGCCCGGACCACCGCGGCGAGCACGTCCGCCGTGCAGTTGTTCGGGCGCCCGCGTCAGCGCGACCTGCTGTGGCCCGGTTCGAGCGTGACCTACGACGTCCCCTTCGGCCGGCTCCCGGCGACCCTCACGGGACGGGCCGAACCCGGCCCCGGACTCGGGGTCGCCCTCGCCACGGCCGCGCACCGCCTCGCCTCGCTGTTCGGGCTGACCGACGCCCCCGAGCCGTCCCCCGGCACGCTGACCTGCGCCGCGCAGCACGCCGAAGACCGGCCGGCGACCGTGTGGGCCGGGCTCGGACCGTGCCACCTCGACGGCGGCGACGTCGTGCGCCGGTTCCTCGACGCCGGGATCGCGCCGGTGACGAGCGCCCTCACGACAGCGAATCCCGCCTTCGCAGTAGCCCTGACCACCAGCCGCGCGCAGCGGTTCACGCAGACCGTCGACTACCGGCCGCGGACCGGCGCCACGACGTCGCGGGCGACGGGCACCTGCGGCTCGGTGTCCGCCGTGTCCGGCCGCCACGACGCCTACCGCTGCACGGCCGGCACCACCACGTACGACCCGTGCTTCGCGACCGGAGCGCGCGTCGTCTGCCCGACGTCGACGGCGAAGGCCGTCCTGCTGACCTACACCGGTGCCCTGCCGGCCCCACCGCAGCCCGGCGGGACGGCCGACCCGTTCCTGCTGACGCTGGAAGACGGCTCGCAGTGCGCCGCCGTCGCGGACGACCCGGCCCCGCGGTTCGCCTGCGCCGACGGCGCCGTCCTGCGCGGGCCACCGGATCAGTCGAGTCCCCTGTGGACGGTCGATGGCCGGACCGTCGCGAAGGCCTACGCCTAGTACGGCGCCGGAACGATGTTCACCAGTCCTCGCGCGAGCCTATGATCGCGGTCGGCGGCCGTCTGACTCAGGGGGTGCGTCACCACAGGGCGCAGGGGAGGCACCTGGTGATGTTTCGTGTGCTGGGCCCGGTTTCCGTGGCGGCCGGCGGCCGGGTTTCGCCCGCGGGCGAGCCGAGGCCGCGCACGTTGCTGGCGTTGCTGGCGCTCGAGGCCGGCCGGATCGTGTCGATCGAGCGCATCGTGGACGCGGTGTGGGGTGACCGGCCGCCGACGAGCAGGGGCGCGGTCTACACCTGCGTGTCCGTGGTGCGGCGGAGCCTGGTGTCGGCCGGCGTCGATCGGGACGTCCTGCAGCGCCACGCCGGCGGGTACGTGCTGGACGTACCGCCGGCTTCGGTGGACGCGCACGTGTTCGAGCAACGGGTGGCACAGGCCCGGAAAGAGCTGGCCGGCGGGCGGCTGGAAGCCGGGGCGCGGTCGCTGAAGACGGCGTTGGAGCTGTGGCGGGGCACGGCGCTGGGCGGCGCGTCCGGTGCGTGGGCCGAGGAGGAGCGGGCCCGGCTCGCCGCGGCGCGGCTGGCGGTGCTCGAAGAGCGGATCGACGCCGAGCTGGCGTTGGGCGAGGGCGCGGCGCTGGTCGACGAGCTGCGCTCCTTGGCGGCTGAGAATCCCCTGCGGGAACAGGTGCATGGCCAGCTGATGCTCGCGCTCGGCCGGGTGGGCCGGCAGGCCGAGGCGCTGGCGGTGTACCGGGACTGCCGGCAGCGGCTGGTGCAGGATCTGGGCGTCGAGCCGGGGCCACGGCTCCGCGAAGTGTTCGAGCGGCTCTTGCGCGGCGAGACGCCGAGCGCGGCCGTCTCGCTCGAGCCCGCGGTGCTCCCGGTCCCGTGGCAGATCCCGCCGGACATCGCGGACTTCACCGGACGCTCGGCGGAGACGGATGCCGCCGTGAAGTTCCTGACCGGCACCGGGCAGACCCGCGTGTGCGCGGTGTCCGGGCCGCCCGGGGTGGGCAAGAGCGCGTTCGCCACGCACGTGGCGCACCGGGTGGCCGCGCGGTTCGGTGACGGGTTGCTGTTCGTCACCCTCCAGGGGACCCGCCCGGAGCCGGTCGGCGCGAACGAGGCACTGGCGGCCTTGCTCCGTGGACTCGGAGTCGCCGACCTCGCGATGCCGGCCGGGCTCGACGACCGGTCGCGGTTGTTCCGCACCCTGACCGCCCGCAGGAACGTCCTGGTCGTGCTGGACGACGCGGCGGACGAGAGCCAGGTCCGGCCGTTGCTGCCCTCGGGCCCCGGCACCGCGGCCGTGGTCACCAGCCGTCGCCGGCTCTCGGCGCTGGAGGGTGCCGCGCCGATCGAACTGCGGGTGCTCGGTGAACCCGATGCCGTGACGTTGCTGGGGCGGGTCGCAGGTGCGGCACGGCTGGGCGCCGAGCCGGAGCAAGCACGGCTGATCGTGCGGCTGGTCGGGTGCCTTCCCCTGGCCGTGCGGATCGCGGGGGCGCGGCTGGCGGCCCGGCCGGACCGGCCGGCGGCGTATCTGGCCGGCCGGCTGCGCGAGCCTCGGCGGGTGCTGGACGAGCTGGCGGCCGGGGACCTGGCGGTCCGGAACAGCCTCGAGCTGAGTTACGCGGGCCTGGCCGATCGGGAGTGCACGGCACTGCGCCGGCTGGGCTGGCTGGGGGTACCGGAGTTTTCGCCGTGGCTGGTGGCGCCCTTGCTCGACGTCTCGGTCGAAGAGGCCGAGGACGTGGTGGACCGGCTGGTCGACGCGCGGGTCCTGGACCCGCTCGGGATCAACGCCGCCGGCTTGGAACGCTACCGGCTGCACGCGCTGATCCAGGTGTTCGCCCACGAGCGGGCGGAGGCCGAAGAGACACCGGCCGAGGCCTTGCGCGCGGTCGAGCGGGCGATCGACTGGTGGCTGGCGCTGCTGTCGCACGCGACCGACCAGGCCCCCACCGACGTGCTGCGGCTGCGCACGTCCCAGCCGTCGCACGCCTACCACCGGGTCGGTGAGGTGGCGGCGGCCGAGCTGATCGCGGCCCCGGTCGCCTGGGTCGAAGCGGAGCAGGCCGTGCTGGTGCACGTCGTCCAGCGGGCGGGTGAGCTCGGGCTCGCCACCCGGGTGTCCTGGCTGGTCGCCGCGTTGGCCACGTCGAAGCTGGCGTCGCGGGCGCGGTTCCCGCAGTGGTGGTTCCGGCACGCGGCGGTGCTGGAGGCGCGACGCCGGGGTCCGGAGCGTTCCGCCCGGGTGCTGTCCGAGCCACCGGACAGCTACCCGGGCGATCAGACTCGGTTCGACGAATCTGCCGCGTACTACCGGCGATCCCTGGACCGGCACCGCGCCGGGAACGACGTCGAGGGCACGGCGGCGAGCGCGATGGGGCTGAGCGTCGTGCACCGCGAACGCGGCGACCTGTCCGGTGCCCTGCACGTGCTCGCCGAGGTGCCGCTGACGTCGGCGGTGACCCCGCTGACCCGCGCGCGGATCCACCACAACCGCGGCATGGTCCACGTCGAACGCGGCGACCTCGAGCGCGGGCTCGCGGACCACCGGACCGCGATCGGGCTGTACCGCGAGGCGGCGGACCGGTGCGGGGTCGCCCTCGTCGAGATGACCGCCGGCATCGCCCACCGCGCCGCCGGCCGGCTGACCGAGGCCGCGCTCCACTGCGAACGGGCGATCAGCGGACTGGAGGCGTTCGGGAACCCGATGCTCCTGAGCAACGCCGTCCAGGCGTTGATGAAGGTGCGCATCCGCCGGCAGCGGACCGCGGGAGTGGCGGCGATCCTGCGCGACACCCTGGACGATCGCCGCAGCCACGAAGACGGCTTCGGCCAGGCACTGCAGCTGCGCACCCTCGGCGAACTCGCCCTCGCCGAAGGGCGCCTGACCGACGCCGAGGACTACCTGCGCCTGTCCGTGCGCTGGTGGGACGCGCTCGGCCTCCCGCTGTGGCGTGCTCGCAGCCTGCGCGACCTCGTCACGACCCTCGCCGCGCGGGGCGACACCGCCGACGCCTCCGCCACGTGGTCCGAAGCGCTGGCGATCTTCCGCCGGCACGGGAGCCGCGAGGCAACCGAACCGCATCCCGCGGCCGACCTCGGCTTTTATGTGCATTGAGGAACCGGCCCGGGTGTTCCTGAGATCGTCCGCAGGTTTCCCGAAGCCGGTTCGGACAAGGTCATCCGGGCATCAGCCCGCACGGCCTGCTCCGGAAAGGTGCACCCCGCCATGCCGCTGCTCATCCGCTTCTCCACCGCGGACCTGACCCGGCTCACCTTCGCCACCCGGCCCGACCCGCTGTGGGAACTCCTGCTCAGCCTCCACACCTTGCAGACCCGCGCCACCGACCCGCGCCTGGACCGGTGGCGGGCGAGCGTGACGATCGACAGCGGTACCCGGTCACTGCTGCGCCTCGCACCCCCGCGTGGCTACTCCCCCGACTTCCTCACGCCCGAGGAAGCGTCGACGGGCTTCGAAGCCGGCCTTGCCGGGGTGCTTCGCACGCCGGCGCGCCGGATCGCGGCGGAGCTGGCCCTGCTGGCGAACCGGCCGGCACCCCCGCGGTGGGGTGCCCGGCTGGCTCGCGGCGACCGGCGCGAACTCAACGATCTCGGCCGTGGCCTGAGCGAGTACCACCGGCGCGCGCTGCTCCCGCACTGGGCGCGGATCGAGAAAGCCGTCGACGACGAGCTCACCGCCCGCACCCGCGTCCTCGCGGCCCAGGGCGTCGACGCGCTGCTGAACTCACTGCACCCCCAGGTCACCTGGCGCGACCAGGTCCTCCACGTGGCCGGCGACCACGTCGCCGGCGAGCTGGAACTCGACGGCCGGGGGCTCCGGCTCGTGCCGGCCTACTTCTGCCGGCAGGCCCCGACGCTCCTGGCCGATCCGGGCCTGCCGCCCGTCCTCGTCTACCCGGCCGAAGCCCGTCCGCCGGGGCCGGCCGGCGATTCCGCGACACCGGGCGACCCGGCCGCGCTGGCGGACCTGCTCGGCGCCACCCGCGCCACCGCCCTGCGCTCGATCGCCGACGGCTGCACGACGACCGAGCTGGGGCACCGGGTCGGGATCACCGTGTCGTCGGCGAGCTACCACGCTGCCATCCTCCGCTCGTCCGGGCTGGTCGCCAGCAAGCGTGTCGGCACGACCGTCGTCCACCGGCTGACGGAGCTGGGCGCCGGCCTGCTCGGCCGTCGCCAGGAGCGGCCTAAGCCAGCGTGATCTTGCCGTTCGCGACGGTCACGTTCTTCTTTGCCAGCGGCTGGGACGCCGGGCCGTTCACGACCGAGCCGTCGGCGATCTTGAACTTGCTGCCGTGGCAGGGGCAGTTGATGGTGCCGCCGGCGACGGTGTCGACTGTGCAGCCCTGGTGCGTGCAGATCGCCGAGAAGGCCGCGAACGTCCCCGCCGCCGGCTGGGTCACCACCACCTGCTTGTCCGCGAACACCTTGCCGCCGCCGACCGGGACGTCGCCGGTCGCGCCCAGCTCCGTCCCGGCGGCCGGGGCCGACGCCGCGGCGGAAGACGAGCCCGAACCGCCGCCGTAGGTGCTGCAGCCCGCCACCAGCCCCGCGCCCGCCACCGCGAGCGCCGTCCGGCGGGCGACCACCGGCTCCGTTCCGTCGTTGCCCATGATCGTCCCCCTAGAAGGTCAAGCCCGAGTGGGTGAAGAACCACAGCGACGCGCTCAGCCAGAGCCCGACCAGCGCGGTGAACACGAGCCCGCCGAAGACCGGGAGCGACCAGCCGGGCGCGCCGTCCTTGCGCAGCAGCAGCATCTTCGCGACGAACGCGCCGTAGAAGAAGCAGCCCAGCAGCGAATGCAGGAGCACGCGCGTGTCGAACGACTGGAACCCGAGCGCGTACAGGCAGTGCAGCGCCACCGGGATCGACACGAGGAACGCCAGCCGCCCCGACCAGCGGTGCACCGGCGACACCCACGCCGGGACGGTCCGGCCCAGCTTCCCGTACATCGCCAGCGCCGAGAGCACCTGGACGACGGCGAGCACGACGACGACCGTCGCGAGCCACGCCTTCACCGACTGCGGGCTGGAGAAGCCCGCGACGTTCACCGCGACGCCGGTCGGCGTGTGCAGGTTGCCGTAGACGCCGAGCACCACCGAGACGACGGCGCCGACGACGAGCGGCACGAGGAGCGCGGCCGCGGTGCGCTTGCTCGCCGTGGTCATCAGAAGTCACCGCTTCCGGCCAGGCCGCTGACCGGCTCGGCGGTCACGGGCGCGCCGTCGACGGTCGCGGTGCCGGCGGCCGGGTCGAGCGCCGGCGCGGCCGCCGAGTCGTCGCCGGTCGTGAGGATGCCGACCTGGCTGCCGTCGGGCTGCACGATCCAGCCGACCTTCGCCGCCGTGCCCTTCACCTTCGGCGTCGCGCGGTAGAGCCCGGCGGGCTTCTTCGCCGTGGGCACGCTGAACTGCCAGGTCTTGCCCGCCGCCGTCACCGTCCCGGCGACCGACGCGGCGTCGAAACTGCCCGTCAGGCTGGCGTTCTTCGCGCCTTTGAGAGCCAGCTTCCCGCCGGCCGTGCCGCCCTGCAGCCAGGCTTCGACCTTCTTGCCGTCGCAGAGGTACGCGATGGCGTGGCCGTCGCGCACCGACACCGCGACGGACGCGCCACCGCCGGTGACGTGCCCCGCGTAGTCCGCCCGCGCGGGCGCATCCGCTTTCGGTGCTTCGGATTTCGGCGCGGCCGACGTCGCGGCCGGCGCCTGCGAACTCGTGGCGCTCGCCGCGCCGGCGGACCCGGCGACCGGCGTGGCACCGGTTCCCGTCGCCAGGTTGGCGATCCCGATCCCGCCGGCGAGCACGACGCCGGCGAGCACTGTGAACAACGGCCCCGGATGTTTCATGGTCTTCCCCGCATTCCCCTAACCCACCACCGTGCCCATGACACGGACGTCGAGCCGAAGCGGCTCAACGCTACGCGCGGAAAAGAGGTATCGCTTAGCCCCGGCAACCGGTTGGTCCGTGGTTGACTGGCGGCATGCTGCCCTGGGACGGCGACCTCGCCGGCCGGCTCGACCGGCACACCGTGGAATCCGCGCTGCTGCGGGACAACCCGCTCGGCGACCCGCACGAGCGGCCGCTGTGGGTGTACGTCCCGCCGGACTACGACGACGGCGCCGAACGGTACCCGGTCGTGTACGTCATCCAGGGCTACACCGGGCACCTGTCGATGTGGGCCAACCGGACGCCGTTCCGGCAGCCGTTCGTGGAAACGGCCGACGCGGTGTTCGCGGGCGGCGCACCGGGCTGCGTCGTGGTGTACGTCGACGCGTGGACCGCGTACGGCGGCTCGCAGTTCGTCGACTCGCCGGGAACGGGCCGCTACCACTCGTACCTGTGCGACGAGATCGTGCCGTGGGTCGACGCGCACTACCGGACGATCCCGGACCGCGAGTCCCGCGCGATCGCCGGCAAGTCGTCGGGCGGGTTCGGCGCGATGATCACGCCGATGCTGCGCCCGGACCTGTTCGGCGCCCTGGCCACGCACGCGGGCGACGCGCTGTACGAGCTGTCCTACGTCCCGGACTTCGGCAAGGCGGTCCGCGCCCTGCGCGGCTACGACCAGGACATCCAGGCGTGGTGGGCGGACTTCCGGTCCCGCCCGGCGTTCACCGACCCCGTCGACGCCACGCTGCTCCAGCTGCTCGGGGTGTCGGCGTGCTTCTCGGCCCGCCCGGACGGGACGCCGGAGCTGCCGTTCGAGCCGTCGACGGGCGTGCTGCGCCCGGAGGTCTGGCAGCGCTGGCTGGACTGGGACTCGGTCCGCATGGTGCCGGCACGCACCTCGGCGGTCACCTCGTGGCGGGCGGTGTGGATCGACGCGGGCACGAGCGACGAGTACTACCTCGACGTCGGCGCGGAGGCGTTCCGGGCGGAGGTCGTCAAGGCGGGGCTGCCGGAGGACCGGATCCACTTCGAGCTGTTCGAAGCCGGCCACGCCGCGATCGACAACCGGTACCCGCTTTCCCTGGCCTGGCTGGCCGAAAGGCTGGCCCGCTGACCCCGCGGAAGGGTGGCTAGGCTCGGCCCCATGGTCACCGAGACGGATCTCGCGCTGCCGGACGGGCGCACCCTGCACGTCTACGACACCGGCGGTCCCGCGCGGCTCACCGTCCTCTGGCACCACGGCACCCCCAACCTCGGCGCGCCGCCCGGACCGCTGCTGCCGCTCGCCGAAAGCCTGGGCGTCCGGTTCGTTTCCTACGACCGGCCGGGTTACGGCCGCTCCAGTCCCCTGCCGGACCGGACCGTCGGGAACGCCGCCGACTGCGCGACCGCCGTCGCCGACGCGCTCGGGATCGAGGACTTCGCCGTCATGGGGCACTCCGGGGGCAGCTCGCACGCCCTCGCCACCGCCGCGCTGCTGACCGGGCGCGTCCGGGCCGTCGCGAGCCTCGCCGCTGTCGCGCCCTTCGGGGCCGAGGGCTGGTTCGACGGCATGGCGGCCGCCAGTGCCGCCTCCCTGCGCGCCGCCGCCGAAGGGCGGGGTGCCAAGGAAAAGTACGAGGCCGCCGCCGAGTTCGACCCCGACGTCTTCACCGAGACCGACTTCGCCGCGCTCGCCGGGTCGTGGTCCTGGCTCGACGAGGTCGTCCAGCCGGCCCTCGGCGCCGTCGGGCTCATCGACGACGACCTCGCCTACGTCACGCCGTGGGGCTGCGACCTCGCGGCCGTCACCGCGCCCGCTCTCCTGCTGCACGGCGCCGACGACCGGATGATCCCCGCCACGCACAGCCGGTGGCTGGCGAAGCGGATCCCCGGCGCCGAACTCCGGCTCGCGCCCGGCGACGGCCATATCTCCGTCCTGAACCACGCGGCCGACGCCCTCACCTGGCTCGCCGCTCAGGACAGCAGCGCCAGGGACGCAACCACCGGCGCCAGGTAGAGCACCGGGAACGCCAGGTGCCCGTACGACCGCGCGCGAGCCACGGTCGCGACGGCGCCGAGGAAGTACAGCACCAGCCCGATCGCGGCCGCGACGCCGATCGGCGGCCAGACCAGGCCGGCGACCAGCCCCAGCGCGCCGGCGGCCTTGGCCGCGCCCAGCCACGGCCACCACGCCTCCGGCACGCCGTAGGAGGTGATCGGCTCGACCACCCACTTCGCCCTGGCGAAGACCGAGACGGCCGAGAAGCCGACGAAGGCGGCGGCGAAGAGGGTGACGAGCACGTACGCGGTGGACATCGGGACTCCTCGAGAGGATCGCGGACGCCGGGGCTCCGGGTCCGTCACCCCCTCGACTCCGCTCGCCGGGCCGATGTGACAAGCCGTGACCGCGGTCACGGCGAGCGGGTGAGGGCGGTTGTCCCGTCCCGCCGGGTCCGCGGCCGTGGTCGGCTGGGTCGATGATCGTCCTGCGGCTCATCGGGACCGTGCTGTGGTTCGCCGTTCCGGCCGGGCTGCTCACCTACGCGATCCACGAGCTGGGCGTGCGGGACGCGCCGACCTACGACATCGAGGGCACGGTCGTCCCCCACCGGCAGGTGTACCACCCGGCCTCCGGGCCGGACACGACCTCGTCCACCACCTACTTCATCACCGTCCGCGACGCGGGCAACGAGGACTTCGAGTTCGGCGACGGCCAGCAGGCGCTCGACACCGCGCCGGGCACGCCGGTGGTGGTCAAGGTCGCGAAGGGGACCGACGAGATCGTCCTGGTGCGCAAGGGTGGCACGGTGGTCGACCTGCGCGCGACGATCGGCGACGACGTCGGGATGATCGTGTTCGGCGGGCTCGGCCTGCTCGTCGCGTTCGTCCGCGAGTCCCTGCTCGAGGACTACGACATCCCGCGTTGGGCCGGCTTCCTCCTCGGGGCGCTGGCCGCGGGCGGCGGCGTGTACGTCGCGCTGCGGCTCGCCGGGTGAGTCAACGGGCGAGCCGCAGCACGATCTCCCCGTCGTCGATCTCCCCGGTCGGGACGAACCCGGACTTCCGGTAGAACGCGCCCGGGCCGTCGTCGCCCGGCTGGTGGCTCGTGAGCAGCTCCGTCGCGCCGTCGGCCCGCGCCGGCGAGACGACTTCGTCCAGCACCGCGCGGCCGATGCCGCGGCCCTGGTGCCGGCCGTCGACGAGCAGCCGCCACAGGTAGTACGGCCCGAGGATGCCGGGTCGGCCGGGTGGGACGTTCCAGCTGAGCATCACGAACCCGACCGGCTCGTCGCCCGCGTAGACGGCCCGGTACCAGGGCTCGCCGTCGGGCGTCGTCGCGGCGTCCTCGAGGGACTTCGCGACCGACGCGACGAAGCGCTCCTGACCGGGCCGTACGCGCAAAGCGCAGACCGCGGCCCGGTTCTCGTCGGTGATCTCGGCCAAGCGCACCGCTGTCGTCACGACACCCCCGTCGGTTCCGGCACCCGCACCTCACCGGGCGTCCGGTCGGGACGCAGGCCGCGCCACGACGTGTGGCGCAGCCGCAGATCCGGCGTGACGCGGCGGTGGACGACCTCGCCGACCAGGTCCGGCTCCACCCAGTGCGCGCCGCGGGCGCGGTCGCGCGGGACTTCCGTCGCGAACGGGCAGTCCACGCGGGACAGCGGTGTGAGGACGTCGCGGAGGTGGTCGAGCGCGTCGTCGGTGAAGCCGGTGCCGACGTCGCCGATGTAGACGAGCGCGCCGTCGTCGTCGTACCCGCCGAGCAGCAGCGCGCCGAGCGTGCCCGCGCGGCGGCCGGCGCCGGTCCGCCAGCCGCCGACGACCACTTCGCGCGTCTGGGTCAGCGCGCGCTTCGTCCACGACGGCGAACGGGCGCCGGGCAGGTACGGCGCGTCCAGCCGCTTCGCGACGACGCCCTCGATGCCGTGCTGGGCCGCGGTCGCCAGCAGCTGGTCCGGCGCGATGTCGGCGCGGGTGTACCAGGGCGGCACGACGAGCCGGCCGTCGGCGGGCCGGACCAGCTCGGCGAGCAGCTCGCGGCGCTGCTCGTACGGCCGGTCCAGCAGCGACTCGGTCCCGATCCGCAGCAGGTCGAAGGCGAAGTAGACAACCGGGACCTCGGCGCGCAGCTTCGGCGTCGGCTCGTGCATCGCGCGGCGCTGCATCAGCTCGAACTCCGGGCGGCCGGCCGCGTTCAGCGCGACGACCTCGCCGTCGAGCACCGCCGCGTGCCCGCCGAGCGCGGGCGCGAAGACGTCCTGCAGCTCGGGGTAGCGGTGGGTGTGGTCGCTGCCGCTGCGGCTGGTGATCCGGGCCTCGCCGGTGGCGGCGACCCGGGCACAGCCGCGAAAGCCGTCCCACTTCCACTCGTAGCCGTGGTGGTCGTCGTCCGGGAGGAGCCCGTCGACGGCCAGCATCGGCGCCACCGCGTCCGGCACCGTCCCCATCGCTCCAGTGTGGAGGATCGGCGGCGGGCGCGTCACCCCGCCGGCAACAACGGCAGGAGCTCCTGGTGTCTCCCCGCGCGGCGCAGCACCGGCGAGCCCGGCCCGTCCGGCGCCAGGTCCCCGGCGCGCAGCGCGGCCAGGAACCGCACGATGACCCGCGGCGGCGGCAGGATGTCGGCCCCGCCGAGGTAGGCCAGCACGATCATCTCCTCCCCGCACGCCGCCTCGACCGCGACGGCCCAGCCGTGCACCTCGTCCCACAGCAGTGCCACGTCGCGGTCGGGGAACCGGCGCAGCCGCCAGTCCACCGCGACGTAGGCCGACACCGGGACGTCCACGTCCACGGTGCAGGACTCGAGGCCGAAGCCGAGCGCCCCGGCCACCTCGCCGAGGTACGCGCGCAGGCCGCGCTGGAACCAGAACTCGAGATCGGTGTCGATCAGGACGGACACCCGTTTCCCTTCTTCCCGGATCCCGGCCGCGCACCCTGCGCGGCCGGGCCAAGCAGATCGGCCGACGCCGCCAGCGCGTCGGCCCGATCCCGGTAGCAGGAGAAGCCGGCGACGCCGGTCCCCCGCGGCAGCCGCCATATCGCGGGCGTGCGCACCACCCACGCCAGCGGGACGGCCAGTTCACCCGCACGGCGCTGGATCCGGCGCAGGGCCCGGAGGCCGACGCCGGAGCAGAACGTCACGCGGGCGAGGTCGACGACGAGCGCGCCATCGCGGCGCATCGCCGTTTCCGCGCATTCGACAAGAATGGCGACGGTCGCGAGATCAATGTCGCCCACCACCACGAGAAGCGTGCTCCGATCACCGGGGAACGACGTCGTCACCGAGAACGGCTCGCACAGCGCACCCGGCGAAGAACGGCCGAAGGCTCGCGAAAGCCGCGGCGGTTTCTGGATCCTCATGACCGGCTCCGGCGGCTCAAGATGGCGGTTTACGCGTAGACCGTACCCAGGTCGTCCAGCCTGGTGCACAACCGAATCCCCCGGGCGGACGCTGCCGTGCACCGACACGGCCGTCTGCACGTGCAGCGGTCCACCGGGACGATCGAAATCGCCAGTTCGGGCTCACGATTCTTCAATTCCGTCCGCCGCGGCGGCCATCGCCTCCGAAACCGGCGCGGTTTCGCGCCAGAATTGCGAATTCCGAAATTCAGCCGAAAGCAGGAATCGGGACCCGCGTCCGGTCCAAGTCGGCGAAGAGGTCACCGAGCTCGCCGACGCGGTCGAGGACCTCTCCGGCGGTGAACCGGAGGTGCGAGACGTGCCGGCACGCACGCACCTCGTCCCACGTGACCGGGGTCGAGACGGTCGGCTCGTCACGCCCGCGCAGCGAGTACGGCGCCACCGTCGTCTTGAACGGGTTGTTCTGGCTCCAGTCGATGAAGACCTTGCCGGGCCGCAGCGTCTTCGTCATCCGCGCGACGACGAGGTCCGGCGTCTCGGCGGCGAGCCGCTCGGCGAGCGCCTTCGCGTACTGCGACGTCTCGCCGCCGTCCGTCGTCACGACCCCGGCGTAGAGCTGCATCCCCTTGGAGCCACTGGTCTTCGCCACCGGGGTGAGGCCGTCGGCGGTGAGCACGTCGTGCAGGCGCTCGGCGACGCGGCAGCAGTCGACGACCGTGGCGCCGGGGCCGGGGTCCAGGTCGAACACGAGCCGGTCGGGCGTGCTCCGCTCGTCGTCGGCGTCGACGGTCCACTGGTGGACGTGCAGTTCCAGCGCGGCGAGGTTGGCCGCCCAGACGAGCTCGGGCAGGTCGTTGATCAGCGGGTAGGCGATGATCTCGGGGTCCTTGCCCCGGCCGCCGACGGTCAGGCGGGCGGTGCGGACCCAGTCGGGCGCGTGGCGCGAGACGTCCTTCTCGAAGAACGAGCCGCCGGCGACACCGTCGGGGAACCGCACGAACGTCATGGCGCGGTCGCGGATGTGCGGCAGCAGCAGCGGCGCGACGCGCGTGTAGTAGTCGAGCACCTCGCCCTTGGTGAAGCCGTGGCGCGGGTAGAGCACCTTCTCGAGGTTCGAGAGCGTCAGCTGCCGCTCGCCCACGCGCACCGTGATCCGGCTCCCCGCCACGCCGTCACGCTATCACCCATGGTTATGATACGTTCGTATTAGCAACGGGACGGGGATGGCCGCGATCGTCTCGGCCACGCCGCCGGCCCCGAGCCAGACGTCCGTCGCGACCGGGCCGGGTTGATCGCGTTGGCGCGGACGCCACGGGGGCCGAACTCCTTCGAGACCGACTTCGCGAAGTTGACCAGCGCGGCCTTCGCCGCGCTGTAGTCGATGACGCACCGGAGGCCGCACGAACGCCCAGGATCGCCGCCGAGCCCTTCGGCGACGACCCTGGGCGCGTTGTCCGGCGAGGCTCACCCCGTCGAGGACTTCTCGGGGCGGGACCCGAGCCGCTGCGCGGTGACCGGCGTGATGACCGCGACGTAGGGCGGCAAGCCGCTGCCGGCCCGGAAGAGCGGGCGGAAACGTCCTTTGTGGACGAACTGTCCCGAAGCGGGGCCCGCGTCGACGGGGTCGACGACGACGGCCTGCCGCTGTGGACCGCCGTCACCTACGGCTACACCTCCGCGGTGGAGGCGCTGGCCCGCTGCGGCGCCCGCGTCGACAACCTCTGTTTCGCGGCGGCGCTCGGCGATCTCGACGCGGTCCGCGGCTACTTCGGCACCGACGGCAGCCTGCGGGCAGGAGTCGCGCTCCCCCAGCGGATCGGTGATCGCGGTCCGGTGCCGGCCTCCGAGCTGGTCGTCGAATACGCGCTGATCTGGGCGGCCGCGCACGATCGCCGTGCGGTGGCCGAGTTCTTGCTCACCAAGGCGCCGGATCTGCGAGCCACCGAGCCGAGCTTCCACGCCACCGCTCTCGGCGCCGCGCGGTACCACGGCCACGACGAGATGGTCGCCCTCCTCGAGCGGCTCACCCTGCCCGCCTGAACATCGCCGTCGACTGCCCGGTTCACCCGGCGCCGCTGGAAACCACGCGCTCCACGAACCGCTCGGCGACTTCGCGCAGCTTCACGTTCTCGCGCTGGGACTGCTCGACGAGAAGAGCGAACGCGTCGTCGGCGCCGATCTGGCGGATCGCCATCAGCATGCCCTTGGCCTGGTCGATGACCGCGCGGGACGCCAAGGCCGTGCGGAGGTGCTCGGCCGTTTCGCGGGCCTTCACGTAACGGTGGTACACGCGGAACACCGCCTCCACCGCGGCCGTGTAGAGCTCGAGCAGCTGCGCCTCGATCTCCTCGAAGCCGTCGTCCTGGCGGCCGTAGCAGTTCACCGCGCCCGAGTACTCCTCGTCCGCCACCAGCGGCGCGGCGAGGAAGCTCCCGAAGCCCGCTTCCCGCGCGCCGTCGGCGAACGAAGGCCAGCGCTCGACCGCGTCGGGCACCGACGTGCGGACGATCTTGCCGCTGCGGACCGCTTCCAGGCACGGGCCGTCGCCGAGGCGGTACTGGTCGCCGTCCAGCTCGCCGACGACCGTGGCGGTCGCCGACGCCGTGTGCGGCTGCTCGCCGCTCACCAGCGTGATGGACGCTTCGGCCACGCCGGGGACGGCCTCGCACACCTGCAGGCACACGTGCCGCAGCAGGATCCGGAAGTCGTCCTCCTGCCGCAGGACGGCGGTCAGGGCCTCGAGCGCCCCGGTGATGTCGTCGAGCAACGGGGAAGCCGTCGCAGTGGGCTCCGGCAGATCCATGTCCGCTCCTTCCGCTGGGACGCTCAGCGCCCCGGGTACCCAGCTTCGCGTCGGCCCATCCCGGGTCAGCGCAGGTTTGACGACGGCCCCGGCTTGGTAATCAGCCGCCATGGCGACGGAGAAGGCGGGCGGCCTGCCGCTGGACGGCGAGCTGGCGGGGGTCGCGGCGCGGATGTCGGGGCTGCTGCTCTCGCGGGAGACCGTTGATTCGGTCCTCGAGCTGATCATCTCGCTCGCGGGGACGACGATCACCGCCGCGGCGGGCGCCGGGGTGACGTTGTTCGACGACGAGGGCCGCCTCACCACGACCAGCGCGTCCAGTCCGCTGGTGCGCGACGCCGACTCCCTGCAGTACCGGCTCGGCGAAGGCCCCTGCGTGTCCGCTCTCGCGGAGTGCACGGCGAAGCGGATCGACGACGTCACCACCGAACGGCGCTGGCCGCGGTGGTGCGCCGCGGCGGGCGAAGCGGGGCTGCGCGCGGTGCTCACCACGCCGCTCGTCACCGAAGAAGGCTGCCAGGGCGCCATCAAGATCTACGCGACGACTGCTGGGGCATTCAGCCACGCCGACGAGGAGACGCTCGCGACGTTCGCCGACCGCGCCGCGGTCCTCGTCGCCAACGCCCGCGCGTACGAGCGGGCCAGCCGCCTCAGCGAGCAGTTCAAGGCCACCCTCCGCGAACGTGACACGGTCACCATGGCCAAGGGGTTCCTGATGGGCCGCGACGGCGTCGACGAGGACACCGCGTTCGACCGCCTGCTGTCGCTGGCGCGCGCCGGCGCCCGCAGCCCGGCCGAGGCCGCCGCGGACCTGCTCTCCCCCGCGCGCCGGGGAGCGTGAGCCGCCGATGCGCTTCCTGCCCGAAGACGAGCAGCAGCGACAGCTCGCCGTCTGTTTCGCGCGGAGCGAGCTGACACCGGAACAGCTGTGGATGCGCTACTTCGCGCTCGGCGGCAGCCAGGGCCTCGTGGAGCTGGACGCCTACCTCAACGGGCTGACCACGCTGCCCCGGGTCGACCGCGACATGATGGCCCACGCCGTCAACGAGCGGCTCGACGAGCTGGCCGCGCCGCCTCGCGCGCCCTACAGCCATTCGTTCCGTGACGGCAAGCCGTTGCACGGCCCGCTGAAGGCGCTCGTCGACCTGCTGGAGGGCGCCCACCGCGCGCCGCCGGAGCGGCTGCCCGCCGTCGCCGCCGAAGCCGGCCGCGCCCTCGACCTGAGGATCGGCATCTACCTGGCCGACTACGACCAGCGGACGCTCGTGCCGCTGCGCGCGGAGGCCGCCGCGGAGCAGGACATCGAGACGACCGTCGCCGGGGACGTGTTCCGCCGCGCCGGCACGGCCGTGACGCGGGACGGGCCCGACCCGACGCTGTGGACGGTGCTGCTGGACGGCGTCGAACGGCTCGGGGTGCTGGAGATCGTGCCCACCGACGGCGCCGACCCGGACGACCCCGTGCTGCGGGAGCAGTGCCGGTGGCTGGCGACGCTGCTCGGCCACCTGGTGACGATCACGACCCAGTACGGCGACGGGCTCGACGTGCGGCGCCGGCGTCGCCACCGCGGGTCGCCCGCCGAGCTGCTGTGGCAGAGCCTGCCGCCGCTCACCGGCGCGACCGAGAGCGTCGTCGTCGGCGGGAGCGTCCAGCCGGCGTACGACCTGTGCGGGGTCGCGTTCGACTACGCGCTCTCGGAGCGACGGGCCCGGCTGGCGATGTTCGACGCGGGCCCGCGCACGGGCGCGGCGAGCTACGCGGTGGTGAACGCGCTGGCCGCGTACCGCGCCGCCCGGCGCGACGGCGCTTCGCTCGGCGAGCAGTACACCGCGGTCGGCCGCGCGCTGGCGGGTTCGGACGCGGTCGTCACCGGCGTGGTCGCGGAGCTGGACCTGCGCACGGGCGCGCTGCGCTGGCTGGACGCCGGGAACCCGGTCCCGCTGGTCGTCCGCGACGGCGCGGCGCTGCCGGACCCGCGTCCCGCCGCGGCCCGCTTCGCCGCGGGCGAGGGTCCGCCGCGGGCGAACGAAGTGCGGCTGCAGCCGGGCGACGTGCTCGCGCTGTACTCCCGCGGCCTCGCCGAGACGACCGGCGGGGACGGAACGCCGTTCGGCCGGGACCGGGTGGCCGGGTACCTCGCGGACGAGACCCTGCCGCCGGAGACCGCGCGCCTGCTGACCAGGGCGGTCGTCGCGCACGCCGAGGGTGAGCTGGAGTTCGACGCGGGGGTGCTCGTGGCCAGCTGGGCACCGCGCTGAGGACGGCCCGGAGCACTTCTCATCGCCCGCCAGGCACCACGCTGAGAACAACCCGACAGGCCTCCGCTGCCGGCGGCGATGCGCCGCCGCACGACGCAACGATTCTCATCGCCCGCCCGACACAACACCGAGAACAACCCGGCAGGCCACCGCCGCGCACCGGGATGCGCCGCCGCATAACGCAGGGTTCTCATCGCTCGCCGAGCACCGCGGCGGAGTGCTCGCCGCCGCAGGGGATCCGCCGTCGAGCGACCACCGCCGCCGTCAGCTGGCCGCGTCCTGCATTTCTGCCGACAGCAGCTCGCGCAGCGCGTCCGACAGCGATGCGAACATCGGGACCACCGCGGCCAGGCCGGTGATCCGGAACAGGCGGGCCAGGGTTCGGCTGTTCGCCACCACCCCGAACCGCCCGCCGTCCCGCCCCGCGCGGTTCGCGGCCGCCGCGAGGGCGCGGGCGCCGGCGAGGCCGAGGAACGCCACCTGGGTCAGGTCCACCACCGTCGTTCCCGGCGGGGACGCCGCCAGCTCGCGTTCCAGGATCGGCAGGGTCAGGGCGTCGATCTCGCCGGTGAAGGTCAGCACCAGCAGACCGGGGCGGTACGCCGTCCGGCGCGCCGTGAGCGGCGCGGACCGGGCCGGGACCGGGCAGGTCGGGGACACGGGTTCGAGAGGCCTTCCGCGCCGGCGGAGGCCGGCGTCGCAGCGGGGTGATCAAGGTCGGGGTCTTGATACCCAAACCGCCGGCGGGCAAACGCTCTATTCCGCGGTGAAAGCCGACCAGAGCCGGCCGGCGGCGTGGTGGGCCGGGGCACCGGGCCGGATCTCCGGCACGCCGTGCGGCTGGGGCCCGAGCGGCCCGCCGAGGTGCTCCACGAGCGCAACGGCCAGCTCGCGGACCTTCACGTTGAACTCCTGGCTGGCCCGGCGCAACGTCTGCCAGGCCTCGTCCGGGGAACACCGCCGGACCGCGATGATCGCGCCCTTCGCCTGCTCGATCGCGGCACGGGAGGCCAGCAGGTCGAGCGTCTGATCCGGGTCGCCCGCAGTGGCGGTCTCGGCGACGAGCAGGGTCGTCTCGGTGAGCTTTTCGTAGCGCCGCAGGTGGGCCAGGATCCCCGCGCCGGGCGGGCGGTCGAAGGAGGCCGACAGCACGAACGCGCTGGTGTCGTCCCAGAGCCCGGGCACCGCGGCGGCACCACGCACGCGCGGGAGCTCCGGGTGGCCGTCGAGCACGACGTCGCGGGTGAGGCCGGGCCAGCGCTCGTCGGCGAAGAGGTCGTCCGTCGTCACCGGCGCACCGGAACCGGCCGCGACGGCGACCGGGCCGCCGTGCGCCAGCTGGGCGGGCAGCAGCTCGGTGGCGACGCCCGTGGCGGCCAGCACCCGCGGCGGGCCGCCGGCGTGCCCGACGGTGAGGCCCGCGCCGAGGCAGCCCGGCAGCTCCCCGGTGATCTGCTCGAGCAGCGCCTGCAGCAGCTCGGTCAGCGGTCTCCACCGGTCGGCGGCGTTCATCAACGTCTCGGTCACCCGAACCTCGCTTCCACCTCGTCTTCGTCTTCTCAATTACCCGATTCCGGGGTGATCCACATCCCGGGAGCGGACGAACCGGCGCGGCCGTCCGGCGCAACGGGGAATCACCCGGTGACGCCGCCGCCCGCCCCGAACGAGCGGTTTGACCACGCCGTGAGCCGGGGTAACCGATCTTCGACAGCCGAGGAGGCGCCATGGACCGGCGGTACCGGTGATGTTCAGCGAAGTCGTGGTGGTCGGGCAGATCGCCCGTGACCTGGTGCTCGAGGTCCCGGACACGCCGCCAGCGGACGCGTCGGCGCCGGTGACCCACCGGCAGGAGCTGCTCGGCGGGAAGGGTGCCAACCAGGCCGTGGCGCTGAGCCAGCTCGGGGTGGCGGTGTCGCTGGTCGGCGTCGTCGGGCAGGACGCCGTCGGCGACGCGCTGTGTGCCCGCGCCCGGGCCGACCGGATCGGCACCACGCACGTGGTCCGCCGGCCGGGCACCGAGACGGCGCTTCTCGTGGACGTGGTCGACGAGGAGGGCCGCCGCCGCTACCTCGAGCACGTCCCGGACGCGACGCTGGTGACCGAGACCGACGTCTTCGCCGCGTCCGCGCCGATTTCGGCCGCCGGCTCCGTCATCGTCCAGCTGCAGCAGCCCGCCCCGGCGGCGTTGCTGGCGGCCCGGCTCGCGCACACCGCGGGCACGCGGGTCGTCCTGGACGGCGCACCCGAAGACGACGCCTTCGCGACGGACCTGCTCGCCCTCGCCGACGTCGTCCGCGCCGACGGCCACGAAGCCGAGTTGCTCACCGGACAGCAGGTGGACGACGTCGCCGCCGCGGCCCGCGCCGCCGCGGACCTGCGTCGGCGCGGACCGTCGCTGGTCGTGCTCGAGGTGGCCGGACAGGGCAACCTGTTCGCCGGGCCGGCCGAGTCGTGGTTCGTACCGCACGTGGAGACCGAGGTGGTCGACCCGACCGGGGCCGGGGACGCGCTGGTCGCGACGCTGACCGCGGCGCTGACCCGCCGCCGCCCGCTGGAGACGGCCGCGTGCCTGGCGGTCGCGGCGGCCGCGGCCACGACCGAGCACGCGGGTGGCCGACCGCACCTGTCCCGTCCCGTGCTCGACCGGCTGCAGCCGCGGCACCTCGAAACCGTCCACGCCTGACACCCGCCGGGGCCCGAACCGACTTCCCACGGCAAGGTCTCCGGCCGAGCCGGTCGCCTACAGGCCCGGCAGCTGCTGCTTGACCCCGAGCAGCTTCGCGAACGGGTCACCGCGCTCGGCCAGCCGGGCGGGGACGTCCCGGATCGTCCACCGGTCCGGAGCGAGGCCGTCGTCGTCGAGCTCGTCCCACTCCAGCGGCACCGACACCGGCGCACCCGGGCGCGGCCGCACGCTGTACGGCGCGACCAGCGTCTTCTTGAGCACGTTCTGCGTGTAGTCGAGCCGAGCCCGGCCCCCGCGCTTGTCCTTGGACCAGGCCCAGCTGACCAGGTCCGGCAGGACCCGCCCGATCGTCTTCGACACCGTCTCCGCCCACGCCCGGGTCTGCTCGAAGGTGCAGTGCGGCGTGATCGGCACCCAGACCTGGATCCCGCGCTGCCCGGTCACCTTCGGCCGCCCGGTCAGGCCGAGGTGCTCGAGCGCCGTGCGGTGCAGCCGGGCCAGTTCCAGGACCTCCGCGAACGACGTCTCCGGGCCCGGGTCGATGTCGAACAGCACCCACGTCGGGTGGTCGACGTCGGCGGCGCACGAGGTCCAGGCGTGCAGCTCCAGCGCGCCGTAGTTCGCCAGCCACGCCAGCGTGGCGACGCTGTCGGCCACGACGTACCGCTGACTCTCCCCCGCCTCGGCGCGTTCGTTGCGCCACGTCGTCAGCCATTCGGGCGCGTGCTTCGGGACTTCCTTCTGCCAGAAACCCGGTTCGGTGACGCCCTGCGGGAAGCGGTGCGTGTTGAGCGGCCGGCACGCCAGGTAGGGCAGCATGACCGGCCCGACGGTGACGTAGTACCGGATCAGGTCCCGCTTCGTCACCGGCTTGCCGGCGCCGGCCGCCGGGAAGAGCACTTTGTCCAGGTTGGTCAGGGAAAGCTCGCGTCCCGCGACCGACCACTTGCCCTTCGCGCCGAGGTCGTCGAGGGCCGCCAGCTCGTCGGCGGTGGCGGCCGCGAAGCCCACCGGCTCCTCCGCCTCCGCGGCCGGCCGGTCGCCGTGCCACAGCGCGCCGGGCGCGGCCGCCACCTCGTCGTTCGTGCGGCCGCTCTTGACCGAGCGCGGGTGGTCTTCGGCGTCCCAGCCGGCCTCGGCGTGCTCGTCCTGCTTGTGCAGGAGGAACCACTGGTCCTTCTCGCCGCGGTTCGTGCGGACGAGGACGAACCGCCCGGCCAGCTTCTCGCCGTCGAGGTCGAAGTGCAGGGTGCCGTCCTCGATCGCGCGGGCCGGGTCGGCGTCGACCGGCCGCCACACGCCGCTGTCCCAGACGATGACGTCCCCGCCGCCGTATTCGCCGCGCGGGATCACGCCTTCGAAGTCGGCGTACTCGATCGGGTGATCTTCGACGTGCACGGCCAGCCGGCGGGCCTTCGGGTCCAGCGTCGGGCCCTTCGGCACCGCCCAGCTGACCAGGACGCCGTCGAGCTCCAGGCGGAAGTCGTAGTGCAGTCGGCGGGCCCGGTGCCGCTGCACCACGAACCGGTGACCGGCCGGCCCGCCCGCGGCCCCGCCGGCCGGCTCGGCGGTCCGGCCGAAGTCACGCATCTCCTGGTAGCGCCGCAGTTTGCGGGCCGAGCCGGCTGCCATGCCGACGGGGTACCCACTCACTCCGGCGACGACCAGGGCGGGTTCTTCTTCGCCAGCTCCTGGTACTCCTCGACCTCCTGCGGGGTCGGGTCGAGCCCGGCTTCCTCCGCGAACTCCTCCGGATCCTGGGGTTCCTCGGACGTCACCGCCCTCACCGCCCCAGCGCGCCGCGGATGAGGTCGCGCGCCCGGTCCATGATCGCCGCGGGCGGGCCCAGCACCAGGTTCGCCGTCGCGCTCTCGACGCCGGGGTGCGGCCGGGTCGGCCCGACGGCTTCGGCCAGCTTGGCGGTGGCGGCCATGGCACGCAGCCGCTCCGGCGGCCGGTGGGCGCGCAGCAGCGGGAACTCCTCGCGCTCCTCGTGGCCGGCGTGCGCGAGCACGTCGTCGCGCAGCTGGACGAGCAGCGTGTCGAACCCGTCGGCCTCCGGTCCCATCTTCTGCAGGGTGGTCAGCAGTTCCTTGGCCCGGTGCTCCTCGCCGAGCCGCGCGTCGACGACCGGCTCGGCGGCGGGCTCGAGATCCCGGATTTCCGGGTGCACCACCAGTTCTTCCGCCGTCTCGTGCACGGCCAGCAGCCGCACGAGGTCGGCGAACACCTCCCGCCGCCGGTCGCCCTCGGCGGTTTCCAGCGCGGCGAACAGTTCCCGGATTTCGCGGTGCTGCCGCTGCAGCAGCTCGATGATGTCTTCGTCGTGGTCCGGCACGGAAAGCCTCCTCGTCGGTGGTTTGGGGGAGGCTTTCCCCGTCGGGTGCGGGTTACTCGTGCCGGTTGGCCACCGTGAGCCACAGCACGCCGGCGGCGGCCAGCGCGATGCCCGCGACCGTCCACCAGGACCACCACGTGAAGAACGCGACGACGAGGCCGACGGCGAGCAGCACGCCCCCGCCGACGGAGGCGGTGTCGTCGTTGCCCGAGCGCGAAAACCCGCCGGCGACGGCCATCAGCCCATCCTCCCGTCGACGGCGGCCACGACCAGCGCCGCGCACCGCGTGACCGGCAGGCCTCTCTCCTGGGCCATCGCCTTCAGGGCCGTCCGCGCGGCGGGCCGGCTCATGCCTTGGGCCACCAGGACTTCCAGCGCCAGGCCGACGACGTCGGTGGCGGGCGGGGCGGCGGATCGGACGGGCATCGGACGACCTCCGGCTCGGACGGCGGCAGCGAACGCGACCGGGTACCCCGGCGCTCCCGGTTTCACACCACCGACTCCGGCCCCGCCGGCGATCCGTTCACCTCCCGTCGAGCCACACCGCGGCGTCGGGCGGCAGCAGGCCGTCGGCCAAGGGCACGCTCGACAGCAGCACCCGATCGGCCGGCAGCTCGACCGGCTCCGCCGACAGGTTCACCACGCACCCGAACCCCGGCTCGCGCGCGAACGACAGCACACCGGGAGACGACGGCAACCACGTCATCGTCCCGTCCCCCAGCGCCGGGTTCGCCCGCCGCTCGGCGAGCGCCGCGCGGTAGAGGCCGAGCATCGACCCGGGATCGGCGGCCTGTGCCTCCGCCGTCGCCGTGCGCCAGTGATCCGGTTGCGGCAGCCACGTCCGCACGCCGTCGGGCGAGAACCCGAACGGCGGCACCGTCCCCGACCACGGGAGCGGCACCCGGCAGCCGTCGCGGCCGCGGCGGGTGTGCCCGGAGCGTTCCCACGTCGGGTCGGCGAGCACCGCCTCGGGCAGGTCCTCGACCTCCGCCAGGCCCAGCTCCTCGCCCTGGTACAGGTACGCGCCACCGGGCAGCGCGAGCATCAGCAGCAGCGCCGCCCGGGCGCGCCACCGGCCCAGCGCGAGGTCGCCGCCGGGCGCGAACCGCGTCACGTGCCGGACGACGTCGTGGTTGGACAGCACCCACGTCGCGGGCGCGCCGACCGTGCCGAGTGCCTCGAGCGTCCGGTCGATCACCTCGCGCAGCGCGGCCGCGTCCCAGTCGCAGCGCAGGAAGTCGAAGTTGAACGCCGTGTGCAGCTCGTCCGGGCGGACGTACCGCGCGAGCCGGTCCGGCCGGTCGACCCAGGCCTCGGCGACGAACACCCGGTCCGGGCCGAACTCGGCCGCGATCTTGCGCCACGAACGGTAGATCTCGTGCACGCCGTCGAGGTCCCAGTGCGGGTGCGCAGCACGATCCGGCGGCCGCGCGATCTCTTCGTCCTCGGCACCGAGGTCCGGGAACCCGGGGTCCTTGAGCAGGCCGTGGGCGACGTCGATGCGGACGCCGTCGACGCCGCGGGCGAACCAGAACCGCAGCAGGTCCTCGAACTCCGCCCGCACCTCGCCGTCGTCCCAGTTCAGGTCCGGCTGTTCGGGAGCGAACAGGTGCAGGTACCACTCGCCGTCGGCCGCCCGGGTCCACGCCGGGCCGCCGAAGACGCTGCGCCAGTCGGTCGGCGGCAGCTCGCCGTCCGCGCCGCGGCCCGGCCGGAAGTGGTAGCGGGCACGCTCGGGCCCGCCGGCGAGCGCGGCCCGGAACCACGGGTGGCGGTCGGAGGTGTGGTTCGGCACGACGTCGATCAGCAGCCGCAGTCCGACGCGGTGCGCCTCGGCGACCAGGTCGAGCACGTCGGCATCCGTGCCGAACAGCGGGTCGGGGGTCCGGTGGTCCTCGACGTCGTAGCCGCCGTCGACCATCGGCGAGCGATACCACGGCGTCGTCCAGACTGCGTCGACGCCGAGGTCGGCCAGCCGGCCCAGGCGCGAGCGCAGGCCCGCGAGATCGCCGGTGCCGTCCCCGTCCGCGTCGGCGAAGCTGCGTACGTAGACCTCGTAGACGACGGCGTCGCGCCACCAGTTCGCGGAGTCCATGACACCCGAGTATCTACGCTGACGGCGTGACCGAGGTGTGGAAGTGGGATCCGTCCCTCTATTCGGGAAGTGCGGCGTACTACGCGCGGGGCCGCTCCGCCTATCCCCCGGAGCTGGCCGAAGCGTTCGTGACGGAGCTGGGCCTGGCCGGGCCGGGCCGCCTGCTCGACGTCGGCTGCGGCCCGGGCTCGCTGACCCTGCTGCTGGCCGGCTCGTTCGAGGAGGCGGTCGGGCTGGACGCCGACGCGGACATGCTCGCCGAAGCGGCTCGGCTCGCGGGCGTGGCGGGGATCGGGAACTGCCGCTGGGTGCAGAGGCGCGCGGAAGAGCTGCCCGCCGGGCTCGGCCGGTTCCGGCTGGTGACCTTCGCGCAGTCGTTCCACTGGTTCGACCGGGCGCGGGTGGCCGCCGCGGTGCGCGCGATGCTGGCGCCCGGCGGCGCCTGTGCCCATGTACACGCGACGACGCACGAGGGCGTCGAAAGCTCCGTGCCGCGCGCGGAGATCACGCAGCTGGTGCGCGCGTACCTCGGCTCGACGCGGCGCGCCGGACAAGGGTCCCTGCCCGGCGGCACGGCCGGCGGCGAGACGGAGATCTACCGCGCCGCGGGGTTCTACGGGCCGCGGCGGTTCGAGGTCCCGGGCCGGGTCGTCACGCGCACCGCAGACGAGGTCGTCGCCGGCGTCTTCTCGCTGTCCAGCGCGGCGCCGCACCTGTTCGGCGACCGCCGCGCGGCTGCGCGGAATCGCCGTCGACCTCTGGCAGTGACGTCCACTGTGGACGGTCCTCACCAGGGGTTGTTGTCGTAGCCTTCGTCGTCGTCCAGCGCGCGCGAACGATGCCCGCGGCGCGGCTCTTCCCTCGGCGCGGGCCGCGCCTGCGTCCCCGGCGCGAACGGGGACGCCGCACCGGGCTCGTCGCCGAAGGCGTCCGCGGCGAAGGCCGAGGGTGGCTCCGCCTGCGACCGGTCGGTGCTCCAGCCGGACTTCGTCTTGCGCTGCGCCATTTCGCGCACGTGCTGCACGTACCGTTCGGCCGCCTGGACCTGCTTGGTCATGTACTCCTGCGACCGGGCCTTGATCTCCTCGCCCCGCTGCTCGCGCAGGGCCCGCCGCTCGGACTGCTCCCGGACGAGGCCGTCCAGCTCGGCCTTCATCGCGTCGATGTCACTCATGCGTCCTCCTACCGGGTCCGGGCGGACGGCGGGTCTTCGTCGTCGTTGAGGGAGCCGATGATCCGGCGGCCGGGCTCACCGAGGTTGTCGAAGATGGCACCTTCGATCCGGTAGGCGGGCGAGCGCCGTTCGGTGTCGCCGCCCCCGCCGCCGCCGTGGGCACCGCCCATGGCGCCCATGCCCGGCATCCCGGACATCGACTGGCCGCCGGTCCCGGCCGACGCGCCCGCCGGGGCGAACGCGGCCGCGGGCTGGGCCTGCGTGGCGCCGACGCCGCTGTGGACACCGCCGGACGTCGGCGTGTCGCCGAGCCCGCCGCCGTGCCCCGCGCCGACCGGGTCGAGACCCGCCGCCGAGAGGCCGGCGCCGTGCGAGCCACCGCCGATGCCAGGCCCACCGCCGCCGTGCCCCGCGCCGACCGGGTCGAGACCCGCCGCCGACAGGCCGCCGCCGCCGTGCCCGGCAGCGCCGATGCCGCCGTGCCCGGCAGCGCCGATGCCGCCGTGCCCGGCAGCGCCGATGCCGCCGTCGGGCGACAGGTCGTCGAGGGTGCCGCGGTGGGTGGGCAGGTCGTCGAGCTTCTTCTCGGGGGTGTCGCCGAGGGCGTCCGGAGCCTTGTCGTCCTCGCCGAGGGTGTAGGTCGTCGGGGTGCCGTGGCCGTCGTCGACGGTGACGACGGTCGGGCCCTCCGGGCCGTCGGGCCGCTCGGCGGTGATCTTGACGCCGCCGTCCTCGAGGTGGATCTTGCCGTCCGCGTCCGGGTGGTGGACGTCGTCCGTCCCTTGTGGACCGCCGTCGTCCTTGGACCAGTCGAGCTTGAAGTCCTTGGCGGCGCCGGTCCCGTCGCCGACCTTGATGTCCATCTTCCCGTCGTGGTCGGGTTCGGTCATCTCGAAGGTCTTGTCGCCCTGCTTGACCTTCAGCGTGTCGGGGGTGTCGTCGGCCTTGCCACCCAGCAGGCCGTCGGGCTTGCCGTCGCCGTCCTTGTCGGCACCCAGCGGGCTGTCCGGCTTGCCGTCGCCGCCGGTGTCCGTGCCGCCGAGCCCGGCTCCCTCGCCCGTGTCCGTCTTGATGCCGTCGCCGCTGAACTCCTTCAGCGCGTCGGCCGCCTTCTTCTTCGCGTCGTCCGCGGCCTGCTCGGCCGCGGCCTTGCCGTCGTCGCCGGAACCCGACCCCGAACCGGAGTCGGAACCACCCGAGCCGGACCCGCCGCCCGAAGCGGAACCACCGCCGAGACCTTCGCCGCCGCCGAGGCCGCTGCCGCCGGAGCCCGAACCGGACCCGCCGCCGGACTCGGTCGGGATCCCGGGGCCGCTGAACTGGGCGAGCGCGTCCGCGGCCTTCTTCTTGGCCGCTTCGGCGGCCGCGGCCGCCGCGTCCTGGCCGCTCGAGGACGGCGACGGCACCGACGACGGCGACGTGTCGTCCGAACCCGCGCCGGAGCCGGACCCCGAGCCGGACCCGCCGCCCGCCCCGAGGGCGGCACCCCCGCCGTCGCCGGAAGGCGTGGACAGATCGGGGATCGACGGCATCGAGCCCCCACCACCGGATCCCGACCCGGACCCGGAACCCGAGCCGCCGCCCGAACCGGACCCGCCACCGGAGACGTCGGGGATCGACGGCACCGGACCACCGCCGCCACCGGTCCCGGAACCGCCGCCGGAGCCGCCGTCCGCACCGCTGGGCAGGTCGGTACCCGAGCCCCCGGTGCCCGCTCCCCCGCCGGGCACGCCGGAACCGGAGCCACCGTCGGGAATCGGCGGCACCTGGCCGCCACCCCCACCGGCCCCCGAACCACCCGAACCCGAACCCGAACCACCCGAACCACCCGAACCCGAACCCGACCCACCCGAACCCGAACCACCGGTACCCGGACCGGACCCGCCCGTCCCCGCTCCACTGCCCGAACCGGCGCCGGGGCCACCGCCCGAGCCGCCGGTGGCGCCGGGGCCACCGCTTCCGGGAACGCCCGAGCCCGAGCCGCCCGGCATGGTGACGCCCTCGAACTCGTTCTTCACCGCGCCCATGACCTTGTCGAGCGCGTCGTAAGCCTGGTCGACGAGGTCCTTCGTGTCCTTGCAGGTCTTCGCGAAGCCCTGGTACAGCCGGTCCCACATGTCGGGGTTGAACTGGTTCTGGATCCACTGCTTGGCCAGGTCCTGGCCGTGCTTCTTGATTTCGTCGCCGTCGCAGCAGCCCTGGTCGTTGAGCGTCTTGACCAGGTTGGTGCCGAAGTTGAGGTCCATCCAGCCCGCGATCTGGGCCAGGTCCTGCTCGTTGCCGTGCTCGCCGTTGGCGACCGCGATGACCTTCTGCGCCATCGTGTAGTCGGCCTTGCCGACCAGGTCGGTGTACATGCCGATGACGGCGTCGGCCTTGCCCTTGCACAGCTGGAACACCGTGGTCGCGGTGGTCAGCGTCGCTTCGCCGGCGTTGCCGAGCGTCTGGGAGAGCTTCGACGCCTTCGGCTGGATCTTGTCGTTGTAGGTGTCGGACGCCGCGTCCGCGCCGGCGCCGCTCCACGTCTGGTAGAGGGTGCTCAGCTGCGAACCGGTGTCCTGCACCGTCCGGTCGACCGTCTCCGCCCCGGTCTTGAAGTGCGCGGCGTCCTGGACGAAGTGCTCGAAGCTGATCCCGCGCTGCTCGTCGAACGGCGCGCGGATGTCCTTGTCGAGGTCGAGCGCGCGGGTGTTGCCGCGGCAGTCGTCCGGGATCTTGGCCAGCAGCGACCCGAAGGTCTCGAACAGCTTCAGCGCGGGCGCGGCGGCGTCGAAGATCTCGTCGGACGTCTTGGTGCCACTGGCGTCACCGCCGTTCTCACCGGAGGCGGGCGGCTTCGTGTCGTTCAGCTTGGCCTTGCCGTCGTCGACGGCCTTCTTCTCCTGGTCTTCGTTGTAGGAGTTCTGGTCGCCGCTCGCCTTCGCCTTGTCGTAGGCGTCGTCGACCGACTGCCCGGCGAAGAGCGGGTTGGCGTTGTACGCGGTCGCGTACTTGTCGGCTTCCTGCCGCTTCTGCTTGATGTCGTCGGGTTCCTGGTCGGCCAGGAACGGCGGCGGTGGCGGGTTCTCGCGCAGCCAGCTGCTGATCAGGGCGCTCTTCTGCGCGGCGGGGACGCTCGGGTCGTCGAGGATCGCCTTGACGTCGGACCACTTCTTCTTTTCGGCCATCAGAGCGTGCCTCCGGCGTCGGTGATCGCGCCCGCCTGGTTCTCCTCGTTGCTGCCGTAGGTCGACCCGGCGGTGCCGAGGTTGGTGCCGAACGAGCCGAGCGCGCTGCTGTAGCCGGAGACCGCTGCCCACAGCGCCTGCGCGCCGGCGGTGTACTTCGCGGCGTGGGCGTTGTGCGCCCGGCCGAAGCCCTCCGCCGTCACCTGGGGGGTCTGCAGGTCCGGGTTGTCGTCCAGCAGGTGCTCCGCCAGGTCCCCGATGGTCTTGGACGCCGTCGACAACGCTTCCGTCGTCGCGGTGTACCCCCCGCCGCTCATTTCAGCGCCTCTCCTCAGATCCTTCAGTTCGCAGGGCTTCCGCGAGCACGTCCGCCACGGATCCCACGTCGGTGAACCGGTCGAGCTGGTCCAGGTCGATCGTCACGCCGTAATAGATCTCCAGCGCCGCGAGGAGCTTGATCCGGCCCTTCGAGTCGATGCCCAGCTCCTCCAGGGGCGCGCCGGGCTCGACGAGAGCCGGGTCGAGCCGGAAGGTGTCGCTGACGACCTTCGTGACCTCGGCGCGGTGATCACCCACGGCCGCCACCATAACGTGCCTTGGCGGCCGACCGGGCGACCTTGCCACTCGATGTGCGCGGAAGTCCGCCGGGAGGGACCAGACGTACCGCACGGAGGGTGAGATCGTGTTCGCGCGCCACCGCGCGCAGCACCGCCCGGGTCACCTCTTTGAGGTCCGCGTCGGCGTCGCGCGCCCACTCCGCGACCACCATCGCGCCTTCGCCGTCCTCGTCGACGACGCCGAACGCGGCGACGCGGTCGCGGCGGACCGCCGGGTGGGCCTCGCCCGCCGCCGCCTCGATGTCCTGCGGGTGGAAGTTGCGGCCGTCGATGACGATGAGGTCCTTGAGCCGTCCGGTGACGTACAGGTCACCGCGGTGCACGACGCCGAGGTCGCCGGTGCGCAGCCAGCCGCCGAGGCCGTCGAGCGTGGCGCCGAACGCGGCCGCGTCGCCCCGGCCCCAGTAGCCGCTCGCCACGTTCGGGCCGTGGATCCAGATCTCGCCGACGTGCCCGTCGGGCTGCTCGTGTCCGTCGTGGACGATCCGGACGAGCTGCCCGACCGGGCGGCCGACGGACACGAGCTCCGGTCCGTCGACGGTTTCGACAGCTCGGCCCTGCGCAAGGGCTTCCCGGTCGAACACCGCGCCGCGGGGCCCTTCTTCCCCCGCGCTCGCCACGTAGACGGTGGCTTCGGCGAGCCCGTACGACGGCCGGTACGCCTCGCGCCGGAAGCCGTGCGGGCCGAAGACCTCGAGGAAGCGTTCGACCGTGCGCGGGCGGACGGGTTCGGCGCCGTTGAGCGCGACGCGCACGTCCGAGAGGTCGAGGTCGTCCCCGGGACCGGCGTCGGCCGCGAGGTCGTAGGCGAAGTTCGGCGCGGCGGTGAACACCGCGGGGTAGTCGGCGAGCTGCCGCAGCCACCGCCGCGGCCGGTGCACGAACTCGGCCGGGGCCATGAACACCGAGCGCCCGCCGGCGAAGACCGGCAGGCACAGCAGCTGGATCAGGCCCATGTCGTGGAAGAACGGGATCCAGCCCACGCAGGTCGTGCCCTCGTCCACGGCGTAGGCCCGGCTGCCCTGCCAGCACGCCGCGACGATCGCCCGGTGCGGGATCACCGCGCCGGCCGGCTCGCGCGTCGAGCCCGACGTGTACTGCAGGTACGCCGGGCTCTCCGGGGCAGCCGGCACCGGATCGGCACCCGGGCCGGTCAGCTCGTCGACCACCAGCAGGTCGGCGGGCGCCCCGAACTCGCGGACGCGCGGCGCCGCGGCCGACGACGTCAGCCACACGCGCGCGCCGGAGTCGGCCAGGACGCCGCCGAGCCGCTCGGCCTGCGCGCGATTGCCCGGCGGCATCAGCGGGACGGCGATCATCCCCGCGGCCAGCGCACCGAAGAACGCCAGCGGGTAGGCCAGTTCCTGCCCCGCGAGGAGCGCGACCCGCTCCCCCGGTTCGGCGACCCGGCGCAGGCCACCCGCGACCACGCGGACGCGGGCGGCGAACTCCGCCCACGTCAGCGTGTGCTCGGCGGCGTGCGAGTGGTCCTGGTGGGTGAACAGGGGGCGGTCGTCGTCCGCGCGGGCGAACAGCCGGTCCACGATCGAGGTGCGCAGCACCTCGCCGGGCACGGTCGCGGGCGGACGGGGCACGCAGCGAAACCTACTGGACGGCCCAGAAGTCCTCGAGCCCGGCCACGTCCACGACGGCGGCGGTGCGGGGGAACAGCGTGCCGGTCAGGAAGTCGTGCGTCGCCTGGTCGCGGTCGGCGCAGGCGTCGCGCAGCACGACGATCCGGTAGTCGCGGTCCATCGCCTCGCGGACCGTGCTCAGCACGACGCCGCTGGTGCTGATCCCGGCGAGGACGAGCGTCGTGATCCCGCGCTTCTCCAGCTGCGGCCCGAGGTCGGTGGTCGTGAACGCGCCGACGCGGATCTTGCGGACCTGGACGTCTTCGGGCCGCGGCGCGAGCGGGGCCGCGATCTGCGTTCCCGGCGCGTCGGCGCGCATGCCGTCCCGGAGTTCGGCCGAGGCCGCGAACGGCGCGAACACGCTCGTCTCGGGAACGGCTTCGAACTCGGCGTCTTCGAACGCGACGCGCACCCAGCCGACGTGGGCGCCGCGCCCGCGGACGTCGTCGATCGCGGTGGTGACGCGGTCGAGCAGCGAAGCGGTGTCGGGTAGCTGCCCGACGATTCCGTTCTGGTAGTCCAGCACGAGCAGCGCCGTGCGGTCCGGGTCGAGGGTGGGGTGCCGGTCAGTCATGGTCCTCGTCATTCTCGTTGCGGGTGGTGCTTCGGTTCAGGGATCGGTCGAACACGGTGACGATCAGGAAGATCGCGCCGATGCCGAGCAGCAGCAGCGCGAGGTGGTGCAGGCCACCGGTGTCGGCGGCGGGCCCGAACAGGGCGCCCTGCAGCGCGGAGGAGACGATCGCGCCGAGGTAGCCGAAGGTGCGCAGCAGCCCGGCCGACGCGGCGATGTCGGCGGGATTCGCCTGGCGGTACACGGAGTTCTGCAGCGCCAGGCTGTTCAGCCCCTGCGGGACCCCGGTCACGACGGCGATGACCACGAGCAGCCAGATCGCGGCCGACGAGTCCAGGGTCAGCAGCAGCGCGCAGCCGGCGAGCTGCCCGATCGCGGCGACCACCAGCTTGCCCCGCACGGCTTCGCGGCGGCCGCTCACGAGCGACACGACGATCCCGGTCGCGAACAGCGGCAGTGTGGCGAGACCGGCCTCGGCCGCCGAGAGGCCACGGCTGTGCTCGAGCCACTGCGTGTAGCCGTAGATGAAGCTGTACGACACGACGTAGGCCAGCAGCGCGCGGCCGTAGGTGCGCAGCAGCGGGCCGTTGCGGCCGAGCAGCCGCAGATCGATGAACGGGTGGGCGTGGGTCAGCTCGCGCGCGGCGAAGCCCGCGGCGGCGGCCGCGGCGATGACGGCCAGGTACCAGGTCCCCGCCTGCGGGTGCATCAGGAACAGCAGCAGCGTGACGAGCCCGCCGGCGAACAACGTCATGCCGGGGACGTCGAGGTCGAACGAGGCCGCCGACGCGGGCTTCGCCGCCTTCGGGAACCGGCGGGCGCCGAGGACGAAGGCGGCGACCGCGATGGGGATGTTGAGGGCGAAGGTCGCCTGCCAGCCGCCGACGGCGATCAGCAGGCCGCCCAGCGCCGGGCCGATCACGGCGATCGTCTGCGTCGAGATCGCCAGCAGGGTGAGCACGAACGCGGGACTGTCCCGGCCGGTGCGGTCGCTCTCGTCGCGGATGAGCCGCATCGCCGCCGGGTAGCCGGCACACGTGCCGAAGCCGAGGACGACCCGCGCGACGATCAGCACGACGAGGTTCGGCGCGAACGTGCCGAGCACGCCCGCCACCCCGACCAGCGCCGTCGCCGGCAGGAAGAGCCGCCGCGGGCCGTACCGGTCGATCAGCCGCCCGGCCACCGGCTGCCCGACCGCGGTGGCCAGGTACAGCGCGGAGATCAGCCACGCGGTCGCCGACGCGGGCTGCCCGAACGCCACCCCGATCGGCACCAGCGCGACCGCGATGACCGTGGAGTTGACCGGGTTGAGCACCGCGCCCGAGATCAGCGGGGCGAGCAGCTTGCGGTCGAAGCCGTCCCGGGTGCTTCCGCGCGTCGTCATGGTTCGACGACGCGGCCGAGCAGGGCCAGCGCCTCGTTGACGACGGCCAGCTCGTCCTCGGTCAGCCGCTGCGCGAGGGTCCGCGCCAGCCACTCGTGCCGGGACGCGCGGGCGCCGTGGCCGTACGCCCGGCCCTCCGGGGTGAGGAACAGCAGCTGGCGGCGGCCGTCGGCCGGGTCGTCCTCGCGGCGGATCAGGCCGAGCTTCTCCAGCGCCGCCACGGTCGCCGCCATCGACTGCGGGCGCACCCGCTCCGCGCCGGCCAGCACGCTCGCCGTCGCCGGCTCGTTGATCGCGAGCCGCGCGAGCGCCGAGGCCTGTGCGGAGGTCAGGTCGCCGACCGCCGTCGCGTCCATCATCTTCCGCCGCAGCCTGCCGACGAGCACGCGCAGCGTCTGCGCCGCCGCGACCGCCGAGGCGGGAACCGTCTTCGAGCCCATATCGACAGGGTAGGCTGATAAGTTGAGCCTGTCGACTTTTCGGGACAGAGCCCGGCTTTTCGGGTACGTTCCGGCCATGGCCTCCCCGGAAGCGCTGGTCTCCGCCCTCGCGGACCCCGCCCGCCTGCAGCTGTTCGCCCGGATCTGCGCCGCGCCCGGCGACCTCCCGGCCGGCAGCGCCAAGCTGGTGCCGCGGCTGGTCGACGCGGGACTCGTCACCGTCGACGGCGACCGCTACCGCGCGGTGCCCGAGGTGTTCCGCGCGGCGCTCGCGAAGGCCCCGGCCGATCCGCTCGACGCGCTGTTCGACCGCGGCCGGCTCGTCGCGATCCCGCACTCCGGCAAGCGGAGGCAGGCGCTGCTGGCCTACCTCGCCGAGCGGTTCGAGCCCGGCCGCCTCTACACCGAGCAGGACGTCCGCGAAAAGCTCGTGATGGTCCACGACGACCACGCGACCCTGCGCCGCTACCTCGTCGACGAAGGCCTGCTGCAGCGCAGCAACGACGGCGGCGCCTACGGCCGCCCGTCGGAGGCCCGCGCCGCCGGCTGAGTCGCGGGCAGGTCGAACAGCGCCAGCACGGCGGGGTCGGCGAACACGACGTTGTGCGCCACGCGCCCTTCGTCGACGGTGAACACCTGCAGGGTGTGCAGCCGGTACGCGCCGGTGTCGTCGCGGCAGTAAGCCGCCAAGGCGGGCTGGCCGTTGGCGGCCGCGCGCGTCATCCGCCAGTCCGGGCCCCGCATCGCGAACAGCCGCTCGAGGAACCGGCCGTAGCCGTCGCGGCCGAGGAACCACAGCGGCACCGGCGGCATCTCCAGCACGACGTCGTCGGTCAGCAGCTCGACCAGGCCCGCGACGTCGGCGGACTCGAACGCGCGGACGTACCGGTCGAGGACCGCCTCGACCGCCGAGTCGTCCGGCTCGGGAACTTCGTCCGCCGTCAGGCCGCCGAGGCCCGCGCGGGCGCGCTGCAGGGCGCTGTTGACGGCGGCCGGCGTCGTCTCCAGGAAGCCGGCCACCTCCGCCGCGCTGAACTCCAGGACGTCACGCAGGATCAGCACCGCGCGCTGCTTGGGCGGCAGCGTCTGCATCGCCGCGAGCAGCGCCAGCCGCAGCGTGCCCCGGCGGGCCAGGCGCAGGCCGGGGTCGTCGAGGCGCGCGTCCGGGAACGGGTGCAGCCACGGGATTTCGAACGACGGCGTCAGCGGCGCGCCCGGGTCTTCGCCGGGGCGCCCGAGGCCCGACGGCAGTGGCCGCCGCGCCCGGCCTTCCAGCGCGGTGAGGCAGGCGTTGGTCGCGATCCGGTACAGCCAGGTGCGCACCGACGCGCGGGCCGGGTCGTAGCCGTCCCACGCCTTCCAGGCGCGGACCAGCGTGTCCTGCACCAGGTCCTCGGCCTCGTGCACCGAGCCCAGCATGCGGTAGCAGTGCACCAGGAGCTCACGCCGGTGTGGCTCGGTGCGGGCCGCGAAGTCCTGCATCGTCGTCCCTCCCGTCGGTGAATGTACCGGCGGGAGGGCGGCCGCTCATCGCCGCGCGAGCCTCACTGGTCGTCGAAGTCCTCGGGTCGCAGGCCGTCGAGCTCGGCTCGGAAGCGGGCGACCTCGGTTTCGGTGTCCAGCACGTCGGCGGGGCCTTCGGCTTCCTGCTCGACCTCCAGCTGCACGGACGCGACGTCGAGCACCTCTTCGGCGACCCGGATCGGCGCGCCCTGGCGCAGGCCGAGCGCGACGGCGTCGCTCGGGCGGGCCGACACGCGGGTGCCGGAGACGAGCACGAGGTCGGCGTAGAAGATCCCGTCCCGGACCTCGGTCAGCTCGACGGCGGCGACGCCCTGGCCGAACGCCGCGAGGACGTCGCCGAGCAGCTCGATGGTGCCCGGCCGCGGCTGCGCGATCTGCTCGCGCGCACGGACGAGGGCTTCGGCCTCGCCGTAGCCGATCATGATGGCCAGCCAGCGGCGCGCGCCGTCCGGCTCCCGGAGCAGCATCAGGGGCGCCTCCCCCGGCACCGGAACGGCCATCCCCACGACCTCGATCGGGATCACGCTGACCACCGCACCCTCCGTGTAGGTACTCCTCCGCGCGCCAGGTACCCAGAATGGCCCGGTTTGCAACGCGGTTCGCCTGCCCGGTTTTTCACCGGGCTCTCCTCGGCTGCGGACCAGGCCCGGATTCCTTGCCCGGGGCGGGGCGGCGCTGTCACCGTCGGGGGCGTGGAACCGACGATTTCCCGCAGCATCGACGTCCCGGCCGACCCGGCCGTGGTGTGGTCGTGGGTCACCGACCTGCCCCGGATGGGCGAGCTGAGCCCGGAGAACATCGGCGGCCGCTGGCTCGACCCGCCCGGCCTCGGCGCCCGTTTCCGCGGCCGCAACCGCAACGGCGAGCTGCAGTGGTGGACGCGGGTCCGGGTGGTGAAGTTCGAGGAGGACCGCCGGTTCGCGTTCGACGTCCGGACGCCGCTCGGCTCGCGGGTGTCGCGGTGGGAGTACGTGCTGGCACCGAGCGCCTCGGGGTGCCTGGTGACGGAGAACTGGTACCGCAGCGGGGCTTGGGTGGTGCGCAGGTTCATGGGGCCGCGGGTGACCGGGCGGGTGGATCGGCCGGGGTACAACGCGCGGTCGATCGAGCACACGCTGGCCGCGCTGAAGGCCCGGGCGGAGGCGCGGGCCGCGGCCGCTTGAGCCGCTTCGGGCTCGCGGCGTCGAGCCGGCGTCGGCAGGGCGCTCACGGAGCGGTGGCTCCGCGCTCGCTCCACCACGGCGAGATCCTGCGGTCCGGCCGGCACTCGCGCGACCGGCCGGACGGCGCCGCGCAGCCGTTCCGCGCCTGCCGTGGCAACCGGCGAGGGTCCGCGGCCGAGTCCCGAACCGCACTCGGCCGTCGAGTGACCTACATCGCGTTGAACTCGTCAGTCTCTTGTTGAAACCCACCTTCTCCCGCTAGGTTGCCTTTTCAAACCTAGGAGAGCCATGACCGACACCGCGCCGAAGCCCGGCCTCGTGCTGCTGGTCGTCTCGACCGCGGCGTTCCTCGCCAGCCTCGACACGTTCATCGTCACGATCGCGTTCCCCGGCATCCGCGCCGCGTTCCCCGGCGCCGACCTCGCCACGCTGTCCTGGGTGCTCAACGGCTACACCGTCCTGTTCGCCGCCTGCCTCGCCCCGGCCGGGCGGCTGGCCGACCGCTACGGCCGGAAGCGCCTGTTCCTCCTCGGCGTCGCCGTCTTCACGCTCGCCTCGGCCGCGTGTGCCGCCGCGCCGTCGATCCCGGTCCTCGTCGCCTTCCGCGCGGTGCAGGCGATCGGCGCCGCGCTCGTCATGCCGACGTCGCTCGCCCTGCTGCTGACCGCGTTCCCGGCGCATCGGCGGCCGATGGCGGTCGGCGTGTGGGCGTCCGTCGGTGCCGCCGCCGCCGCGCTCGGGCCGCCCGTCGGCGGGCTGCTCGTCGAGGCGTCGTGGCGCTGGGTGTTCCTGGTGAACCTGCCGATCTGCGCGCTGACGCTGCTGGCCGGGCCGCGGGTGCTGCGCGAGTCGCGGGACACGGCCACCGGCGTCCCGGACCTGCTCGGCGCGGCCGGGCTCCTGATCGGCGTCGGAGCGCTCGCCTATGCGCTGGTCGAAGCGCCCGGCCACGGCTGGACCGCCGGGCCGGTGCTGCTCGCGTTCGCGGTCGCCGCCGTCGCGCTCGCGTGGGTGCCGCTGCGGTCGGCGCGCCACGCCGTGCCGGTGCTGGACCTGCCGGCGCTGCGCGTGCCGACGCTGTGGCTCGCGTGCGTCACCACCGGCGTGTTCGCCGCCGGGTTCGCCGCGATGCTGTTCGGCAACGTGCTGTTCCTGACGTCGCTCTGGCACGACTCGATCCTGCTGGCCGGGCTGTCGCTGGCCCCGGGGCCGCTGATGGTGGTACCGGTGTCGATCCTCGGCGGCCGGTTCGTGCACCGTTTCGGGCCGGGCCCGGTGGTCGCGCTCGGCGGCGTCTCGTTCGGCGCGGGCGCGCTGATCTGGGTGCTGCGCATGGGATCGACGCCCGCCTACGCGACGGCGATGCTGCCCGGCCAGCTCCTGACGGGCATCGGCGTCGGGCTGATCCTGCCGAGCCTGTCGGGCGTGGTCGGCACGGTCCTGCCGCCGGCCAGGTGGGGCGCGGGCTCGTCGATGGTCAACACCACCCGCCAGATCGGCACGGTACTGGGAACGGCGGTGCTGATAGCGATCTTCGCGGGAACGCCGGACCTGACGGACTTCCGCCACGGCTGGCTCCTGGTCCTGGGCACCGCCGCGGCGACGTCGGCGGGTGGGCTGCTCATCGCCGCCCGCCGGCGGGTGGACCACTACGTGGCGCCCCAGGCCCGGTCGAGCGCCGCGAGCCCGTCGTCGATCCTCTCCACCGGGATCGAGCCGTAGCCGAGCACCAGCCCCGGCGCCGGGAATCCGCCGCACAGATCGGAAAGCGTCTGGACCGCCACGCCCGCGGCCGCGGCCCGTGCGGCGATCGGCTCCAGGTCGGCGTCGGCGAGCGCGCACAAGTGCAGCCCCGCCGCCGACGGAACCACCCGGAGCCGCCCGGCGAACACGCGGTCCACAGTGGACACGAGACGCTCGTGGCGCTCCGCGTACACCTTCGTCGCGCGGCGGATGTGGCGCGCGAACAGTCCTTCGTCGACGAACCGGGCCAGCGCCGCCTGGGCCGGGACGTCGCCGTGCCAGTCCGACAGCTGACGCGCGTGCCGCAAGGCGTCCTGCAGCGACGGCGGTGCGACCAGGAAACCCAGGCGCAGCATGGGAAGCAGCGTCTTCGAGAACGACCCGACGTACGCGACTCGCCCGCCGCGGTCCAGGCTCTGCAACGGTTCGAGGGGCCGGTCGGAGAACCGGAACTCGCTGTCGTAGTCGTCCTCGACGACGAGGGCGTCCGCGCGCTCGGCCCACGCCAGCAACGCCGTGCGGCGGGCCAGGGACATCGGCGTGCCGAGCGGGAACTGGTGCGACGGCGTGACGTACACCAGCTTCGTCCGCGACGGTAGTGCCGCGACGTCCAGGCCTTCGCCGTCCACCGGCACTCCGACGACTTCGGCGCCGTGGGAGGCGAAGAGCAGCTTCGCCTGCCGGTAGCCGGGTTCTTCGACGGCCACGCGGTCACCGGGCGACAGCAAGACCCGGCACAGCAGGTCGAGCGCCTGCTGCGCCCCCTGCGTGACGAGGACGTCGTCCGCGCCGGCGCGCACCGAGCGCGAGACGCCGACGTGCCGGGCGATCGCCGCGCGCAAGCCCGGGTGCCCGCTCGGGTCGACGTAGTGCACGAAGCCCGCCGCGGCGCGCAATTCGCGCGCGAGCAGCCGCCGCCAGGTTTCGAGCGGGAACAGCGCGGCGTCCGGGATGCCGACGCGGAAGTCGTAGTCCGGCGTCTCCGCGACCGCGGCGACCGGCGTCGGCAGCGACCGCCAGATCGCCTTCGGCCGCGGCCCGTGCGCCGAAGGTGTCCGGCGCGGCTTCGGCGCGGGCAGCGAACCGCTGACGTACGTCCCGGCGCCGACGCGGCCGGTCAGGAACCCGTCGGCGGTCAGCCGGTCGTAGGCGACCGCGACGGTGTTGCGCGAAACCGCCAGGCGCCGCGCCAGTTCCCGCGTCGGCGGCAGCCGCTCCCCCGCGCGCAGCCTGCCGTCCAGGACGGCGTCGCGCAGCTGCCGGTAGATCCGGGCGGACAGGTCACCGCGCCCGGCCAGGCTGACGTGGAAGTCCATCCGGCGAGCCTACATTGGCCCAATCCGATTCGGGGAAATTGGACCTGGGATCAGGCCAAGTTTCGCTCTAGCGTGATCGGTATGACGCTGACCTCGGACCGTCCCGCGCGCACCGGCAGGCTGCTCGCCGCCGCCCAGCTGGCCGGCTCGCTCGGCGACGGCGCGTTCCTCACCTGCTCGGTGCTGTTCTTCACCCGGATCGCCGGGCTGACCCCGGCGCAGGTCGGGCTCGGTCTCACGCTCGGCTGGGCGGTGGGCTCGGTCGCGGGCATGCCGCTCGGCCACCTCGCCGACCGCCACGGCGCGCGCGGCGCCGCGGTGCTGCTCGCGCTGGCGACGAGCGCGTCGATCCTGGTGTTCCCGCTGGTCCGCACGCCGCTGCTGTTCGCCGTCGCCGCGTGCCTCTACGGCAGCTGCCAGACCGGCCTGGCCGCGGTGCGCCAGGCGCTGCTGGCGGCGCTGGCCGACCCGGACCGCCGCACGCGCATCCGGGCCCAGCTGCAGTCGGCGGGCAACGCGGGGCTGGCCGTCGGCGCCGGGCTGGGCGGACTCGCGCTCTCGGCCGACACGGCGCCGGCGTACCTGACGGTCTTCGTGCTCGACGCGCTGAGTTTCCTGGTCACCGCGGCGCTCGTGCTCGCGCTTCCCGCCGTCACGACGTCGGCCCCGCGCACCGGCGAGCCGAAGCTCGCCGTGTTGCGCGACCGGCCGTACGCGCTGGTGACGCTGCTCAACGCGGTCCTGCTGCTGCGGATGCCGCTGCTGAGCGTCGCGATCCCGCTGTGGATCGTCGAGCGGACCGCCGCGCCGGGCTGGACGGTGTCCGCGCTGTTCGTGCTCAACACGGTCGTGGTGGTGCTGCTGCAGGTCCGCGTGGCCGGACGGCTGGCGAGCATCGGCTCGGCGGCGAAGATGGTGCGCCGCGCGGGCGTGCTGCTCTTCGCGTCCTGCGTGGCTTTCGCGCTGTCGGCGTTCGGGACGTCGCCGTGGACCGCGTTCGCGGTGCTGGTCGTGGGCGCGGTGGTGCAGGTGTTCGGCGAGATGCTGCAGTCGGCGGGCACGTGGGAGATCGGCTTCGCGCTGGCGCCGGCCGATCAGCAGGGCCAGTACCAGGGGTTCTTCGGCACCGGGGTGTCGGTGGCGCGCGCGGTCGGGCCGGTGCTGCTCAGCACGGTCGTGATCGGCTGGGGCCTGCCCGGCTGGCTGCTGCTGGGCGCGATCTTCCTCGCGGCGGGCTGGGCGATGGGCCCGGCGGTCCGGTGGGCCCGCACGTCGGCCGGGACGGCTTCCGCGGCCGTGTGCTGATTTCGTAGCGGGCGTTACTGGCTCGGCTGGACCTGCTACAGCCAGAAGATCCGGTCCGGGTGGGCCAGCGCGTCGGCCCGCGATGGTGTCAGCGGCCGTGTGCTGACCTCGCACCGGACGTCACTGGCTCTGCTGGGCCGCCGGAGCCTGGTGCAGCGAAAGATCCGGCCCGGCGGCGGAGTCCTGGGCCCAGGCACCGGACTCCGCGGTCCACGTCTGGCCGGCGAAGCTCACCTTGTCGACGCCGAGCGCCTCCGCGCGGCCCACCAGCCAGCTCGCGTATGTCCACCCCTGCGCCGCCGGGTGGGCGCCGCTCAGCTTGGCCGTGCCCAGCTCGTCCGTTGCCGTCGTCGCGAGGTCGCCGGGTGCCGCCAGGGTCAGGTTCCGGCAGGTCAGCGCGGCCGGGAACTGGCCGGTGAACGCGGCAGCCAGCGCGCGGGACTGCGGCTCCCACTGCGCGTACGCGTCCGGGGCGCCCGAGCGCTGGATCGACTGGGCCGCCTCCGTGATCGGCATCGTCTCCCAGCCCGACAGCTTCTCGAGCTTCTGGTAGAACGCCGTCGACGCGTAGACCGGGTCGCGCAGCTGCGCGACCGTGCCCCAGCCCTGGCTGGGCCGCTGCTGGAACAGCCCGACCGAGTCGCGGTCACCGCCCGCGAGGTTCTGCAGCTTCGACTCCTGCAACGCCGTGGCCAGCGCGATCGTCGCCGCGTGCGGCGGCAGCCCCAGCTTGGTCCCCACGGCCGCGATCGTCGCGGCGCTGTCCATCTGCTCCGGGGTGAACGTGTACGCGGTCACGTCCTGCCCCGGCGGCGTCACCGTGCAGCCCGGCGTCCGGACCGGGCTGCGCGTCAGCACCACCGCCACGACGATCCCGGCGGTCAGCACCACGACCGCCCCCAAGAACAGGGCCACCTTCAGGCCACACCCGCGCACCCTGCCTCGCCTTCACCCGTTCGCCCCAGTCTGCCAAAGGCAGGACGCGGCGCACCGGGCGGAGGTTCAGTGGGCGGCGCCGAGGAAGATCGGGTTCGTCATCGCGACCATCGCGTTCGGCTGGGTGGTGTTCGGGCCCCCGGACGGGCGACGGACCTCGACGCGCACCCACCGCGAGTACCGCGGGTAGGTGGTCCACGTCACCGTGGCCGCTCCCGAGTCGCCGATCGTCTCGGTGTGTTCCGGGCCGAGCTGGTCGAGGAACGTCACCGTCGTCCCCGGCACGCCGCCGACGACCGCCTTGACCGTCACCGGCGTCCCGGTGCCCGCGGCGAGCCGCTCGCCGATGCCCGCCGCGGCGCCCCCGCCGGACACCGTGAAGTCCAGCTGGACCGCCGACGACTCGGCGAGCCACGACCGCCCGGCCTTCAGCCCGTCGAGGAGTTCCTTGCGCCGCAGCCGGTCCGCGAGCACGACGGTGTGCGGCAGCGCGACCCGCTGGTCCGGGTTGTGCGCGTCGGAGTCGCCGATCGCCGGGATGAACCGGCCGCCACGCAGGAGGCCGTCCCAGTGGATGACGCTCGCCTCGTCGTCCTGGGTCCACGGGCCGTTCCAGACCTCGACGAGGTCGGCGATCTCGTACGCGAATTCGTAGGTGCAGCCGAAGCAGTTGGCGAACGGGTGCGCCGCGGTGACCAGGCCACCCGCGCGGTGCACCTGGTCGGTGAAGCGGCGGAAGTCCTGGGGGTCGGCCGCGCGGTAGCGCCAGTCGATCCAGGTGCCGGCGGGCAGGCCGATCGCCGGCCAGTGCCCGGACCGCGTCGTCACCTCTTCGCCGTTGAGGATCAGCAGGTCGTCGGTGGCGTACCGGCCCCAGACGAGCTGCGAGCTGGACGTGTTGTGGTCGGTCGAGACGATGAAGTCGAGACCGGCGGCACGCGCGTCGGCCACCAGCTGGTCCGGGGTGCGGCGGCCGTCGGAGTACACGGTGTGGAGGTGGCCGTCGCCGCGGTACCAGGCACGGCCGCGCTCGCGGGCGGGCGCGCTCTCCGGCGCCGGGGCCGGCACGAACGGCACGTCGTCCGGTCCGAAGGTGAGCGTGACGTCGACCCGGTAGTTCAGCCCCTGCGGCGCGACGGTGTACGGGCCGAGGATGACGTGCCAGCGACCGGGCTTGATCGGGCCGGCGAGGTAGCCGGGCGTCGCCTCGGACGCGCTGATCGAGAACCGGTCGCGGAAGCCGCCGGACCAGCCGCGGAAGCCGCGGGCGTTGCCCAGTTCGTGCCCCTCCGGCCCGAACATGCCGATGTCGCAGGCGTTCCCGCGGGTGCCGGCGGGTACCGACGGCCGGTCGTAGGAGTAGACGACGTCGATCTGCTTTACGCCGCGCGGGACGTCGACCGGGAGGTAGTACCAGTCCGGGATGTCCGGCTCGAACGTGCCGGTGACGGTCTTGGCCTGCGTGCCGGTGCCGCCCGGCTGGTCGGCGAACGCGACGCCGGGCAGCATCCCCACCGTCGCCCCGGCGGCGGCCACGCCGCCCGCGCGCAGCAGCGTGCGCCGGCTGAAGTCCCCAGAGCTCATGCGTACCTCCGCATCGAAAGACGCCCCGACGCTAGGGGAGCAACGCGAACGCCGACAAGAACCGGCGGTGAACTTTCGGCGCGCGGCCGCGGCATCCGGTCAGGACCTGGCGCGCCGGGCGAGGATCTTGGCCAGGGCGACGACGGTGGCCGCGGCGGCCAGCCCGAGCCGCGTCACGTCGACGGCGGGCACCCAGGTCACGGTGCCGGCCCGGACGACGAACGCCCCGGCCGGCCGGGCGAGCACCCCGAAGCCGGCTCCCTCCCGCACCGGCAGCGCACCGGTCTCCCCCGCACCGCCGCCCCCGCCGCCGAAGACGGCCGCGGCCGGGATCACGACGGTCCCGTCGCGCTCGACCGGATCGCCGTAGACCAGCTTCGCGGTGAACAGGTCCCGCGCGGTCGAGGTCAGCTGCCCGAATTTCATCCGGCCATCATGGCCGCGGACGCGGGTCCGGCACACCCTGCGCGTGGCGGAATCGCCGTCCGGTCCGTACCGCTCACCGACACATTGGTCCGATGTCTACCGCTGATTCATGCACGTAGCTCGTGTTCTCCTGCTTTCGGCCGCGTTGACATCTGATGTATGAGGTGTCAGCGTCTCAAGCCATGCAGATCGGACGACTGGGCACAGCTCTGGCCGCCGCGCTCCTGGCGGCCGTCACGCTCGCGGCACCGGCGGACGCGGTGCCCGTGCGAACCCTGGTCGTCGCCCCGGACGGGCACGGCAGCGCCTGCGAGTGGCACCGGCCGTGCGCCCTGGAAAGCGCTTCCCGGCAGCTCGCGCGCGAACGCGGCGACGTCACGGTCCTGCTGCGCGGCGGCACCTACCGCCTGGTCCGGACGCTCGAGCTGCCGCCGACCGCGGCGAAGGTCGCGTTCCGGGCCGCTCCCGGCGAGACGCCGGTGCTGACTGGTGCCCGCCGCGTCACCGGGTTCACGAAAACCGACGCGGCACGCGACATCTACACCGCGCGCGTCCCGCAGGGCACCGACACCCGGCAGTTGTTCGTCGACGGCGTCCGCGCCGAACGCGCCCGCACCGCGCTCGGCCCCGCGGCGTTCACCGCCACCGCGACCGGGTTCAGCACGCCGGACCCGTCCTTCGCCGCCTTGACGAACCAGGCGGACGTCGAGGTCGTCCAGGAGAACAAGTGGAAGCAGCTGCGCTGTCCGCTGGCTTCGATCGCCCGCGACGGCGCCGGGTCCGCGCTCACCGTGCAGCCGGAGTGCTGGCGGAACAACAACACCGCCGTCGTCAACCGGCAGTTCCCCTTCAACGGCAACGGTCTCCCCAAGCTCGACGGCGTCAGCTGGGTCGAAAACGCCTACGAACTGCTGACCAAGCCGGGCCAGTGGTACCTCGACAAGGCGGCCGGGCGGCTGTCGTACATCCCGTTGCCGGGCCAGGACCTGACGAAGGCCGACGTCGAGCTGCCGCTGCTCGAGACGCTCGTGAAGGCGTCGGGCACCCCTGGTCATCTCGCGCCGGCCGACGACGACACCGCGACCTACCGCGGCGCCTGGACGACGTCGGCGGGCCGCCAGGTCGGCGACTACCAGGACGGCGTCCACGTCACGACCGGCCCGGGCGCGTCGGTCGGCTACGCGTTCACCGGCACCGGGCTGGACGTGCTGGCCGAGACGAACACCGACCTGGGCGCGTTCACCGCGACCGTCGACGGCCGCCCGGATCCCCGGCCGCACACCGAAGCCGGTGACGTCCGGCTCGCGCAGCAGGTCGTCTATTCGGTCAAGGACCTGCCGAAGGGCAGGCACACGGTGACGCTGACCAGCGCGAGCGACCGGTCCTTCCTGGTCGACGCCTTCGTCGTCACGCCGGACGTGGTGCGGCCGGTCCGGGACCTGAGCTTCAGCGGGCTCACGTTCACCGGCACGACGTGGACGCTGCCGTCGCGCGACGGCTACGTCGACAACCAGGCCGGCGTCCAGTGGGCGGCCGCCGCGCCGCACGCGCCGATCCGCCCGCCCGCGGCACTGGAGATCCACCGCGGCCGCGGGATTTCCGTCAGCGGCAGCACCTTCCGGCAGCTCGGCGGGGTCGGGCTGGCGCTCGCCGACGGCACCCAGGACGCCCGCGTCACCCGCAACCGCTTCACCGACACCAGCGCGGGCGCGATCGCCTCCGGCGAGGTCGACGACTACTACCTCACCGACCCGGCGCGGATGACCCTCGACACGACGATCGCCGACAACACGATCACGACGCCGGGCCAGGACTACCACGACGCCGTCGGCATCTGGGCCGGGCACGGCAGGCGGACCACCGTCGAGCACAACGAAATCGCCGAAACGCCGTATTCGGGCATCTCGCTCGGCTGGGGCTGGGGCTGGGCGTCCCCGTGCGAGCTGCAGGCCAAGCAGGGGTTGACGGCGTGCCGCCGCGGCACGATCTACTCCGGCGGCAACCGGATCCTCGGCAACGACATCCACGACGTGATGCGCACGCTGCTCGACGGCGGCCCGATCTACACCCTCGGCGGACAGGACGGCACCGCCGCATCGGTCACCGCGGGCAACTGGCTGCACACCGCGCCGCACAACAACAACATGCTCTACCACGACGAAGGCAGCTCGTACTGGGACACCTACGGCAACGTCGTGAGCAACGCGACCGGGCGCTGGACCGGCGAGTGGACCCCGACCATCCACGACATCCGGATCCACGGGAACTTCACCGACAACACGGTGGTGAAGAACCTCGGCACGAACGTCGTCATCAGCGACACGACCGTCGTGACCGGCGGAAACTGGCCCGACGCCGCGAAATCCGTGATGGCCGCGGCCGGTCCCCGCTGACTTTTCGCCCCGATCGGGTGTAAACCCGGGGTATCCGGGGCATCAGTGAACGACACCTGTGTTTCACGGGGAGTGACCGCTTCCGAGGGGAGACCGCGATGACCTTCGACTTCGTCGGCCGCTGGCTGGGCAGGCATCGCGACCGCCCCGGCATCACGGTCGACCTCTCCTGCGGCGGCCGCGTCACCCTGCGCGAGATCGACGGACGGCCGGTGCTGGCGATCACGACGGCCCCCGGCGCGGACGGCCGGTGCGAGGTCGCCGCCGTGCCGCTGTCGGAAGCCGAACGGCGCGAGCTGGGCCAGGTGCTGGAGTCGGACGTCCTGCTGGCCTCCTAACCCACCCCTCATCTCCGCGCCACCGGATGTTTCCCTACTGGTTCGCGCCGTAAGCTGCGCACCGTGCTTTGTGGCAGTCCTCGCGAGAAACGTGTCCGTGGCGGTGTGGCCCCGGTCGCTTTTTGTGGGGTTCCCACAACGCAGCCGCCTCGGCATGCGCCATGGCGGACATTGGTCTACCCGGCGGTAATCCAGCAGGGTGTAGACAGGTGCAGGCGACGCCCCGGGACAGGTGCGTCGCCTTCTGTGCGTGGGTACTTGGGAGGCTCAGCCGGTGTTCAATCGTGTCGCCATCGTCAACCGCGGAGAGGCCGCGATGCGGCTCATCCACGCCGTCCGGGATCTGTCGGCGGAAACCGGGACGCGGATCGAGACGGTCGCCCTCTACACCGACGCGGACCGCACGGCCACCTTCGTCCGTGAGGCCGACCTGGCCTACGACCTCGGCCCCGCTTCGGCCCGCCCCTACCTCGACCTCGCCAAGCTCGAACGAGCCCTCGTCGAGACGAAGGCCGACGCCGCGTGGGTCGGCTGGGGCTTCGTCGCCGAGGACCCGGCCTTCGCCGAGCTGTGCGAGAAGATCGGCATCACGTTCGTCGGCCCGAGCGCCGACGCGATGCGCAAGCTCGGCGACAAGATCGGCGCGAAGCTGATCGCCGAAGAGGTCGGCGTGCCCGTCGCGCCGTGGAGCCGCGGGGAGGTCGCGACCCTCGAGGACGCGCTGGCGGCCGGCGACCGGATCGGCTACCCGCTGATGCTCAAGGCCACCGCGGGCGGCGGCGGGCGCGGCATCCGCATGGTGGCCTCCGGCGAAGACCTCGCCGACGCCTACGAGCGCACCAGCCAGGAAGCCCTGCGCGCGTTCGGCTCCGGCGTCGTGTTCCTCGAGCGCCTGGTCACCGGCGCCCGGCACGTCGAGGTCCAGGTGATCTCCGACGGCGTGACGGCGTGGGCGCTCGGCGTCCGCGACTGCTCGGTGCAGCGGCGCAACCAGAAGATCATCGAAGAGTCGGCCTCGCCCGTCCTCGCGCCGGCACAGACGGCCGAGCTGAAGGCGTCGGCCGAGCGGCTCGCGGTGGCCGTCGGCTACCGCGGCGCGTGCACCGTCGAGTTCCTCTACCACCCCGGCGAGAAGCTGTTCGCGTTCCTCGAGGTCAACACCCGGCTGCAGGTCGAGCACCCGATCACCGAGATCACCACCGGCACCGACCTGGTCAAGCTGCAACTGCACGTCGCCGGCGGCGGCAAGCTCGAAGGCGACCAGCCCGCCGAGAGCGGCCACGCCGTCGAAGCGCGCCTGAACGCCGAAGACCCGGATCGCGACTTCGCGCCCTCCCCCGGCCGCATCACGCGGCTGGCGCTGCCCGCCGGCCCCGGCATCCGCGTCGACACCGGCGTCAGCGAGGGCGACACGATCCCGGCCGACTTCGACTCGATGATCGCGAAGATCATCGCCTACGGCCGCGACCGCGACGAAGCGCTCGCCCGCCTGCGCCGCGCGATGGCCGAGACCACCGTGATCATCGAGGGCGGCGCGACCAACAAGAGCTTCGTGCTCGACCTGCTCGACCAGCCCGAGGTGATCGACGCGAGCGCCGACACCGGCTGGATCGACCGCGTCCGCGCCGAGGGCCGCCTGGTCACCCACCGGCACTCGGCCATCGCGCTCGCCGCGGCCGCCATCGAGGCCTACCAGGACGAGGAGGAGGTCTCCGTCCAGCGCCTGCTGTCGACCGCGCACGGCGGCCGCCCGCAGGTCCAGCACGAGAGCGGCCGCCCGCTCGACCTGAAGCTCCGCGGCGTCGGCTACCGCGTCAGCGTGGCCCGCGCCGGCCAGAAGCGCTTCCGCGTCGGCATCGCGGCCGGGACGTCGGAGGTGCACCACGCCGACGTCGAGATCGATCGCTTCGACGCCCACAGCGGCCAGATCCGGGTCAACGGGCAGCGCTTCCGCCTGGTGGCGGCCACGCACGGCCCGATCCACCTCGTCGAGGTCGACGGCGTCACCCACCGCGTCAGCCGCGACGAAGGCGGTGTCGTCCGCTCCCCCGCACCCGCGCTCGTGGTCGCGACGCCGCTGTCCGTCGGTGACGAGGTCGAGGCGAACGCACCGATCCTCGTGCTGGAGAGCATGAAGATGGAGACGGTGCTGCGCGCGCCGTTCCGCGCCCGCGTCCGCGAGTGCCCGGTGTCGGTAGGAAGCCAGGTCGAGACCGGCGCGCCGCTGATGCGCCTGGAGCCGCTGGCCGACGGCGCCGAGGACGAGGTCGCCGAGGAGACCGAAACCGTCGAGATCGACCTGCCCGCCGCGCCGGCGGACGTGTCCGCGGCCGACCGCGTCGAGCAGGGCCTGCAGGACCTGCGCAGCCTGCTGCTCGGCTTCGACGTCGACCCGGCGGAACGCAAGCGCGTCCTGTCGGCCTACGTCGCCGCCCGGACCGAGCTGGGCGGCCGTCCGGTCGAGGGCGAGCTGGACCTGCTCACCGTCTTCGCCGATCTCTCGGAGCTGAGCCGCAACACCCCGGGCGGCGAGGACACCGTGCCGAACGGCGCGGTGCACAGCCCGCGCGAGTTCTTCCACAGCTACCTGCAGAGCCTCGACGTCGAGCGCGCCGGCGTCACCGAAGGCTTCCAGGCCAAGCTGGGCCGGGTGCTCGCGCACTACGGCGTCACCGACCTGGAGCGCACGCCGGAGCTGGAGGGCGCGGTCTTCCGGATCTTCCTGGCGCAGCAACGGATTTCCGCCGACGTCGCCGTCGTCTCGGAGCTCCTGCGGCTGTGGCTCGCCGGGGCCCAGCCGGCGGAGTCGCTGAGCGAGCGCGCCGGGCTCACCCTCGAGCACCTGGTCGAGGCGACGCAGGTGCGCTTCCCCGCGGTGTCCGACCTCGCCCGCGGCGTCGTGTTCCGCTGGTTCGCCCAGCCGCTGCTGCGCCGCCACCGCGCCGAGGTGTACGCCGCCGTCCGCACCGAGCTGCGCTACCTCGACCAGCACCCGGACGCACCGGACCGCGCCGAGCGGATCCAGGCCATGATCACCGGCTCGCAGCCGCTCGTCCGGCTGATCGGGCAGCGGATCGGCCGGGCCGGCCGCGACCACGCGCCGCTGCTGGAGGTGCTGACCCGCCGCTACTACGGCAACCGCAGGCTCTCCGGGGTCACCGTGCGCGACGTCGCCGGCTGCCGGCTGCTGACCGCCGAGCTGAACACCCCGGACGGCGTGCTGCCGCTGGTCACCACCGCCGTCGACTTCGCCGAACTGCCCGACGCCGTCCGCGCGCTCGGCGAAGTGGCCACCGAAGGCGTGGTCGCCGATCTGTACCTGCGCTGGGAGGACCAGCCGGACGTCGACGCGACCGCGGAGCGGCTCGGCGCGCTCCTGGCCGAGCACCCGCTGCCGGCGAGCGTGCAGCGGGTCGTGGTCACCGTCGCCGGCACCGGTGGCGCGGTGATGCACCACCACTTCACGTTCCGGCGCGACGGCGCGGGCTTCACCGAAGACCGGCTGATCCGCGGCCTGCACCCGCAGATCGCGCAGCGGTTGCAGCTGCAGCGCCTGCACGAGTTCGACCTCACCCGGCTGCCGTCGGCGGACGAGGAGATCTACCTCTTCAAGGCCGTCGCGAAGAGCAATCCGGCCGACGAGCGGCTGGTCGCGATGGGCCAGGTCCGCGACCTGACGCCGTTGCGCGAGGCCGACGGCCGGCTGGTCGCGCTGCCCGCGCTCGAGGACGCGGTCACCGCGTGCCTCGACGCGATCCGCAACATCCAGGCGCAGCGGCCGCCGAACAAGCGGTTCGACACCAACCGGATCATGATGTACGTCTGGCCGCAGACGGAGCTGACCACCGAAGAGCTGAACACGCTCGTCCAGCGCATCCTGCCGACGTCGGTCGGCGCCGGGCTGGAGGAGGTCCAGTTCCTGGCCCGCCGGCGCACCGACGCGGGCAAGCTGACCGAGATCGCGGTCCGGATCACCTTCGGCGGGCAGGGCGCGCGGCTGCACGTCGGGCCGCCGTCGACCGAGCCGGTGCAGCCGTTGGACGACTACCGCCTGAAGGTGCTGCGCGCGGCGCGCCGCGGCACGGTCTACCCGTACGAGCTGACCGGGCTGCTCGCCGGGCCGGACGGCACGTTCGCCGAGCACGACCTCGAGGCCGGTGCCCTGGTGCCGGTCGACCGGCCGAAGGGCAAGAACACCGCGGCGATCATCGCGGGCGTCGTCACGACGCCGACCGAGCGGCACCCGGAGGGTGTCACCCGCGTCGTGCTGCTCGGCGACCCGACGAAGTCGCTCGGCGCGTTGTCCGAGCCGGAGTGCTCGCGCGTCATCGCGGCCCTCGACCTGGCCGAGCGGATGCGGGTGCCGCTGGAGTGGTTCGCGCTGTCGTCGGGGGCGCGGATCTCGATGTCGTCGGGCACCGAGAACATGGACTGGGTCGCCGCGGCGCTGAAGCGGATCGTCACGTTCACCCAGGACGGCGGCGAGATCAACATCGTGGTCAACGGGATCAACGTCGGCGCCCAGCCGTACTGGAACGCCGAGGCCACGATGCTCATGCACACCAAGGGCATCCTCGTGATGACGCCGGACTCGGCGATGGTGCTCACCGGCAAGCAGGCCCTCGACTTCTCCGGTGGCGTGTCGGCCGAGGACAACTTCGGCATCGGCGGCTACGACCGCGTCATGGGCCCGAACGGCCAGGCGCAGTACTGGGCGCCGAACCTGCCGGCCGCCCGCGAAGTGCTGATGTCGCACTACGACCACACCTACGTCGTCCCGGGCGAGGCCGGGCCGCGGAAGGTCGGCACGAACGACCCGGTCGACCGCGACGTCTCGCCGTTCCCGCACGCGATCGTCGGCAGCGACTTCACGACCGTCGGTGAGATCTTCTCGGCCGAGCACAACCCGGACCGCAAGAAGCCCTTCGACATCCGCACGGTGATGCGTGCGCTGTCCGACCAGGACCACCCGGTGCTCGAGCGCTGGGCGGGGATGGCCGACGCCGACACGGCCGCCGTGCAGGACGTGCACATCGGCGGGCGCCCGGTCTGCCTGGTCGGCATCGAATCGCGTTCGGTGCCGCGCCGCGGCTTCCCGCCGACCGACGGCCCGGACACCTACACCGCGGGCACGCTGTTCCCGCGGTCGTCGAAGAAGACGGCGCGGGCGATCAACGCGGCGTCGGGCAACCGGCCGCTGGTCGTGCTGGCGAACCTTTCCGGGTTCGACGGCTCGCCGGAGTCGCTGCGCAAGCTGCAGCTCGAGTACGGCGCGGAGATCGGCCGCGCGATCGTCAACTTCGAAGGCCCGATCGTGTTCACCGTGATTTCGCGGTACCACGGCGGCGCGTTCGTGGTGTTCTCCAAGGCGCTCAACCCGAACATGACGGTGCTGGCCCTCGAAGGCTCGTTCGCCTCCGTGCTGGGCGGCGCCCCGGCGGCCGCGGTGGTGTTCGCCGGCGAGGTGGCCAAGCGCACCGCGAACGACCCGCGGGTGACCGAGCTGCAGACCCAGGTCGCGGCGGCCGACGCACCTTCCCGGGCGGCTTTGAGCACCCAGCTGGCCGAGGTCCAGTCGTCGGTCCGCGCGGAGAAGGTCAGCGAGATCGCGGCGGAGTTCGACCGGGTGCACAGCATCCAGCGAGCGGTGGAGGTCGGCTCGGTGGACGCGATCATCAGCACCGCCGAACTCCGGCCCCGGATCATCGAGGCGATCGAGCACGGCCTGAAGAAGTAGGCCAGCCCGGTCGTGAGTGAGAAACAGTGCTAGAACACTGTTTCTCACTCACGACCGGCCGCGGCAGACTACGGCACCAGGTACCGGGTCAGCAGGCTCGCGCCGTCGGTCAGGACGGTGGCCAGGTCAAGCGTGATCGGGCCGAAGACGCCGCCGACGGCGGCCCGGCCGGCGGTGCCCGCCACGAGGTACGGCGCGACCGTCAGCCGGAACTCGTCGACCAGGCCCGCCTCGGCCAGCGACGCGAACAGCTTCGGCCCGCCTTCGCAGTCGACCCGCCGGAGGCCGCGCTCGGCCAGGGCCGCCACGGCGACGTCGAGCGCCACCGCGTCCTCGCCCGCGACGAGCACTTCGGCACCCGAGGCCGTCCAGGCGTCGCGCAGGTCCGCCGGTGCTCGCTCGCAGGTGACAACGATCGTCGGCACCGCGGCCCGGGTGATCACCGGCGCGTCCGGCGGCAGGCTGCGGCCCGTGGTCACGACGGCGATCGGCGGGACCGGCTCGAGGTTGTTGCGGCGGCGGCGCTCGGCGGTCGCGGCGTCCGGATGGACGCCGTCGAACTCCTCGATCACCGCGGTCCCCGCCCCGAGCAGGACGACGTCGGCCAGGTCGCTGCCCAGCTTGAAGACGACCCGGTCAGGATCGGTCGAGAGCGGCCGGGACCGGCCGCCGACCGTGATCGCGCCGTCGGTGCTCGACACGAAGTTGACGACCAGCCACTTCGCGACGTCGGGGAAGCGGTAGAGGGTTTCCAGGTCGTCCGGCCCGATCTCCCGGGTGCGTTCCGGTGGCCAGATCTGCCGGATCACAGCCACCGCACGGCGTTCTTCGGCGGACGGGTGCCCACGATGCTCGCGATCATCTCGGTCACGTGCCGCGTCTCGCGGACCTGGTGCGCCCGGAACATCGCGGCGCCCTGCGCGGCCGCGTGCGCGGTGGCGGCCAGGGTGCCGGTGACGCGGTCGTCCATGCCGACGTCGAGCGTCTCGCCGACCACGCCCTTGTTGGACAGCGCCATCAGCACCGGCCAGCCGGTGGCGACCAGCTTGTCGACGTTCCGCAGGATGGTCAGAGACTGGTAGGTGTTCTTCGAGAAGTCGATGCAGGGGTCGATCATGATCCCCTCGCGCGGGACGCCCTTCGCCACCGCCCGTTCGGCGAGCTCGGTGGTGTCCTTGACGACCGAGGCGACGACGTCGTCGTACTGCGGCTTGACCGGGTCGGTGCGCGGGTCGATGCCGTCGACGTGCGCGCAGACATACCCCGCGCCGTACTGCGCGGCGACGTCGAGGATCTCCGGCTCGTAGGCGGCCCAGTTGTCGTTGATCAGGTCGGCGCCGGCCCGGCACACCGCGTCGGCGACCTCGGCGCGGTAGGTGTCGACGCTGATCACGACGTCCGGGAAGTGCGCACGGGCCCAGTCCACGGTCGGCAGCACCCGGGCGATCTCCTCCTTGACGGTGACCTCCGGGCCCGGGCTGGCCGGCACGCCGCCGATGTCGATCACCGCCGCGCCGTCCTCGATCGCCTGGCCGATGGCCGCCTGCGCGCGCTCCTCCAGGTACGTCACCCCGTTGTCGTAGAACGAGTCGGGGGTCCGGTTGACGATCGCCATCACCAGCGCGTGGTCGCTGGCGAGGCGTCTTCCCCGGAAGACGAGGTCGTGGATCGGCATGCGCACTCCGTTCGAGATCGGACCTGGCTCCTTCCGAGCATAGTGAGGGCACCGGCCCGGGGCGGTTTCGCGACTTTCGGGGGTATGGCGGGTTTGTCCCGGACCGACACACTGTGCGTGCCGGTTCGGTGACCGCTGGTTTCGGACCGGAGCGTCCATCCGCGCGGCCGTGAGGAGATCCCCCCGATGGCGTCAAGGTCCCTGTCCCGGCTCGCCCTCGCGGCGACCGGAGTCCTGCTCACCACCCTGCTCGGGGGCACGGCCACCGCGCAGCCGGCGGACACCCCGGTCTTCTGGCGCATCCCGGCCACCGCCGCCCAGGCCCAGGCGCTGGTGAAAGCCGGGTTCGACGTCGAGGAAGGCGATGCGGGCGCCGCCCTCGTCGTCGGTGGCCAGGCCGTGGCGAACCAGCTGCGGGCGCTGGGCTACCGGCCGTCGTTCTTCGACACCGTCTACAAGGAACTCCCCGCGCAGGCGAACTCCCTGGCGGCGGACACCTTCTACGGCGGATACCGCACCGTCACCGCGCAGGAGAACCACCTCACCGCCGTCGCTTCCGCGCACCCCGACCTGGCCACGAAGTACACGATCGGGCAGTCGTGGAAGAAGGCCAAGGGCCAGGGCGGCCACGACGTCCAGGCCATCTGCCTGACCAAGAAGCAGGCCGGCGACTGCACGCTCTCGACGACGTCGCCGAAGCCGAAGTTCTTCCTGATGGCCCAGATCCACGCCCGCGAGCTGTCGACCGGCGAGCTCGCCTGGCGCTGGATCGACTACCTCGCCGACGGCTACGCGACCGACGCGACCGCGAAGTCCATTTTGGACACCACCGAGGTGTGGGTGGTGCCGATCGCGAACCCGGACGGCGTCGACATCGTCGCTTCGGGCGGCAACTCGCCGAAGCTGCAGCGCAAGAACGCCGACAACACCAGCGGCGGCTGCACCGGCACCAACGTCGGCGTCGACCTCAACCGCAACTCCACCTTCAAGTGGGGCGGCGACTCCAACTCCCCCTGCGCCGAGACCTACCAGGGTCCGAGCGCCGGCTCCGAGCCCGAGACGCAGGCGCTGGAGAAGCTGGCCCGCTCGATCTTCCCGGACCAGCGCGGCACCGGGAACAACGACCCGGCGCCGTCGACGGCCAAGGGCACGATGATCACGTTGCACAGCTACGGCAACGACATCATCATCCCGTGGGGCTTCACGCAGGCAACTTCGCCGAACGACGCGCAGTACCGCAAGCTCGGCGCGAAGTACGCGGCGTCGAACGGCTACCTCGTCGGCACCAACGAGGAGACCGTCGGCTACGACACGACCGGCACCACCGACGACTTCACCTACGGCGAACTGGGCGTCGCGAGCGTGACGTTCGAGGTCGGCGGCTCGAGCGGCACGTGTGGCGGGTTCCTGCCGCGCTACACCTGTGTCGACAGCACGTTCTGGCCGAAGAACAAGGGCGCGTTCATCACCGCCGCGAAGGCCGCAGCGGCGCCGTACCAGCAGTGAGTCAGGGCCGACAGGCGTAGATGCAGTTCTGCGGACGCGGGGAATCGAGCACGCTCACGTGCCGGAACCCCGCGTCCGCGAGCATGTCCAACGCCTTTTCGGTGCCCCACATGGCACCCAGCGCGGCGCCGCCCTCGGCCAGTGACGTCGTCGTGCAGTACATCAGGCTGATCGAGTAGCAGAGGGCGGCCAGCGGGTTGCCGATGTTGTTCTCGACGTGGCTGGAGAAGTTCGTGTCCACCATGAAGAACAGGCCGTCGGGTGCCAGCGCGCCGCGGATCCGGCGCAGCACGACGTCGGGACGGTCCTGGTCGTGGACGGCGTCGAAGGCGGTGATCACGTCGTAGGGCGGATCGGCGACCAGCTCGGCGGCGTCCCCGACGGCGAATGCGACGTTCGGCAGCCCGTCCGTGGCCGCTTCGGCCTGCGCGACGACGTTCGCGTTGATGTCGAGCCCGGTGAACCGCGAGGCGGGAAAGGCGCGAGCGGCGACGGCGATGGCGTTCCCGGTACCGCAGCCCAGGTCGAGCACGCGAGCGCCGACCGTGAGCCGGTCGGTCAGGCCGGGGACCGCGCCGAAGAAGCCGTCCACGAGGTGTTCGCGGTAGACGTGCTTCCAGCTGTCACCGGTCTTCGCGCCGAGGGATTCGAGGTAGGGCCCGTACGCCGACCGCGGGACGCCGCCGCCGTCGGCGAAGCTGCGTTCGAGGTCGGGCAGGATCCCGGTGAAGGCACTCAGCGTCAGCAGCGACGGCATGAGGTTCGCCGCGGTCTCGCCGAGCAGGAACTTCGCGTGCTCGGGCGGCAAGGTGTACTCGCCGCCCTCGAAGGTGAAGATGCGGCCGGTGACCATGGCGCCGAGCCATTCCCGGACGTACCGCTCCTGAAGCCCGGCACGGTCGGCAAGCCCGGCACTGGTGGCGGGCCCTCGCGCGGCCGCCGCGAAGAGCCCGGTCCGGTGCCCGACGCCGATGAGCATGGTGAGCGCGCTGCCGGTCATGGTGGCGGTGAGGTACGCGGCGAAGTCCTTTTCCTCCATGCGGCGTGAGCTTACCCGGCCGGGCAGACCGTCCGATGTGGACGATCCGCCCGACGCCGGGCCCGGCCCCCATCACGGGCGCGCGGCCGGCCTTCGACCGGCCGGCTCGGGCCGACGAGCCACCGGCTCGGCGCGACCGACTGCAGCACGCCCGGCTCCCCTGGGCAGCCACCAGCCGAGCAGGCCGCCGGACCGACCCGACTGGCGGCACCAGCCAAAACGAACCCAGCACCCGCCGCTCGCCCGGAGCGGACACCCACCAACCCGGTCCCGGCCGGGCCCGACACCCTCCGCTCGGCGTGACCGGTGCGGCAGCCTCCGCTCCACGCGGGCACCGACCAGGATCAGTCTTCGTCCTCCAGGCCGGCGTCGGCGAGGACCGCGTAGACCCGGCGGCGCGCGTCGGCGAGGATCTTCTTCACCTCGGCCACCTGGGCTTCCGTTCCGCTGTAGCCGACCTGGGCCGCTGCGCCGGACAGCTCGCCGAGTGCGTGCCAGAGCGCTGCGAAGCGGTCGGCGCCGGGCTCGTCCTCGGGTGCGCCGTCGTCCCAGAGGGCGGCGAACTCCGCCTCCCGCCCGGCGACGTGCTCCCGGCCGGCGTCGGTCAGCTCGGCGACGCGGCGGCCGCCCGTCTCGGCCGTGTGGACCAGGCCCTCGTCTTCCAGCTGCTGCAGGATCGGGTAGACGGAACCGGGGCTGGGCCGCCACCGCTCGTTCGTGCGGCGCCGGATCTCCTGCATCAGCTGGTAGCCGTGCATCGGCTCCTCGGCGAGCAGTGCCAGCACGGCCGGCCGCACCGGACGGCTCGGCCCGCGCCCGCCGCCCCGGAACTCCCGCACCCGCTGGAACGCCCCGCCCATCCAGCCGCCCGGGCCGCCGAACGAGCCCGGACCACCGGGGAAGCCGGGGAACCCGGGCCCACCCGGCACACCCGGCGGCTGGGGCGGATGCGGCGGCGGGGGCGGGAACCCGCCGCGCGCCAGCTCGGGTCCGCCGTCCCAGTCCTCGTGACCGGGGATGTCGTGCCCAGGGTGGTCGCCGTGGCCGGGATGCCCGAAGCCACCGTGATCCGGCGGCCCGAAGTGCCCCGGACGGCCATGCCCGTGATCCGCGTGCCCCGCACCCCCGTGATCCGGCGGCCCGAAATGCCCTGGCACGCCATGCCCGAGATCCGAGGGCCCGGGACCACCATGGTCCGGAGGCCCGGAGTGCCCTGGCCGGCCATGCCCATGATCCGCGTGCCGCGCACCTCCGTGACCCGGCGGCCCGAAGTGCCCCGGACGGCCGTGCCCCAAATGCTCGAAACCGAAGCCACCGTGCCCGTGGTGATCACCGGGCCCGTGGCCACCGAACCCGCCCCCGAAGCCGCCGAACATGCGTCCTGCTCCCGCGCTCATCTCCACGTCTTCCTCCTCCACTCGCCGTATCGCCGACACTACGACGATATATCGCCGTTGGATCGACGGCAACCCGCCAAGCCGGAGCACCAGACCTCACGCCGTTCCGGACTTGACCGCCAACGCCAGCAGCTCCGCCGCCGGGCCCGCCAGTCGACGCCCCGCCGGCCACACCGCCCGCAGCACCCGGCCCAGCTCGACCCCCGCCACCGCCACCGGGACCAGCCGGCGGCCCGCGACCTCGCGCACCACGTCCAGCTCGCTGATCACCGCGGGCCCGGCGCCGGCGATCACCGCGTTCCGCACCGCCGACGCCGAACCCAGCTCCAGCAACGGCTTCACCGGCCCCGCCCCCGCCCGCCGCAGCGCCGCCTCCACCGTCTCGCGGGTCCCCGACCCCGGCTCGCGCACCACCAGGGAGGTCGCCGCCAACTCGAAAGCCGTCAGCGGACGGCGGCGACGCGCCCAGGCGTGCCCCGCCGGGACCACCACGACGAGCCGGTCCGTCGCGACCCGCCGCGTCGACAGGCCCCGCCACGGCCCCGGCGACTCGACGAACCCGAGGTCCACGCGGCCGCGGGCGACCAGGTCGGCGACGTGCTCGGAGTTCACCACCTCCAGCCCGACGTAGGTGTCCGGCCCGGTCCGCTTCACCTCACCGATCCACGCGGGCACGAAGTGCTCCGCCAGCGTCATGCTCGCCGCGACCCGCAGCTTCGCGCCGCGCTGGGTGCGCAACGCCTCCGCGCCGGTCCGCAGACCATCCACTTCGGTCAGGACCCGGTGCGCCCAGCCCGCGATCACGCGGCCGTCCGGGGTCAGTGCCGAGCCGCGCCGCGTCCGGTCCACCAGCGACAGTCCCAATTGTCTCTCCAAAGTGGACAGTCGCTTGCTCGCCGACGGCTGGGCGATGCCGAGTGCCCCCGCCGCTTGGCCGATGCTGCCGAGGTCGTCGACGAGCACCAGCAGGCGCAGCGAGTCCAGGTCCGGTCCGGTCATAGCTCCAGTCTATGACCTCCCCTCGCACCGACGGCTACCGCGCACCGCCCAGCGCGGCGAAGCTGGGGAGCATGACACTGACATCGACGAAAATCTCCGGCCTCGCGATCATCGGGCTCGGCGTCGCCGCGGCCTACGCGCTGAGCTCGGTCTGGCCGGTGGCGAGCGCGCTCACCGTCGCCGTCGTGCTGGGCATCGTCGCCGGGAGCACCCCGGCGCTCACCGAAGAGCACCGGAAGGCCGTGGCCCGGCTCACGAAACGCCTGTTGCGCGCGGGTGTCGTCCTGCTGGGACTGCAGCTCGCCGTTCCCACCGTGCTCGCACTCGGCCCCGGCACGCTCGCCGCGGTGGTGCTGACGGTCACCGTCACGTTCCTCGGCACGCTCGGCCTCGGCCGGCTGGTCCGCGTGCCGCGCGGCCTCGCCCTGCTGGTCGCCACCGGGTTCTCGATCTGCGGCGCCTCGGCGATCGCGGCGATGGAAGGCGTGGTCGAGCGCGACGACGAAGACGTCGCGACGGCCGTCGCGCTCGTCACCTGCTACGGCAGCCTCGCCATCGGCGTCCTCCCGCTGCTGGCGCACGCCATCGGCCTGGACGCGACCCGGACCGGCAGCTGGGCCGGGATTTCGGTGCACGAGGTCGCGCAGGTCGTCGCGGCGGCCGGACCGGCGGGCGCCGCCGCGGTGGCGGTCGCGATCGTGGTCAAGCTGAGCCGGGTCGTGCTGCTGGCGCCGGTGGTCGCGATCGTCGGCGCCACCGAACGCACTCGCCGCGGCGGCCACGCGCCGATCGTGCCGCTGTTCGTCCTCGGGTTCCTCGCGATGGTCGCCGTCCGCAGCACGGGGCTCGTCCCGGCGTTCGCGCTCGACATCGCGAAGACGGCCTCGACGCTCCTGCTCGCCGGCGCGCTCTTCGGCCTCGGCTGCGCGGTCCGGCTCGGCCCGCTGCTGCGCCGCGGCGGCCGGGCCCTGCTCCTGGGTCTCCTGTCCACGCTTCTGGTGCTGGGGACCGGGTTCGCGACCCTGGTCGCGTTCACCTGAGGTTTCCCTCCCGGCCATGAATAGGACGTTATACGCCGGGTTGTACGGGTCTTGTACGGGCCGCGTCGAGGCTACCGCCGAGACGTAGGACGTAGAACGAATCCGCAGGGAGAACCGTGAAGATCACCCGAATCGCGAAAGGCCTGCTGGCCGGGCTGCTGGGGTGTGCCGCCGTCGCCGTGCCGGCCGCGGTCGGCGCTGCCGCCGCGCACGCCGATGTCGCCAGCACGCCTACCGCATCCCCACCATCGTCAAGGCCAACGACGGCGCGCTGCTCGCCTTCGCCGAGGGCCGCAACGGCGGCGCCGCCACCTGTGCCGACCTCGGCGAGATCGACCTCGTGCTGAAGCGCTCGACCGACGGCGGCAAGACGTGGAGCGCGCTGCAGACCGTCATCAAGGCCAACGGCGACACCAAGGGCAACCCGGCGCCGATCGTCATCCCCGGCAGCGACCGGATCGTGCTGCTGTCGACCATGCAGTGCTACACGAACCCCGCGTGCGGCCGGATCCCGCGCGTGTCCGTCAGCGAGGACAACGGGAAGACGTGGGGCGCGCCGAAGGTGCTGACCACGGAACTCGGCTTCGCCGCCGCCCCGGGCTGGCTCGCCACCGGGCCGTCGCACGGGATCGTGCTGACCCGCGGCGCGCACGCCGGCCGCCTCGTCGCCGGGATGAGCTACACGATCAGCGGCAAGAACACGGGCTCGCTGGTCTACAGCGACGACCAGGGCAGCACCTGGCACCGCGGCGCGACCGACACCTCGACGTCGGATCTGATGAACCCGCAGGAGATCAGCGTCACCGAGCTGAAGGACGGCCAGGTCTACGCGGCCGCGCGCAACGACGCCAACAGCGACAACAAGTGCCTCGCCGACGGCACCCACAACCGCGCCTTCGCGATCAGCTCCGACGGCGGTGCGACCTTCAGCTCGAAGTTCGCCTTCGCGACCGACCTCGTCACCCCGACGGTCGAAGGCTCGACGGCGCGGATGAGCGCCACCGACACCGGCGGCAGGTACAACCGGATCGTGTTCGCCGCACCGTCCACTTGCGACCGTCGCAAGGAGCTGCGGATCCACTCGTCCTTCGACGAAGGCGCCAACTGGACCGGCACCGCGGGCAGCGTGCTCGTGTGGGGGCAGGACGCGGCCTACTCGGACATGGTGCAGCTGTCGCAGTCCTCGGTCGGCGTGCTGTTCGAAGCCGGGCCGGAACTCCACGCCAACGACACGATCCGCTACGCCGCGGTCACCGACGACGCCCTCGGCGCCCCGGCGTGCGGCGGCGGCTACAGCGTCATCGACTCGGCGCCGCTCGGCACGGCGGGCACGGTGTACTTGTCGTACGACGCTGCCAGCGGCAAGAACTGCGTCGCGGCGATGAAGAGCACGTCCGCCGGGACGGCCACCCAGACGTCGGCCTACCTGGAGGTCCAGGGGTCGGCTCGGACCACCGACTCCGGCTCGTTCTCCTACTTCGCCGGCCCCGTGTCGGCGGCCGCGGCGGGCAAGTGCGTCAAGTGGGGCGGCGCGGCCGACGGCCAGGCCTACGACAGCGGCTTCGAGCACTGCGGCTGATCCCGCGGGGGGACCCGCCCCCTGGCCGGGTCCCCCCCGCACCGCCCGCGCCGCCCGGCCCCCTCGTCCGGGCGGCGCGGGGGGTTCAGAAGCAGGTGAAGACGACCCGGCAGGTGATCGAGCCGCCGTCGGGGCCCGCGGTCGCGGCGAACTGGGCGCCTTCGAGGAACCCCTTCGCCTCGACGGTCTTCGTCCACGGGACCGGCGCCGACGTCTCGGTGGTGACCAGGATCGTGTGCTCGTCGAAGGTGCTGTAGTCGATGTCGGCGACCTTCGCGTCCCCGGTCACTTCGTAGGTGATGGTGTGGTGCTGGGTGGCCTGGTCGTTCACGTCACTGACGATCTTGCCGATCACCACCGCCCACACGACGCTCACCACCAGGCCGAGCACCGATACGACGACGCCGGCGATCGCCAGTCCCCTGTTCGTGGCCTTTCCGGCCCGGGCCCGTGCGACGCCGACCGCGGACAGCATCAGGCCGAGCACCACGAGCGGCCAGGCGCCGACCCCGGCGATCGGGATCGGCGAGAGCACCAGCCCGACGAGGCCGACGACGAAGCCGGCCGTGCCGAGGCCGTTGCGCGGCGGCGCCGCCGGTGGGGCCACCGGCTGCTGGAGCGGGGTGTGGTCGGTCATCGGAGTTTCCTTTCGCCTCTGCTGACGGCGAGCAGGAAATCAGGGGCGCGGCCGGGCGCGCGTCGTCCGCGGGCCTCGGCGTCGTACGACGAAAGTCGTCACCGCCGCTCGCGGGAACCAGCGGAACGGCGGAGGGGCCCGCCCGTACCCTCTTCCCATGGGACGGTCCGTGCTGGGGGTGGTGTGCACCGTGCTCGCGGTCACCGCGAGCCTGGTGAGCGGGATCGGCAACGTCTCGCTGGAGATCAGCGTGGCCGGCAGCGACGACCTCCACCCGACCCTCGGGGCGCTCCTCGGCTGGGTGCTCGGGGTCGGCGCGTCGGTCATGCTCGTCTGGCGCCACCGCTGGCCCCTGGTCGTCACCGGGATCGCGATCGTGCCGCCGCTGCTGCTGCGAGCGGACTCGCTGGCCGCGCTGATCGCCTTGGCCGCGCTCACCACCCGCTTCGCCGGCTGGTGGCGCTGGAGCGCGGCGGCGCTCGTGTTCGCCGCGACCGCGCTCGCGGTGTGGCGCGACGTCGGCCGGGGCGGCGACCTGTCCCTTTCCGGGACCTGGATTTCGACCGACACGGCCGGCATCGAGCTGGCCGGCATCCTCCTCACCGCCGCGCTCTACACCGCGATCCCGCTGACGCTCGGGATCGTCCGGCGCAGCCTGGCCGAGACGCGGCGCCGGGGCGCCGAGGAGGCGGCCCTGCGCGACCAGGTGGCGCGCCGGGAGGAGCAGGCGCGGATCGCCCGCGAGATGCACGACGTCCTCGGGCACCGGCTGTCGCTGCTGTCCCTGCAGGCGGGTGCGCTCGAGGTCGCCGGCGGCGCCACGCCGGACGCGGCGGAGGCGGCCAAGACCGTGCGGACCACCGCCCGGCAGTCGCTCGACGACCTGCGCCAGGTGATCGGCGTGCTGCGCGGGCCCGGCTTCGCCGACCGGCCGCCGGGCGGCCCGGCGGAACCGCCGCAGCCGACGCTCGCCGACATCCCGGACCTGGTCGGCGGGGCCCGGCAGGCCGGCCTCGCCGTCAACGTCACCATCCTGCTCGACCAGGCCGCCGCGGCCCCGGCCACGCTCGGCACGGCCGCCTACCGGATCCTGCAGGAGGCGCTGACCAACGTCCTCCGGCACGCGCCGGGAGCACCCGCGGACGTGTCGGTGCGCGGCGCGCCCGGTGCCGGGCTGCTGATCGAAGTCGTCAACCCGCTGGCGCCGCAGCCGGTGCCTTCGCCCGGCTCGGGTACCGGCCTCACCGGCGTCAACGAGCGGATCTCGCTGCTCGGCGGCACCCTCGCCGCGGGGCCGGTCGACGAGCGGACGTTCGTGCTGCGGGCCTCGCTGCCGTGGGTGCCGGCCGCGCAATAGCATGGGCGGGTGAGCGTGCGCGTACTGCTCGTCGACGACGACCCGCTGGTCCGCACCGGGCTGTCCATGATCCTCGGCAGCACGCCCGACCTGGAAGTGGTCGCGCAGGCGGGCGACGGCGACGAAGCCGTCCAGCAGGTCGCCCGGCACGCGCCCGACGTCGTGATCATGGACATCCGGATGCGCCGGATGAACGGCCTCACCGCGACGGCGGCGGTGCTCGCCCAGCCCCGCGCGCCGAAGGTGCTGATCCTGACGACGTTCGACCTCGACGAGTACGTCTTCGAAGCCCTCGCGGCCGGTGCCAGCGGTTTCCTGCTCAAGGAGGGCTCGCCGCAGGAGATCATCGAGGCCGTGCGGGTCGTGGCGAACGGCGACGCGATGCTGTCGCCGCGCACGACGAAGCAGCTGATCGGCCAGTTCGTGGCGGCGCGGGCCAATCCCCGGCGCGCCCGGGCACAGACCCGGCTCGAGCTGCTCAGCACGCGCGAACGGGAAATCGTGACGGCCGTCGCGCGGGGCAAGCCGAACGCGGACATCGCGGCGGAGCTGTTCCTGAGCGAGGCGACGGTCAAGACGCACATCACCCGGACGTTCGCGAAGCTCGACGTGAGCAACCGCGTGCAGCTGACGATCTTCGCCTACGAGGCGGGCCTCGTCACGCCGTGACCAGCGTCCTGTTGCGCTCGGGGCCCCGCGAGCGATGTAACGAACATGGTCTGGCCCGAGGACGACGCACGGCACCGCGAGGTGCTGGCGGCGCTGCGCGCGTGGGCCGAAGACGTCGCCGCCGTGCCCTACCCGCCCGGCCTCGACATCGACGCGCTGATGGCCCGCCACTACGAGAGCCTGCGCGAAGAGCCGGAGATGGCGCTGCTGGTGACCACGACCGCCGAGGCCAGCGTCCTGGCGGTCAGCGGTGAGGTCGACCTGGCCGGCAGCCGGCGGCTGCGGTCCCGGCTCACCGAGGAGCTCGGCCTGGCGCCGCGGCTCCTGGTCCTCGACCTGACCGGCGCGGCCCACTGCTCGGCGCGCGGCTTGGCGGTGCTTCTCGAAACGACCGACGACGCGCGCGTGGCCGGCGTCCCGTTCGCGATCACGGGCTGCGCACCGATGGTGCGCCGGGCGATCGACGCGCTGGGGCTGGCCGCGACGCTGCCGCTGCACGCGACGACAGCCGAGGCGATCGAGTGGCTCGACCTCCTGGAACGGCTGAAGACCCTTCGGTGACGACCCGGGTGATCGTCCTCAACGGTGCCTCCAGCTCCGGGAAGACCACGCTCGCCCGCGCCCTGCAGGCGGTGCTGCCCGACCCGTGGCTGACCTTCGGCGTCGACACCCTGCTCACCGGAATGCCCTTGTCCGGCGCGGGGATCGACATCACCCCGGACGGCGAGGTGACCGTCGGCGACGCCTTCCGCGCGCTGGAGGCCGCTTGGATCGCGGGGATCGCCGCCATGGTGCACGCGGGCGCGCGGATCGTCGTGGACGAGGTCTTCCTCGGCGGCGGCGCGTCCCAGCGACGGTGGCTCGCCGCGTTCGACGGCCTCGACGTGCTGTGGGTCGGTGTTCACTGCGCCGTCGAAGTCGCCACGGCGCGAGAGCTCGCGCGCGGCGACCGGATCGCCGGGATGGCCGCGCGCCAAGCGAACCTCGTGCACGACGGCGTCCGCTACGACGTCGAAGCCGACACGTCGGACACCGATCCGGCGACGTGCGCGAAGGCCGTCGCCGCCCGGGTCCGGTGAGCTACGGGGACCCGGCCGGTGCCGTCGCCACCGCCGACTCGCCGAACCGGATCCCCTTGGCCTCCTTGCCGAGCGCGGTCAGCACGGCGACCGCGACCAACCCGGGCACGACCGTCCACAAGAGAGCGGAGGTGTACCCGTGCGCCTCCGCGATCGCCTGCTGGATCGGGAGGTTCAGCGCCGCGAGCAGGTTGCCCAGCTGGTAGGTCACGCCCGGGTAGAAGCCGCGGATCGCGTCCGGCGACATCTCCGTCAGGTGCGCCGGGATCACGCCCCACGCGCCCTGCACCATGATCTGCATCAGGAACGAGCCGAGCGCCAGCATCCCGGCACCGTGGTCGAACGCGAAGATCGGGATCACCGGCAAGCCGAGCACCGCGGCCGTGACGATGGTCCGGCGGCGGCCGAGCCGTTCCGACAGCGTGCCGAACGTCAGGCCGCCGATGATCGCGCCGACGTTGTAGAGCACCGCGATCCACGTGCTCGTCGTCGCGCTGAGCCCGGCGCCGCCGTTGTCGTGGGCCTTGAGGAAGCTCGGGTAGACGTCCTGGGTGCCGTGGCTCATCCAGTTGAACGCCGTCATCAGCAGGATCAGGTAGAAGAAGCGGCGGATCACCTTCGGGTTCAGCAGGATGTCCTTCACCGACGTCCGCGTCACGCGCAGCTTCTCCTGCGCGGCCTCCCAGACCTCGGACTCGCGCACCCGCGCGCGGATCAGCAGCGTGATCAGCGCCGGGAAGATGCTCAGCACGAAGATCCAGCGCCATTCGAGGCCGAGGGCCGAGTGGAACAGCAGGTACGCGAGGGCGGCCAGCAGGTAGCCGATCGAGTAGCCGACCTGCAGCAGACCGGAGAAGAACCCGCGGCGCGCGACCGGGATCTTCTCCATCGCCAGCGCCGCGCCGAGCCCCCATTCGCCGCCCATGCCGACGCCGTAGACGAACCGCAGGATCAGCAGCACGGTGAAGTTCGGGGCGAACGCACAGAGCAGGCCGGCCGCCGAGTACAGCAGGACGTCGGCGATCAGCGGGATCCGCCGGCCGACCCGGTCGGCCCAGAGGCCGAACAGCAGCGCGCCGACCGGGCGCATCACCAGGGTCGCCGTGGTGATGAACGCCAGCTGCGTGGCGGTCGCGCCGAACGACTTGTCCTTCGCGATGTCCGCCAGGACGAACACGACGAGGAAGTAGTCGAAGGAGTCCATGCTCCAGCCGAGCAGCGCCGCGAGGAACGCGTTGCGCTGGTCGGATGTAAGCGCTTTCTTGCCCGCTGCCGGTCCCGCTGGCCGATCCGTCACCTTTGCCCCGTCCCGTCGGTTGTCCACCGGAAGACTTCAGGGCTGGTGTAGCACCCACCGCCCCGCGCGGGCAAGGGTCAGAGCGCGACCCGGGTGCGGACGCGGCGGCCGACGTCGCGGGCCCACGCCTTGATCCGGTCCCAGTCGCGGAAGTCGCCCGCGCGCTGCCCGGACGCCATCAGCCGCGGGACCAGGCCGCGCACGGTCGCCGGGTCCAGCCGGCCGCCGAAGGTCGCGGTGCGCTCCGCGTCGATCCGCGCGGCGAGCAGCGCGACGTTCGCCGGCAGGCTGACCTGGTGGGTGGCCGCGCCCGGGCCGCACGGTCCGCTGTGGAACAACCACACCGGACGCTCGGAGAGGGCCCGGGCGTTGCGCTCCAGCAGCCGGACGGCCTCGGGCCGCCAGCGGTGGTAGTACAGGGCGCTGCCGACGACGACCGCGGCGTAGTGGCCGACCGTGGCGACGTCGGCGGCGTCGCGCACGTCCACGCTCAGGCCGGCTTCGCCGAGCTCGGCGGCGATGACCTCGGCGATCTGCCGGGTTCCGCCGTGACGCCCGGCGTAGGCGACGAGGACTGCGGTCATGCGTCCATTGTCGGCCTTGCCGCGCGGTACTGCTCCACGGGCCGGTCACGATCCGCCATCCAGGCGCTGCCACGTCGCTCTCCGTGGTGCCCCGCCCTCCCGGCGTGACTCAGTCCGGTGAGAGGAACGCCGGCCGCTGCCCGGGATCGGGTGGGTCGTAGTACCGGTGGAAGACCGGGGTCTGGCCGCCGGACAGCGGCGGGACGATCCAGCTCCAGTCGGCCGGGCACCGGCGGCCGGCCCGCTCCTCGCGGTCGAGGTGGGTCAGGAACCGCCGCGACTCGGTGTGGTGGTCGGCCATCGTCACGCCGGCCGCGTCGAACGAGTGCTGCACGGCGAGGGTCAGCTCGACCAGCGCCCGGTCGCGCCACAGCGTCCGCTCGGACGCGGTGTCCAGGCCCATCAGCTCGGCGATGACCGGCAGCAGGTCGTAGCGCTGCTCGTCGGCCAGGTTCCGGGCGCCGATCTCGGAGCCGACGTACCAGCCGTTGAACGGCGCGGCGGGGTAGGTGACGCCGCCGATCTCCAGCGGCATGGTGCTGATCGCCGGCACGGCGTGCCAGCGCAGCCCGAGCCCGGCGAACCAGCGGTGGTCGGGGTGGGTCAGCGGGACCTCCAGGACGGCGTCCGCGGGCAGCGTGAACAGCCGTGGATCGCCGGGGACCGCCTCGATCAGCAGCGGGAGGACGTCGAAGGACCCCCTTCGCTCCGGCGGCCGCCACCCGAGTCTTCGCACCCGCTCGGTGAACTCCGCGTAGCGCGGGTCGCCGAGGACCGAACCGTCGTCGAGGCGGTACCCCGCGTAGCGGATCAGCTGCTCGTTGTGGATACGCGGCCCGGGCTCGGCGGGCGTCTCCGGGGCGAACACCGTGATCGTCGGCCGGATCCGGCCGCCCCGGGTGGCTTGCCGGAGGTGGGCGACGCACTCGCCGGCGATCGCGGCGGGGTCGGTGACCCGGCGCCGGTCGCGGATCCGCAGGCTGTTCCAGTACAGCCGGCCGATGCAGCGGGCGGAGTTGCGCCACGCGACGCGCGCGCCGTAGGCCAGCTCGGCCGCGGTGTGCCGGTAGGTGCCCGTTTCGGCGATTTCCGCGCGGACCTCCGCCAGCCGCGTCTCGAAGCGGTCGCCTTCTTCGGCGGCGCCTTCGGCGAACATCCGTTCCAGGAATTCCTCCGCTGCCGTGGAATTGACGCCCTGCTCCCCCGAGACGCGCTGGTAGATCGGCAGCGAGGACGTCACCCGCTCGGGGGTAACCGTCACGACGCCACCCCACTCTCCGAAATCGTGATCTGCAGCCCGACGGAAAGGTTCACCGTTCCTCCGATGGTCGCCGACAACGGGGCAGGCCGGAAGTTCCTGCCACAGCAGCACCTCCGGCCAGGCCGGGGAGAGTACCCCACGTTCTCCCGGACGCAATCCACCGGACGTGAACGACGTACCGCGGAATCCCCAAATTCCGTCGCCGCCTGCGAAAACACCGGGAAAATAACTGCTACCAAGCGTTATCCGGACATGCCGAAGCGCATTTTCCGTCAATCGATCACTGTGGACAGTGGCAGCGCTGTGATCCTTTCCCGGCGGACCACCTGCGTCTTTTCGAGGGTATTCGGCGAACGGCCTACTCCGGCGACGCTCACCCGTGTATGGGCGGTACCGCCCGCGGCGTTAGAGTCGTTTCGTGCGCAAGATCCCCGTGGTCCTCGTCGCCGGGTTCCTCGGCGCGGGCAAGACGACGCTGCTCAACCACCTGCTCGCCAACCGCGAGGGCGCCCGGGTCGGCGTCGTGGTCAACGACTTCGGCAGCGTGAACGTCGACGCGCTCGCCGTCGCCGGCCAGGTCGACACGATGGTCTCGCTCGGCAACGGCTGCCTGTGCTGCGCGGTCGACACGAGCGGGCTCGATGCCATGCTGGGGCGGCTTTCCTCGGCCGAGGCGGGGATCGACGTCATCGTCGTCGAGGCCAGCGGCATCGCCGAGCCCCGCGACCTGATCCGGCTGATGATCGCCAGCGAGCACCCGGACATCCGCTACGGCGGGCTCGCCGAGGTGGTGGACGCGGCCGAGTTCGAAGCCGCGCGCGAGCGTCACCCCGAGCTGGCCGACCACCTGCGCCTGGCCGACCTGGTGGTGCTGAACAAGGCCGACCGCGTGTCCGCCGAGGCGCTGGCCAAGGTCACCGCGACGGTCGAGGAACTGGCGCCCGGCCGGCCGCTGCTGGTCACCGCGCACGGGCGCGTCGACCCGCGGCTGTTCTTCGACCCCGAACCCCGCGGCGAGCGCGTCGGCCAGCTGTCCTTCGACGACCTGCGCGAAGCCGACGACCACTCGCAGCACCTGCACGCGCGGTACGAGACGGTCACGTTCACCGCCGAGACGCCGCTGGCCCCGCGCGCGTTCGTCGAGTTCCTCGAGCGCCGGCCGGCCGGGCTGTACCGGATGAAGGGCCAGGCGGACTTCAACGCCGGCGCGCGCTTCCACCTGCACACGGTCGGCGGGTTCGTGCAGCTCGAGCGGTCGGCGTGGCCGTCCGGCGCGCCGCGGCGCACGGAGCTCGTGCTGATCGGCGCGGGCCTCGACGCCGACGCGGTGCTGGCCGACCTGCGCGGTTGCGTGGCCCCGGACCCGGCGGCGGTCGACGAGCGCGGCTTGCTGCACATCCTCCGGTACCTGCCGGACCAGGCCTGACCGGCGGCCGCCACGCCGAAGATCGGCAAATGCACCCGGGCCGCGCGGGCGCCGACGGAGACTGACGGCCATGACGACCACCGCGGTGAGCGCACCACGCTGGTACCTGGTCGGCGTGCTGCCCGAAGAAGTGCCGTTGGCGCACCTGATGACCCGCTCCGGCGACTTGCGCTACCGGCGTTCGGCGTGCGGTGAGCGGGAGTCCCGCAGCTGGAAGCCGGTGGACCTGACGGCCTCGGAGGTCGCGCCCTGCCCGGCCTGCGTGGCGACGCTGCCCGCGCCGCCCGCAGGCGTCAGGGTGGCGTCGGCCGGCGAGGACGTGGGACAGCTTTCGCTCGACCTGCGGATCTAGGCGGTCAAGCTTTCCGCGAGCCGCTTCGCCGTGTGGAACGGCCGCGGGTTCCGGGCGACCACCGCCGTGACGGCGGCGCCTTCGAGCAGCAGCATCACTTCGTCCGCGAGGGTCTCGGCGTGGTCGCGTCCGCCGCGTTCGAACTGGGCCCGCAGGAAGCTGTGCAGCGCGGTCTTGTGGTGGCGGACGACCTCGCGGACCGGGCCGTCGGCGTCGGGGAACTCCGACGCCGCGTTGAGGAAGGCGCAGCCGCGGTAGTCGTCGCGGGCCAGCCAGGCTTCGTAGGCGTCGAACACCGCCAGGACCCGGTCCCGCGGTTCGGGGTGCCCGGCCGTGATCCGGTCGATCTCCTCCTGCCACAGCCGGTCGCGTTCCCGCAGGTACGCGACGACGAGCTGGGTCTTGGAGCCGAAGTTGCCGTAGAGCGCGGCCTTCGTCACCCCGGCCTCGGCCACCACCGTGTCGACGCCCACGGCGTGGATGCCGTCGCGGTAGAAGAGCGTCGACGCGGCCGTGAGCACCTTGGCTCGTGCGTCGCCGGGACGGGTGCGGCCCACAGCAGTCCTCCAGACAGGTCGGTAGCGCTCTATCCAGGACTGATCGTATCATCGGTTGACAGCAGACAGACCTGTCTGTTGAGTGGACCTCATGGTGCTCGAAACGGAAGGGAAGCCCACGACCGCGTGGTGGTCCACGGCCGCCGCCGGGGCGAGCGTGATCGCCCTCTGCTACGGCTTCGCGCGCTACGCGTACGGATTGTTCGTGCCCCGGTTCAGCGAGACGTTCGGGCTCACGACCGTCGGCGCCGGCGTCCTCGGTGGTCTGTCCACCGCGGGGTACGGCCTCGGGCTGCTGGTGTCCCCGCGGACGTCCCGCCGGTCGGCGCACGGCACCGTCGTCCTGGCCGGCGCGTCGGCCACGCTCGGTCTCGCGCTCATGGCGGCGGCCCCGGGGGTCGTGCTGTTCGGGGCCGGGATCTTCGTCGCGGGGACCGGTGCGGGCCTCGTCTCGCCGGGAGTCGCCCAGCTGATCGGCCGGACGGTCGGCTCGCGCGTCCGGGACCGGGCGCAGACCTGGGCCAACACCGGAACGGGACTGGGGCTGGCGGCGTCGGCGTTCACGCCGCTGCTGGCGTTCGGCTGGCCCGCGATCTGGTGGACGTTCGCGGCCCTCGGCGTCGCGGTGACCGTGCTCGCCTGGCGGGTGCTGCCCCGGGCGGCGGCGCCGGACGCCGGCTCGGCCCGCGGGATGGCCCCGCTGGTGGTCAACTCCGTCCTCATCGGCGTGACGAGCGCGCCGTACTGGACGTTTTCCAGCTCACGGCTGGCCGAAGCGGGCCTGAGCCCGGTGGCCGTCACGGTGTGCTGGTTCACGATCGGCGTGGCCGGGCTGCTCGGCGGCCTGGCCGGACGGCTGGCCGAGCGCACGAGCCTGCGCACGGCCAACCTCACGGCGTGGACCCTGGCGGCGGCGGGCATCGCCCTGCTCGCCCTGCCCCGCCCGGGGCTGCCCGGCGCCCTGGTCTCCAGCGCGCTGTTCGGCCTCACGTACATGGCACTGACCGGGCTGTGCATCCTCTGGGCCGCGCGGCTGTCCCCCGCACGGCCGGCCCGCGGAGTGACCTGGTCGTTCGCCGGCCTGGGAGCCGGCCAGACAGCGGCGGCGCCCTTGGCGGGCGCGGCGGCGTCCGGCCTCGGTTCGGCGGCGGTGTTCGGGTTGACCGGGCTGGTCGCCCTCGCCGCGTGGAGCCAGCTCACGCCCCGGCTCGCACCGCGTGCATCGCGAGACTAAGCCGGTTTGGGGGCTTCTTGCCCGTGGCCTCTGCCGCTCGCGCTGCCCGAGTGGCCCTTGGCGCTGATCCCGGGAACCAACCCCCGGCGTCTTCCGTGCCGCCCCGGCCCGACAGCCACGCCGCGACCCGGCCCTCGCCGGCCTAACCGAGTTCCTTCTCGTAGCAGACCGACTCCGGATCGTTCTCGTGCGGCGGGAAGTTCGGCACCCGCCGGTATCCCGCCCGCTCGTACCGCCGCATCGCCGCCGGCCGGCGGGTTCCCGTCTCCAACCTCAACCGCGTCCCGCCCCCGCTGCGGGCAATGCGCTCGGACTCCGCCACCAGCGCACTGGACACCCCGGTCCCCCGCACGTCCGGGGCGACGAACATCCGCTTCAGCTCATACACACCCGGCGAGACCGGCTCCACCGCGCAGCACCCGATCGCCCGCGGGCCGTCGCGGGCGAGGAGGTAGCGGCTGGCTGGTGCCAGCGGCCGGGGGCGGGCGTCCGGCGGGAAGTCGTGGACCACCACCAGCTCGGCCGTCATCGCCGTCATCAGCGCCAGCAGGAACCCGTCGTCGGCCGGGCACTCGGCGACCGTCGCCACCTCACGCCTTCTTCGCCCGGCTCGGCGCGACCCGGGGCGGCTCGTTCGGCATCTTCGGGTACACCGGCGGCCACGGCGCGTCCATCAGGCCGCTCTTCATGTCCACTTCGGACAGCTCCAGCAGCGGCTCGATCGACTGCGGCCGCTCGCCCGCCCCGGCCCACGGGTCGCCGCGCTCGGCGACTCGGGCCGGCACCGTGCTCAGGGTGAACGCGTCGGGCTCGACGCCGTCCAGCTCGTCCCACCCGATCGGCGTGGACACCTGGCCGCCCACCCGCGGCCGCACGCACCACGTGCCGAACACGGTCTTGTGCGGTGCGTTCTGGTTGAAGTCGACGAACACGCGCGAGCCGCGTTCCTCCTTCCACCACTGCGCGGTGATCTTCTCCGGGTGCCGCCGCTCCAGGGCCCGCGCCAGCGCGACCGCCGCCGCCCGCACCTGGAAGCTGTCCCACCGCGGCTCGAGCAGCACGTACAGGTGCAGTCCCCGTGAACCGGACGTCTTCACGTGGCCTTCGATGCCGTGCTCGGCCAGGAACTCCCGCGTCAGCAAGGCGGCCTCGCGCAGCTCGTCGAACCCGATCCCGGGCGACGGGTCGAGGTCGACGCGCAGCTCGTCGGTCACCTCGGGCGTGTCGGCGAGGTACGGCCAGACGTGGAAACCGAGGCACCCGAGGTTCACCGCCCAGAGGATGTGGGCCAGGTCCTTCGCGACCAGCGCGTCGCTCGTCGTGCCGTTCGGCGTCGAGACGACCGTGGTGCTCAGCCACGGCGGCGTGCCCTTCGGCACGCGCTTCTGGAACCAGTTCTTGCCGCCGGCGCCGTCCGGGTAGCGCTCCAGCAGCAGCGGACGGCCGCCGAGCCGGGCCAGCAGCGGCCCGGAGACCGCCCGGTAGTACTCGACGAGATCGAGCTTCGTCTGCCCGTGCTCCGGGAAGTAGACCTTGTCCGGGCTGCTGATCTTGACCTCGACGCCGTCGACGTCGAGCAGCACCGCCTCGCTCATCTCGCCTCCCCGAACAGCTTCGCCAGCTCGGCGGGCGGCGCCTCGTCGAGCTGGGCGAACGTGCACGACTCCGGCGTGCGGTCGGGCCGGAACCGGACCAGCCGCCCGCCGTGGCGGAGCCGACCGCCCTGCAGGTGCTCGTAGCGGACCTCCGCGACCCACTCGGGCCGCAGCGGCTCCCAGGACAGCTCCTTCTGCGGCGCCCAGCGGCTCATCGCGCCGGGCCGGCGCCCGGGCTCCGGTTCGTACTCCGCCGACGTGCTCTTCCCAGCGGAGGCGGCATGAGATTCGGCCCAGGACCGCCACGGGTGGTTCTCGAGCGCGTTCTCGCGCAGCGGCGCCAGCTCCTCGACCAGTTCGGCGCGCCGCGCCTTCGTGAAGCTGCTCGCCACGCCGACGTGGTGCAGCACGCCCTCGTCGTCGAACAGCCCCAGCAGCAGCGAGCCGACGCCGACGCCGTCCTTGTGCCAGCGGAACCCGGTGACGACGCAGTCGGCCGTGCGCTCGTGCTTGACCTTCAGCATGACGCGCTTGTCCTGCTCGTACGGCAGGTCGCCGGGCTTGGCCATGACGCCGTCGAACCCCGCGCCCTCGAACCGCGTGAACCAGTCCTCGGCCTGGTCCGGGTCCTCGCTCAGCGGGGTCAGGTGGACGCGCTGCAGGCCTTCGGCTTCGGTCGCCAAGACGCTCTCCAGCTGCCGGCGCCGCTCGCGGAACGGCTCGCCGGTGAGGTCGGTGTCGCCGAGGGCGAGCAGGTCGAAGGCGATGAAGCTGGCCGGGGTCTCTTCGGCGAGCTTGCGCACCCGCGAGGCCGCCGGGTGCAGCCGCAGCTGCAGCACCTCGAAGTCGAGCCCCTGGGGCGTGACCAGCACGATCTCGCCGTCCACGACGCAGCGCGGCGGCAACGCGGCGGCCAGCAGCTCCACCAGCTCCGGGAAGTAGCGGGTCAGCGGGCGGTCGTTGCGGGAACCGAGCTCGATCTCGTCGCCGTCGCGGAACACGACGCAGCGGAAGCCGTCCCACTTGGGTTCGTACAGCAGCCCCGGGTCACGAGGCACCTCGTGCACGGCTTTCGCGAGCATCGGCCGCACGGGCGGCATCACGGGCAGGTCCACGCCGGCGATCCTAATTGACCCCACCGACATTTCCGGCGTGATAGACACTGCCGGTGACCACCGAACGTCCCGAACCGCCGCTGGTCGGGGGCGAGCGCGAAATGCTGCGCACGTTCCTCGACTTCCACCGCGCCACCCTCGCCATGAAGTGCGACGGACTGTCCGACGAGGACCTCCGCCGCGCGTCGAGCCCGCCGTCGACGCTGTCGCTGCTCGGCCTGGTCCGGCACCTGGCCGAGGTCGAGCGCACCTGGTTCCGGCGGGTGATCAACGCCGAGGACGTCCCGCTGCGGTGGTCGGCCGAGGGCGACTTCCAGGCGGCCTACGACGCGAGCACCTCGACGCGCGCGGAAGCGTTCGAGGCCTGGCAGGCCGAAGTGGAGCAATCGCGCAAGATCGAAGAAGCGGCCGAGTCCCTGGACGTCACCGGGTACCAGGCACGCTGGGGCGAAGACGTCTCGCTCCGGCTGGTGATGCTGCACATGATCCACGAGTACGCCCGGCACAACGGCCACGCCGACTTCCTGCGCGAAGCCATCGACGGCGTCACGGGGGCCTAGTGGACGTGCTCGCCTGGCTGCGCGACTCCGATCCGGCCCTGCGCTGGCAGGTCGAGCGCGACCTGGCGGGCGAGCCACCGTCCGTTTGGGAGGCCACGCGGGCGCGCGTCGCCACCGAAGGCTTCGGCGCCCGCTTGCTGGCACTGCAGGACCCCGACGGCCAGTGGGCGGGCGGCGCGTTCTTCCCGGCCGGTTTCCAGGGCGGCGAAGCCCAGCCCTGGACGGCGACGACGTGGACGCTGAACACGTTGCGCGAGTGGGGCCTCGACGCTTCGGCGCTGCGCGGAACGGCGTCGAAGCTGGCCGAGAACAGCCGGTGGGAGTACGAAAACCTGCCGTACTGGGGCGGCGAGGTCGACTGCTGCATCAACGCGTGGACGCTGGCGAACGGCGTCTGGCTCGGCGCGGACGTCGCGGGCATCGCCCACTGGTTCGTCTCCCACCGGCTGCCGGACGGCGGCTGGAACTGCGAGTGGGTCGAAGGGGCGACGCGCTCGTCGGTCCACTCGACGCTGAACTCGCTCAAGGGCCTGCTCGCGTTCGAGACCGCGACGGGCGGCACGGCCGCTTCCCGCGAGGCCCGCCTCGCCGGTGAGGAATACCTGCTGGAACGCGGGCTGTTCCGGCGGCTTTCGACGGGCGAGCCGATCGCGCCGTGGACGGCCGAGTTCTCGTCCCCGATCCGCTGGCACTACGACGTGCTCAACGCGGCCTCGTACTTCCGCGACGCGGACCGGCCCGACCCGCGGCTGGCGGAGGCGATCGAGGTGATCCGCTCGGCCCGGCAGCCGGACGGCACGTGGCTCCAGACCGAGCGGCACACCGGCCGGGTGTGGTTCGCCGTGGACGTCGCACCGGGCGAGCCGTCGAAGTGGCTGACGCTGTTCGCGACCCGGGTGCTGAACTGGTGGGACGGTCGTGAGTGAGAAACAGGGCTGGAACACTGTTTCTCACTCACGACCCGGCGGCAGCTCCGCCAGCACCAGCCCGCTGCGCGGCTTCGGCGTGAAGTACGTGGCCTTCCGCGGCATCCGGCGCCCGGCCGCGTGCACCGCGAGGACGTCGGCGTACCGGACCGGTGCCAGCAGGACCACGGCGTCCGCGTCGGCCGGTGCCGGGCGGCCCGCGGGCAGCGGCAGCACGCACGGCCCGTCCGGGTCGACCCCGAGCGCGTCGGCGAACAGGACCCGCTCGACGACCTCGTGGTCGATCACCGGCGCCGGACCCGGCAGCGCGGGGAGCGGGATCCGCAGCACCGCCGAGCCCGCGCGGACCACCGCCTCGCCCGTCACGGGCACCGCGTGCTCGTCGTAGCGGACGTCCAGCCCCGCCGCGCACCAGCGCGACACCAGGTCCTCCGGGCCGAGGCCGGTGCCCGTCAGTACCCGGTTGATCGCGCCGATCCGCAGCTGCGGGCCCGCCGTGACCAGGGCCAGCAGCGCGTCGTGGCCGGCCGCCGTGGCCGCCGCGACGCGGTGGTTGCCGTCGGCGACCAGCAGGTCGGCGGCGGCGACCGTGGCCAGCAGCCGGTTCTGCAGCGGGCCCGCCGGGACCACCCACAGCTCGTGCCGCCGCCCGGCCGCGTCCGAAGTGGACAGATCGGGCAGGCCGAGGCCGGCGCAGGCGCGTTCGACCTGCTCGGTCAGCAGGTCGCCGCCGGACGCCGGGACGAGCATCGCCGCGCTCGTCGCGCAGCCGAGGCCGGCCAGCACCGCGGCACGCTCGGCCACGACGTCGGCGTAGACGTCCTCGGTGTGCCGGACCCGCGCGGCGCCGTCGTCGGTGACGGCCGCCGGGTCGACCAGGCAGAGCAGGCCCAGCGCCACGCCGTCCGGCCCCTCGATCCGGTAGGGCGCGACGATCTCGCGCACCGGCCGGTAGAACCGCTTGCGGAGGCGTTCGAGCACCGCGCGCGCCACCGGGACCGCCTCGGCCAAGCCGAGTCCCCGCGCCAGCGCGGCCGGCGTGCGGGCCGGGTGCTGCACGGCCAGCAGGCTCTCCGCGGCTCCCGGCGCGGCCAGCGCCGCGACGACGCGTTCGGGCTCGGCGAACTCGTCGACGTCAGGCCCGGGCACCGCGTCGCGGACCACCCACCCCTGCCCGATCGGCCGGATCCAGTTACTCATCCTGCCCATCTTCCGCGAAGAGCACTGTGACGGAAATTCGCTGGGGTGCGGCGGCCCCGGATGGAATGCTTAGGACAGCAAAGTAGTTGACCCCGGTCATGACCGCCCCGAGGAGCAGCCCCCCGATGACGACCACCGCCGCCGCCAGCGCGAAGGGGGTCGGTTTCCGGTCGGAGCGCGGCCCGGTGCTGCTCGCGGTCATGCTGAGCACCGCCCTGGTCGCCCTGGACAGCACGATCATCGCCACCGCCGTCCCCTCGGTGGTGCGCGACCTCGGCGGGTTTTCGCAGTTCCCGTGGCTGTTCTCGATCTACCTGCTGACCCAGGCCGTCACGGTTCCGCTGTACGGCAAGTTCGCCGACGTGCTCGGCCGCCGTCCGGTGATGTTCTTCGGGATCGCGGCCTTCCTCGTCGGCTCGGTGCTGTGCGGCGCCGCGTGGAGCATGCCGGTGCTGATCGCGGCGCGCGCGGTGCAGGGCATCGGCGCGGGCGCGATCCAGCCGATGTCGATGACGGTGATCGGCGACCTCTACACGGTCGAGGAACGCGCCCGCGTGCAGGGCTACGTCGCGAGCGTCTGGGGCATGGCGTCGGTGGTCGGCCCGACGCTCGGCGGCGTGTTCGCGGAGTACCTCGACTGGCGCTGGATCTTCTTCATCAACCTGCCGCTGGGCGCGATCGCCGCGCTGATGCTGCACCGCAACTTCGCCGAAAAGGTGGAACGGAAGACCCACAAGGTCGACTACACCGGCGCGGCGCTGCTCACGATCGGCTGCTCGCTGGTGATCCTGGGCCTGCTCGAAGGCGGCGTCGCGTGGGCGTGGGGATCGGTGCCGAGCGTCGCGATCTTCGTGACGGGCGCGGCGCTGCTCGTGGCGTTCGTGCTGGTGGAGAAGCGCGCGGCCGAGCCGGTGCTGCCGCTGTGGGTGTTCACCCGCCGGATCCTGGTGGGCGGCAACCTGCTGGCCGTGGTCGTCGGCGCAGTCCTGATGGGGCTGACGTCGTACCTGCCGACGTACGCGCAGGGCGTGCTCGGCGCGGGCGCGCTGGTCGCGGGGTTCGCGGTGGCCGCGCTGACCGTCGGCTGGCCGATCTCGGCGTCCCTGGCGGGCAAGATCTACCTGCGCATCGGCTTCCGCGACACGGCGTTGATCGGCACGGTGTTCGTCGTCGGCGGCGGCGTCCTGGTGGCGATGCTGGACGCGACGTCGTCGATCTGGGCGGCGGCGCTGGCGGCGTTCGTCCTGGGCCTGGGCCTGGGCCTGACGTCGAGCCCGACGCTGGTGGCGATCCAGTCGGTGGTGGGCTGGGACCGCCGCGGCGTGGTGACGGCGACGAACCTGTTCAGCCGGTCCCTGGGCAGCGCGGTGGGCGCGGCGGTCTTCGGCGCGATCGCCAACGCGACGCTGGCATCGCGGTTCGCTTCACCCCCGCCGGAAGTGGCGGGCAAGCTGCCACCTTCGGTGGACGCGACGAGCCTGGTCCTGGGTGGGCATTCGGACTCACCGGTGGCGACGTTCGTGCGCGGGGCGCTGGCCGAGGCGACGCACTACGTGTTCGTCGGGCTGCTGATCGTGGCGGCGGTTTCCGTGGTGGCGCTGCTGCTGATGCCGAGGAAGGCCGAGCAACTGGAGTTCTAGTTCTGCAACGGCACCAGCTCGGCCTGGAACTTCTCCAGGAAGTCCTCGAAGTCCCCGTGCCCGGGCCGGATCACGAACTTCGACAGCCCCGCCTCGATGTACTCCTCCACCAGCCGCCGGGCCTCGGGCCAGCTCGTCGCCACCAAGTCCTCGACGCGCACCCCCGGACTCCTGCGCGCCGCCACCGCCGCCAGCTCGGCCGGGATGCCGCGGTCCGCCACCGCCAGGCTCAGCCCGAAGTGGTCCTCCTCGATCTCCCGCCCCGCGTCGGCCGCAGCTGCCCGGATCGCGGCAACGGCCTCCCGCGCCTGGGACGGCGTGTGGAAGCTCCCCAGCCACCCGTCCGCCAGCCGGCCCGTGCGGCGCAGGGCCGCCGGTGCCGATCCGCCCAGCCAGATGTCCAGGCGCTTCGCCGGCCGCGGTCCCAGCGAAACATCGGACACCTGGAAGAACTCACCGGCAAAGGTGACGTTGTCCTCCTCCAGCAGCCGCCGCAGCAGGACGAGCGACTCGTCGAACACCGCCGCCCGGCGGCCCGGCGGCACCGGGAACAGGTCGTGCTCCGCCGCGCGCGCCGGCCGCAGCCCGAACACCGGCAGGACCCGCTTCGGTGCCAGGCCGGCCAACGTGAGCAACTGCTTCGCCACCAGCACCGGGTGACGGCCCGGCAGGATCGCGACGCCGGTGCCGACCTTGAGCTTCGACGTCCGCGCCAGCGCGTGCGTCATCCCGATCATCGGGTCGACCTCGGGCGAGTACACCAACTCGGACAGCCACAGCGAATCGACGCCCGCGTCCTCCAGCCGCCGCGCCAGCCCGGCGAACTCCGCCGGCCCGGTCCCCGCCGCCGGCGCGACGCCCAGCCTGATCTTCAGCACACCGTGCTCAACCCTGCTTGGCGCCGGGGCATTCCTCAGGCGGTCGCGGCGATGACCCGGGACAGCACGCCGTGGAGCGCCTCCAGCTCGGAGACCTCCATCCCCAGCTTCTCGACGACCTTGTACGGGATCTTCTCGGCCTCGGCCCGCAACGCGCGGCCCTTCTCGGTCAGCTCGACCGTCAGCTGACGCTCGTCCGACCGGCTCCGGCTGCGCGTGACGTACCCGAGCGCCTCGAGCCGCTTGAGCAGCGGGGACAGCGTCGCCGGCTCGTGCCGCAACGACGCGCCCAGGTCCTTCACCGACCGAGGCGACCGCTCCCACAGCGCCAGCATCACCAGGTACTGCGGATGGGTCAGCCCGTACGGCTCGAGCAGCGGCCGGTAGATCGCGATCACGCTGCGCGAAGCCACCGACAGCGCGAAACACACCTGCCGGTCCAGCTTCAGCGGGTCCTCACCCAGGTCGATCATGGCGCGATCCTAACGTGGCCTGCGAGACACTAATGATTAGCACACTAACTATTAGGGTACTCTCGATGTCATGGAACGACCTGGTGCACTCCGCTGGTTCGCCTACTCGGTCGGCGTCCGGCTTCCCGACCGCTACAAGGACTGGGCCCTGTACGACGCGACGTCCCAGCACTGGCGAGCCCGGTACGTGCTCCAGCGCTCGGTCGGCATCGTGCCGCTCTGCGCGGTGTGGCTGCTGCTCCCCGGGTCGATCTGGCTGCGTCTCTCGCTGGTCCTCATGGCCGCGCTCGTCGCGTACTTCTACTCCTGCGCGTACATGGAGGAGAGCGTCGAGCACCGGCTCGGCCGGCAGGGCTTCCCGCACCACACCGGACGCCGCCTCCGCGCGGAAGCGGCCGAGGCGAAGAACGCCGAGGCGACCGCGCGCTACATCGCGCGCTACCGGACGCCGTCCGAGGGTTAGCTACAGTCGGGGGACGATGAGACGCAAGCTCCGGCCCCCGATCCCGCCCCGCCACGGGCTCGAGCCCGCCCGGCTGAAGCTGCCCGACGGCGAGTGGCCGACGCTGCTGGCGCACCTCGTCGACCGGCTGCCGAGGGTGGCGCCGGACCGCATCGAGCAGATGCTGCGCGAGGAGCGCATCCACGGCACCGGCGGCCCGCTCGCCGTCGACGAGCCGTACGCGCCCGGCTCGTTCATCTGGTTCCACCGCGACCTGCCGGACGAGGTGCCGGTGCCGTTCGCGATCCGCGTCGTGCACCGCGACGAGCACCTGCTGGTCGTCGACAAGCCGCACTTCCTCGCGACCATCCCGCGCGGGCAGCACATCCTCGAGACGGCGCTCGTGCGGCTGCGCCGGGACCTCGACCTCCCACACCTCTCCCCCGCGCACCGCCTCGACCGCGTCACCGCCGGGCTGGTGATGTTCGTGATCACGCCGGAGCTGCGCGGCAAATACCAGACGCTCTTCCGCGACCGGAAGGTCCACAAGGAGTACGAGGCCATCGCGCCGTACGACCCGGGGCTGGAGCTGCCGCGGACCGTGCGCAGCCGGATCGTCAAGGAACGCGGGGTGCTGGCCGCGCAGGAGGTGCCGGGCGAGCCGAACGCCGAGACGTACGTCGAGCTGACCGAGCACCGCGCCGGCCTGGGCCGGTACCGGCTGGCACCGTCGACGGGCCGGACCCACCAGCTGCGCGTGCACCTGAGCGGCCTCGGCATCCCCATCCTCGGCGACGACTTCTACCCGGAACTGCGGGAGAAACCCCTCGGCGACTTCACGAAACCCCTGCAGTTGCTGGCGAAGGTCCTCGACTTCGACGACCCGGTGACCGGAGCACACCGCCGGTTCACGAGCGGGCTGCGACTGGCGGCCTGGGACGACCTCGACACGTGGGCGGCGCCCCCGGCGTGACACCGGGGACGCCGCGCGCGTCACCGGTGCCAGAACTTGATGTCACTCCACTGCACCGTGATCGGTCCGGCGCCGCTCGCGGTGCGGTAGCTGCCGAACTTGTCGTAGTAGCTGCCGCTCGGGCTCGAGACCGAGTCCTTCTGGGAGCCGTTGATGTACACCTTGTGCGTGCTGCCGACCTGGTTGATCGTGTTCACCCGGACGCTGGTGCCCACGGTCGCGCCGGTGGCGATCGTCTCCCCGCCGTGCACCGCGTAGAGCCGGCCACCCTTCTCGACCGCCAGCAAGAAGAACGGCCCGGCGCTGGAGCCGTCCCGGAACGTCTGCTTCAGGCTGATCCGGCTGCCGCCCATGCTGGTGATCTTGAAGGAGCCCTCGAACTGGTGGGTGCCGCCGGTGTAGGTGGCGTAGCGGCGTTCGGCCCGCTGCTCACCGCTGCCCGTCGAGCAGGTGAGCTTGAAGGTGAGGCCGGAAACGCTGCCACACCCTTTTTCCTGCGTCTTGTAGCTCGGCGAGTCCGAGATCCAGGACCCGCCGCCGACCTGGGCGCCCGCGTCCGGGGCCAGGACCACGAGCCCGGTCACGACCGCCGCGAGCACGCCCGCGCCGCGAAGTCTGCGCACCGTCAACCTCCTGTGTCACTCGAGGCGGCGGTAGCGGGACACAGGTTCAGACCTTTGTCCGGCGTGGAAGTGACTGTACGAGCCCGGGCGACCACGGACAAGACCCACTTTCCCGCCCCGCAGCGCGTCGGAAGTTTTCCGCGCGACGCTGTCGAATCCGGCCGACGCCGTTCGACACACTGGTGAACGCACCCAAGATCGACCCAGGAGAAACCATGCGCACCCTGATCTCCACTTCGTTCGTCTCGCTCGACGGCGTCGTCGAAGGACCCGGCGGAGAGGCGGGCTACCGCAACTCGGGCTGGACCTTCAAGGACATCGAGTTCGACCCCGCCGCCTACGCCATCAAGGGCTCCGAGCAGGAAGAAGCCACGGCACTGCTGCTGGGCCGGGTCAGCTACCAGGCGTTCGCGCCGGTCTGGCCGGGCATGACGATCGAGTTCGCCGGCTACAACGCGATGCCGAAGTACGTCGTCTCGACGACGCTGCAGGAGTCCGACCTGGTGACGAACTGGGGCGAGACCACGATCCTCCGCTCCCTGGACGACGTCGCCGCGCTGAAGGAAACCGACGGCGGCCCGATCATCGTCAACGGCAGCGCCGCGCTCAACCGCGCGCTGGCCGACGCCGGCCTCGTCGACCGCTACCACCTGCTGGTGTTCCCGGTCCTGCTCGGCGCGGGAAAGCGGCTGTTCAGCGAGACGGACAAGGACAAGCAGGCCCTGAAGCTCGTCGACAGCGAGTCCTACGGCAACGGGATCCAGAAGCTCGTCTACGACGTGATTCACTAGAACAGGTGTTCGATCTTGGTGTAGACTGGAGACCATGAACCCGGGTCTCCAGTCTTCGCTGTTCGCCACCCAGGGCTCCATCTCGCTGCGCCCGCTCGCGCCCGAGCGGACCGACCTCGGCTCGGGCGCGTGGGTCGACATCCAGCCGGGCTGGCTCGAGGGTGCCGACGAGCTGTTCGCGACGCTGGTCGAGGGCGTGCCGTGGCAGGCGGAGAAGCGGAAGATGTACGACCGCGTCGTCGCCGTGCCGCGGCTGCTCAGCTACTACCGCGAGAGCGTGCCGCTCCCCCACCCGGCGCTGGCCGCGGCGCGGGAGGCGCTGAGCAAGCACTACCTGCGAGAGCTGCGCGAGCCGTTCCGCACGGCGGGCCTGTGCTACTACCGCGACGGCCGCGACAGCGTGGCCTGGCACGGCGACCGCATCGGCCGCGGAGCCCGCGAGGACACGATGATCGCGATCCTCTCGGTCGGCGCGGCCCGCACCCTGGCCCTGCGGCCTCGCGGCGGTGGGGGCAAGACACTGGCTCGGCCGTTGGGACACGGGGATCTGCTCGTGATGGGTGGGAGCTGCCAGCGGACTTGGGAGCATTCGGTGCCGAAGACGGCCAAGCCAGTCGGGCCGCGGATCAGCATCCAGTTCCGGCCCCGCGGGGTGAACTGAGCGGACCAGCCGGGCCGGGGGCCGGGGGCCGGGGGCCGGGGGCCGGGGATGAGGTTAAGGCCGGATCCGGCGCGGCTGGGTCAACCCTCGCGTGATCGGAGGCCGATCTGGCGTGACCAGCGCCGGAACTCGCGTGTTTGAGGGCGGAACTCGCGTGCACGGGGGCGGATGTGGCCGCACTGGCGAGTCTCGGGCCCAATCACGCCAGTTCCGGCTTCAATCACGCTAGTTCCGGTTTCGATCACGGCAGTTCCGGTCTCGATCACGCCGATCCCGGCCCCCCGTCACTCGAGTTTCGGCATCGATCACGCGAATCCCGCTCTGCGGTCGAGCGCGTGAGCGAACCGGATCTTCGAGTCCGCAAAGGACCCTCCGGAACCGCGTGACTCAGTCCACCAGCACCGGCAGCTCGTCCAGACCGTACACAATGGACACGTTGCGGAACGACAGCTCGTCCGCCGGCACCGCGAGCCGCAGGTTCGGGAACCTCCGGACCAGCGCCGGGTACGCCGTGCGCAGCTCCATGCGGGCCAGCTCCGCGCCGATGCAGCGGTGGATTCCGTAGCTGAACGCCAGGTGCGACGTCGGCTCGCGGGTGGCGTCGAACTTCTCCATGTCCGGGCCCAGCTTCGGGTCGCGGTCCGCGGCCGAGAGGGACACCAGCACGATGTCGCCCTCGGTGATCTTCGCGCCGCCGATCTCCATGTCCTCCTTGGCGAACCGCGGGAACGCCATCTGCACCACCGTCAGGTAGCGCAGCAGTTCCTCGACGAACCGGTGCACGGACTCGTCGTCGCCGCGGACCGCTTCGAACGCCTTTTCGTCGCGCAGCAGCACCAGCGCGCCGAGCGCGAGCATGCTGGCCGTCGTCTCCAGGCCGCCCGTGAGCACGCCGTCGGCGAGGCCGGCCAGCTCGCGGTCGTCGATCTCGTCGCCGTGTTCCTTGATCAGCATGCCCAGCAGGCCGTCGCCGGGCTCCTCGCGCTGCTTCTTGACGATGTCGAGCAGGTACGTCAGCGACTCCGACATCGCGCCGAGCGACGCGCCCGCGCCGCCGAAGAGGTCGAAGCGCGCGGTGCCCAGCCGCTGGAAGTCTGCGCGGTCCTCGTAGGACACGCCCAGCAGCTCGCAGATGGTCAGCGACGGGATCGGCAGCGCGAACGCCTGCCACAGGTCGACCGGGCCGTCGGCCTTGGCCATCGCGTCGAGCTGCTCGGTGACGATCTCGTCGATGCGCGGGGTGAGCCGGTTGAGCCGGCGCATGGTGAATTCCGGGGTGAGCAGCTTGCGCAGCCGGGTGTGCACCGGCGGGTCGGCGAAACCGAGCCCGCCCGGGTTCTGGTCGGCGGTCACGCCGGCGTTGCCCACCAGGTTGGCGAAGTCGGTGGAGAACTCCGTCACCTTGCCGAGCACGGCCTTCGCCTCGTCGTAACCCGTGACCAGCCAGGCGTTCATCCCGAACGGCAGGTCGAGCTTGCTGATCGGCGCCTCGGCCCGGATCGCGCTGATCTCCGCGACCGGGTCGAGGCCGTCCCGCTTGAGCGGCAGCAGCGCCGAGTCGGGCAGGATCGCGGACATCTTCTCGAGGTCGAAGCCCTTTTTCGACTGCCGCGCGAGATACCGTCGCCCGACCCAGCCCAGGACCCGTGAGCGGAGACTCCCCATGGACCCGACAGTACCGCACTAGCCCGATCGGGTGAGGAGCCGCGAGACGGGTCTCACCTCCGCGGCGGGAGCTCCCGGTTCTCGGTGATCAGCCCGTGCTCGCTCGCGACGTAGTGGAAGTACGGCCGGCCGAGGTCGTCGGAACCGGCGAACGAGCTGCGCGAACGTCCGTCCGCCTCCGTGTTGACCCCGTTCGTGCGAGCCAGCACGCCGGACGAGCTCAGCCACTCGCTCGACGCGCGGACCGGCCGCCACCCCCGGCCGTCGCCGGTGAGGTCGCCGAGGGTCTGCGTCATCTCGGCCGAGCCGGAGATCCGCAGGTTCTGGTCGTCGGTGATGTCCGCGGTGGCGTCGGTGGTCAGCGGGTAGGACCAGGTGTGCCGCGCGGCCGAGCGCACCCGGCCGTCCACAGTGGACGTCGATGTCTGCTGTCCCGAGTCGCCCTGCACGACGTGCTGGGTGAAGCCGCCGCCGGTGACGTCGTCGCTGTTGCGGTAGTCGCGGGTGCGCTCGACGCGGGTGTAGACGCGGCCGGCGGAGGTGTCGACGTAGCCCGCGGTGACGTCGTCGCGCTTGGCCGTCACCGTCACGTTGACGCCGTCCTCGATGTCCTTCACCGCTGTCTGCCGCACCGGCGCGGCGGCGACGTCGTGCTGGGTCAGGGCACCGGACGTCTGCGCGGCTTTTTTGTCGGTGTAGAGCAGTAGGGTCGGCACGACGGTGAATTCGCCGCCGATGTCCGGGAAGGAGAAGGAAAGGTCATGCGCAGCGCCGTCCACGAGCCGGCCCGCGAACGGCGTGATGTCGTAGGTTTCGGCGTGCAGGCTGAAGGTGTCGATCGCGACGATCGGCCGCCACAGCTGCGGCACGATCCCGCCGGAGTAGATGTGCGGGAAGGTGAACGCGCTGCCCGCGGGCGTCCCGTCGAGCGCGAAGTTCGCTTCGCGGTAAGGGCCCTTGCCGCAGAGCCCGGCCGCCGGGTACTTCGCCGACACCGCGTCCGGGACGTCGTCGAACCACTGCTCGTCGCAGGCGTGCCCTTCGAGCGTCACCTCGAGGTAGGCGCGCGTGATGTTGCGCGGCAGGTCTTTCGCGGAGAAGTGCACGGTCGGCGCCGGGGGGGTCGCGTCGCTGTGGCCGAACCCGGTGACGTGGTCGGGCGTTTCGGGCGCGGGGTGCTTCCGGTCGGCCTGGTAATAGGTGAGCGTCACGGTCTGGGCGTACACGCCGGTGTAGACGGGCGAGTTGTAGTTCTCGATCCCGCCGCGGTAAGGCTGCGGCGTGCGCAGCAGCGCACTGTAGGGCGTGAGGTCCTTGTCGAAGTGGTAGGTGATCGGGCGATTGCCCTCGCCGCTGGGCTCCTCGGTCGTGCCCCACCAGACCTCGGCGCCGCCGATCGCGAGGTCGCCGATCCGGTCGTACTGCCGTCCGCTGACGGTGACGGTCTGGTCCATGACGACCTTCGCCCACGGGCCGGGGCACGCCTTCGGCGGCGCGAGCGTGCCCTCGTAGAACTGCGGCGTGCCGTCGGCGGCGTTGGAGCGGAAGGCGTCGGCGAGGGTGACGCTGCAGTGCGGCGTGCCGGGCCGGGTGACCGCGGGCGCGGCCGTCACCGGGTCGTCGGTGTCGTGTTCGAGGACGGGGCCGGCCGAGGCGACCGCCCCGGAGAGCACCCACGTCAGCACCAGCGACAGGACGATCGTGAAGATCCGCACCCGGACTCCTCCCAGTGGCAGCCACACCGACGCGAAGCCTAGTGCCGCGATCATCCGACGAAGGGCGGGAAATCGGCTCCTGAAACGTTTCAGACCGTGATAGGCTCACGCCCTTCTCAGCGAGGGGGTGCGGTGGTCGGCATCAAGGACGTCGCCAAGCGGGCCGGCGTCTCGATCGGCACGGTGTCCAATGTGGTCAACCGGCCGCACGTGGTCGCCACGGCCACCCGGAACCGGGTGCTGTCAGTGATCGAGGAGCTCGGCTACGTCCGCGACGAGTCGGCGCGGCAACTGCGCGCCGGCCGCAGCCGGATCATGGGGCTGCTCGTGCTCGACCTCGGCAACCCGTTCTTCGTCGACGTCGCCCGCGGCGCCGAGCAGGCCGCGCACGCCGAGGGCCTCAACATCATCACCTGCAACAGCGGCCAGCGGTCCGACCTCGAGGCGTCCTACCTCGCGATGTTCGCCGAGCAGCGGGTCCGCGGCGTCCTGCTGAGCCCGGTGGCGACGTCCGGCGAGGCGCTGCGCGCGTTCCGCCGCAGCGGCACGCCGTACGTGTTCGTCGACCGCAAGGCGCCGACGACGGAGGCGAGCTCGGTCGCGGTGGACGACATCGCGGGCGGCGCGCTCGCGGGCCGCCACCTGCTGGAGACCGGCCACCGGCGCATCGCGTTCGTCAACGGCCCGGCGATCCTCGCCCAGTGCCGCGACCGCGAGCAGGGCCTCCGCACGGCGCTTTCCGGCTCGACGGCGGAGCTGACGATCCTGGAGGCGATCGGCCTCGACGTCTCTTCGGGGCGCGACGCGGGTGCCCGCCTGCTGGGCACGAGCCCCCGCCCGACGGCGGTGTTCTGCGCGAACGACCTGCTGGCGCTGGGCGTCCTGCAGGCGATGGTCGGCGCGGGCGTGCGCATCCCGGAGGAGATGGCGATCGTCGGCTACGACGACATCGAGTTCGCGGGAGCGGCGGCGGTCCCGCTGACGTCGGTCCGCCAGCCCGCCCAGCGCCTCGGCCGCACGGCGGCGGAGCTCCTCCTGACGGAAACGGCGGACACGACGGCGGAGCACCAGGCGGTGGTGTTCACCCCGGAGCTGGTGGTCCGCGAGTCGACCCGTGTGCGTCGCTGATCAGTCCTCGTTCACCCGGCCCGTCGCGGATAGAGCGGCGGCTCCCGCGTGCCGACGTCGTCGGTGATCTGCGAGCGCAGCTCGCTCGCGCACTTCTGCAGCCTCGTGAATTGCACGTTCGGGAGCGGCGCGCTTTCGTCGGCGGATTCGGCGGAGAACTTCAGCAGGTCCATGAACGCGAAGTATTTCCGGCGCGCCGCCGCCGACAGGTACATCCCGCCCAGCTGGTAATACCAGAAGGTGAGCCGCGTGAGCAGTTCGGTCGCCCCGCTGCCGGTCATCACCTCCGGCCGGTAGCGGGAGAACGACTGCGTCCATGACCACAGTTGCGCGTAGGCGCCGAGCCGGTTGGTTCGCAGACCGCGGTCGTACTCGACGTGCAGGTCGCGGCGGACCTTCCACGCGGTGACGAAGTACGTCAACAGGCCCGTCATCAGCGCGGTGGCCACCGCCCCGGCTATCCCGATCAGCAGAGAAGTCACCCTCGCCCTCCCTAACTGAGATCGAGGAGCTTGTCCTCGACGTCGCCCGCCTGGCCGGGCGGCAGGCGCGTGGCGTAGAGCTCCGCCCGCGACTGGGCTCGCCGCTGCGCGCTGTGGGCCGAAACCCCGAAAACGGCACCGGGAATCGCGCCGACGACGATTCCGACGATCGGGCCTGCCGCGCTCCAGACGGCGTCGAAGTGCGCCAAATCGGCGCTGGCGCGCCAGAACATCACTCCGATGAGGCCGAGGAAGCCGAGTACGACGAACGCGGTCGGCCAGTTCACTCGCTGCATGGACACCTCCACACCATCCTGTGTGTGGGAGGGAGTCGACGGCAATGCCGGAGATGCTACGGCAGCAATCAAATCGTTGTGCGATCGCGGACGCGCTGATTCTCTTCGCCTCGCTCGCGCGTTCGCCCGGTAATCCGGTTGGAATTCACGCGCCGCTTCGGCAGACTGCCGATCATGGGGCTGCGCGCGTGACGAACAGGTGGGTGCGGCTGCAGGCCGTCGCGGTGTCGGGTTCCTCCGCCGAAGGGCTGATGCTCGCCGCGCTCCCGCTGCTCGCCGTGTCCATCACCACCGATCCGCGGGAGATCTCGCTGATCGGCATCGCCGGGCAGGCGCCGTGGCTGCTGCTGTCGCTCTTCGCCGGCGTGCTGATCGACCGGGCGCGGCGGACCACCGTGCTGGCCTGGGCCTACGCCGTGCAGGTCGCAGCCGCGCTCGTGCTCGCCGCCGTCGCGTCGGCCGGACTGCTCAGCCTGCCCGTGCTGCTCGTCGTCGCCTTCGTCGTCACTTCCGCGCAGGTGCTCGGGGACGGCGCCAGCGGTGCGCTCGTGCCCGAGATCGTCGCTGCGGACCGGCTGGCCCACGCCAACGCGCGGCTGCAGGTGATCGACCGGGGGGCCGTGCAGTTCGTCGTGCCGCCGCTGACCGGGTTCCTCATCGCCGTCAGCGCCGGGGCGTCTGCGTGGCTGGCCGCCGGCTGCGCGCTCACTGCGCTGCTGCTGGCGCGGCGCATCCCGTCCGAGTCGAGGACGATCGCGCGGACGCACCCGCTGCGTGACCTCTCCGCCGGGCTGCGGCACCTGGTGAAGACGCCGCTGCTGCGTTCGATCACGCTCAACGTCGCGCTCGGCTCGTTCGCCGCGAGTGCCGGGAACTCCATGCTCGTGCTCTACGCGACGCAGGTCCTGCACGTCGGCTCGGTCGGCTACGGGCTGCTGCTCGCCTGCCTCGCCTTCGGCTGGGTGGCGTCGTCGTTCGTGGTGCAGAAGGTGGTGGACCGGCTCGGGTACTCGTGGTCGATGCGGATCGGGCAGAGCTTCGGCGTGGTGGCGCAGCTGCTGATCGCCGTCCTGCCGCCGTGGCCGCCGCTGATCGGGCTGGTGCTGATCTCCCTGACGGCGACGGTGCTGCTGTGGAACGTCTGCTCGCAGTCCAGCCGCCAGCGCTTCACGCCGGCGCCGCTGCTCGGCCGGGTCCTCACCAGCCACCGGGCCCTGGCCTGGGGCCTGAGGCCGCTGGGCGCGCTGACCGGCGGCCTGGTCGCGGCGCACTGGGGCCTGCGCGCGGTGTGGGTGCTGGGCGCGGCGATCCAGGCGGTCAGCGCGGTGCTGGTGTGGTTCACGCTCTCCCCCGCCGCCTTCCGCCGCACCGAGCTGGCGACGGCCGCGGCATGAGAAAGCCGGAGGGCGACCCGCGCCCTCCGGCCTCCCGAACTGACACCGGGTGGCGCGCCGGGTCGGGGCACCGGCGCGCCGCCCGGACGCCTACCCGCCCAGGGCCAGCGCCACCGCGCCCAGCAGCGCCGCGTCCTGGTCGAACCTCGCCGAGACCAGCTCCGGCGGGAACGGCACGGCGTGGGCCAGCCGGTCCGCCAGCGCCGGTAGCAGCACGTCCGCCGACCGGACCAGGCCGCCGCCGACCGCGATGCGCTGGGGGTCCAGGGCGATCGCCAGGTTGGCCACGTGCATCGACAGCTCGTCGAGCGCCGCCGTCACCAGTTCCTTGGCCTCGACGTTCTCCTTGGCCAGCGCGAACAGCTCGCCCGCGGTGACCGGGCGGCCGAGCAGGCTGCTCGCCCGGCCGCCCAGCCCACGCCCACCGACGGCTTCCTCGAGCGGCGCCGCTCCGCTTGCGAAGCCCTCGGTGTCCTGCGGCGAGAGCAGGTTGTACCCGATCTCGCCCGCAGCTCCGTTGGCGCCGGTCAGCAACCGGCCGCCGACCAGCACCGCCGCCGCGATGCCGGTGCCCAGCGAGAGGAACACCGCCGGGTCGGCCCCGGCCAGTGCCCCCCACCGCCACTCCGCCAGTGCCGCCGCCTTCGCGTCGGTCCCCACCGAGATCGGCGCGGCCGGGAACTCGGCCGCCACCAGCTCGGCCAGGTGCAGTTCCTCCCAGCCCGGGACGTTCGGCGCGAGCAGGATCTCCTCCGGCAGCACGATCCCCGGGCTGACGACACCGACGGCGGCGGGCACCGCGCCCGACTCGGCCAGGAGCGCACGAGCCCCGGCGAGTGCCCGCACCACCACCTGCTCGGCCCCCGCCTGCGCGTCGGTGTCCAGCCGGCGCGTGGCCAGCAGATTCCCGTCGCGGTCGGCGAGCCCCAGCGCCACTTTCGTGCCGCCGAAGTCGATCCCGAGAATCCGGTCCCCGCTCACTCCCTGAACCCCTCGATCTGCGGCGCGACGGCCGCGTCCCCGTGGTGGCCGTACCCACCGGCCGCCGGCACCACGATCCGGCCGGTGTTGAACCCGTCGACGCTGATCACCGGCACCGCGCCCCGCAGGTCGGACGCCTTGTAGGTGGCGGTCAGCGTCTGCGACTGGCCCGGCCACAGCGTGATGTCGTTGTCGTCCCAGGTCGCGTTCGCGAGCTGGTTGTCACCGCCCGCCTCGCGCCCGTCCGCGGTCCCCCGCCGGACGTCGGCCCGGAGGAAGAACGCCGCGCCCGGGGTCTTCGACGTGTTGGTCACGGTCACCGTGGAGACGAGGTCGCCGCCGTTCGATCGCGTCGACGCGACCGCGCTGACCTGCGACTTCGGCAGGTTCTGCAGGGCCTGCAGGTTGCTGTACTGCGACAGCGTCGCCTGCGGGTTGCCCAGCGTCTTGCCCCAGTCGACGACGTCCTTCTGCGTCGAAAGCCAGTAGACGTTCCGGTCGACGACCTTCCCGCCCTGCTTCACCTGCAGCTCGACGAAGTAGACCTGCGCGGGCGCCGGCGCCTTCGTCTCGGCCGGCACCTTCGGCTTCAGGACCCCGGTGCGCACGCCCTGCGAACCCAGCGAGATGCCGGAAGCCGTCTGGTCGTCCAGCACCTTGCCCGCGGTGTCGAGCACGCGGGCCTGCACCGAAAGCCCGGACTGCGGGCCCGCGCCGAGGTTGTCCATGGTCACGGAACCGTTGTCGTAGCCGTAGATCGCGTGCAGCGGCTTGTTCGCCTTCTTGGCGCCGAAGAACGCGCCCGGCTGGTCGCCGTCGTCGTTGTAGAGCGACCACAGCAGCGTCGGCCAGCCCTTGTTGAGCTGCCAGTAGACGACGCCGGTCGACGGGTTGTCCTTGTCCGTCGAGTGGTGCAGGAACGCCTCGAACTGCGAACGGGTGTTCTCGTAGTTCGCGATGTTCGCCAGGTCCACATAGGACTTCAGCGAGTTCCACTTGCCGTACCGCTGGGTGATCGACTGGTCCAGCGTGTACAGCGTGCCGAACGCGTAGCCGCCGTGGTCGGGCTCGAAGTTCGCGTGGTATTGGTTGTACGCCGGGTCCTGCCACAGCTTCGCCTGTTCGGTGGGCGAGAGGAACCGCTTGATCGAGTCGAGCGTGGGCACGGTGTGCCCGGCGCTCTGCTCGCTCGCGAAGCCCCAGGAACCGCCCGCGTTGGTCCGGCTGTCGTCGGACGCGTCGAAGTGCGAGGTGTCGTACCAGTACGACGGCGGGACCCAGTCGTACGGGCCTTCCTTCTCCCCCGAGTTGCCCAGCGTCGGCGTGCTCTTGTACTCCGCCGAAGCGATCACCGGAACCTGGAAGTCCTCCTGCTTGAAGGCGGTGAGGACGGCGTTCTCCTGGTTCGGGAACGGCTCGTTGTCGCTCCAGCCGTAGTTGAAGACGCTGGGGTGGTTGCGCTCGCGTTGCGCGATGCTCACCGACGAGTCGTGGATGATCCGCAGGTCCCGCTCGCCCAGCTGCTCGGCGGTGTCCGGCTGCCAGGCGTCACAGCAGATGAACCCGCCGATGACCAGCAGGCCGGCGCGGTCGGCCTGGTCGTAGAAGTCCTGCGGCATGTCGTGGCCTTCGAGGCGGACGCCGGAGAGGCCCATGTTCTTGATCAGCGCGATCTGGTGCGCGGTGTCGGCGGAGTCGTAGCGCAGGAACAGGTCCGGCGCGAAGCCGCCGCCGCGGAACACGAAGTCCTTGCCGTTGATCGTGAACTGGCGCGCGCCGTCGGGCAGCGGCGCGGACTTCCCGACCAGCCGCGAGGTGACCGCGCGGATGCCGAAGGTGCTCTTCGACGACGTCGAGAGCACGCCGTCCTGCGAGACCGCGGTGCTCAGCGTGTACAGCGGCTGGTCACCCATCGAGTACGGCCACCACACCCGCGGCTGCTGGATCTTCACCGGTGCGAACGTCACGGTCTGCTTGGTGTTCGCCGGGATCGTCACCCGCTGGTGGACGACGACCGGCGCGCCCGAGGGCGGGGTGACCGTCGCGGCGACGTCACCGGTCTGCGGGGTCGCCGCGTTGTTGGTGACGTCGAGCTTCACGGTCAGCTTCGAGCTGGACAGGTCGGGGGCGTTGTCCTGCACGACGTGCGCGTTGTCGCCGGTGAGCGCGTCGCCGACCTGCAGCGTCGGCGCGAACTGGATGCCGGTGTCGTTGTCGGGCGGGATCTGGCTCCAGTCGACCTGGTCGAGCGTGTACATCTTCAGCGGGTTGTTCGGGTACACCTTGATCGCCAGGGTGTTCTTGCCCGGCTTGACCAGCTGCGAGACGTCGAACGTGTGCCCGGCGAACGCGCCGCTCACGATGTCCTTGGTGGCGACGAGCTTGCCGTTCACCCAGACGTCGCCCTCGCCGACGATGCCCGGGATGGTCAGCTTGGCGTGCTGGCCCGCCTTGATGTCCGGGGTGAAGTCGGTGCGGTACCACCACGGGTCGGAGAACGGCAAGGTGGCGACGGGGCCGACCTTGTCGACGTACCCGAAGCACTTGCGCATGTTGTCGGAGTAGAAGACGTCCGGGCACTTGCCGTTCTGCACCAGGGCGTTGATCTCGGTGCCGGGCGCGCCCGCGTCGTCCGGCTTCACGGGCAGCCAGCCGCGGGTGGCGTACCCGGGCGTGGAGACCTGGTCACCGCCGTCCTTGACGTCCGCGGTGGTGCGGACCTGCCAGCCCTGCAGGCCGATCGTGCTGAGGCCGTGCGGCTTCGCCACCTCGGCCTGGGCGTCCTGCGCGGCGGCGGGTCCCGCCACGCTGAGCACGCCGGGCACGAGCAGCAGCGCGGCGAGGGCGGCGAGCTTCTTCGTCATGCCGGTGCCCCTTCGGTGTCGGTGGCGGCGAACGCCTCTTTGATCTCCTTGGGCCCGAAGGGCCACGTGTTCTCGGCCTTGGCGTAGGCCAGGTACGCGAGCGCGCCCACGGCGATCCAGCCCAGCGACAGCCCGATCGAGAGCCAGTCGGCCGAGATGTAGATGTAGACCCAGCCGACCAGCGCGATGATGGTCGGCACCGGGTAGAGCCACTGCCGGTACGGCCGCCGGAGTCCCGGCTGCCGACGGCGCAGCACCACGATCGCGGCGACCTGGGCCAGCGACTGGATGATGACCAGCGTCGCGACCGCCGCGTTGATCACCGTGGTCAGGGTGAACAGCGAGCCGAGGATCGTGATGACGCCCATGGTGAGCACGCCCGCGGTGGGCAGGTGCAGCTTCGGGTGCAGCTTTCCGAACACGGGCAGGAACACCTTGTCGCGCGCGGCTTCGAACGGCACGCGCGAGCCGCCGAGCAGCCCGGCGAAGACCGACCCGATGGCGGCGATCACGATCAGCACGGTGATCGACTTGGCCGCGCCGCTGCCCCACACCTGTTCGAGCACCGACGATGCGACCGACTTCGCGTCCTTGAGCTGCGCCAGCGGGATCGAGCCGAGCACGCCGACCTGAAGCAGGAAGTACAGGCCCATGATGCCGATGATGGAAAAGATGATCGACCGCGGGAGCGTCCGGCCCGGGTTCCGCACCTCACCGCCGAGGTAGGCGGAGGTGTTGTAGCCGAGGTAGTCGTAGATGGCGATGATCAGGCCGGCGCCGAGGCCGCCCCAGAACGTGCCGTCGCCGGCGGAGCTGAACGCCCCCGGCGTGAAGGCGAACGCCTGCGTGGCGCTGAAGTGCGAGAACGCCGCGACGATCGTCGCGAGCACCGCGGCCAGCATGACGACGAACAGCACGGTGGTGAGCTTCGAGATCTGGCCGATCTTGCGGAACAGCGCCACGATGATCAGGAGCGTGATGCCGACGCCGATGATCTTGCCCAGTGGCGTGGTACCCGCGTCGTCGGTGACGCCCGGGATGAGGTAGCCGAGGTACTGGACGAGGCCGATGATGCCGGTCGACATGATCAGCGGGATGAACAGCACCGCGCTCCAGACGAACAGGAACGGCATCAGCCGCCCGGTGCGGTACTGGAACGCTTCGCGCAGGTACAGGTAGGTGCCGCCGGCGCCCGGCATCGCGGCGCCGAGCTCGGCCCAGATGAGCCCGTCGGCCAGCGCGACGATCGCCCCGATGATCCAGCCGAACATCGCCTGCGGGCCGCCCATGGTGGCGACCATGGCCGGAATCGTGACGAACGGGCCGATACCGCACATCTGGGTCATGTTGATCGCGGTGGCCTGCAGTGGGCCGATCTTGCGCTCGAGGGCGGGCTGTGCGGTCCCCGGCTCCCCCGAACGAGTGGGTGAACTCACGACGTGCCTCCGTCCAGTAGTTAGTAAAGTTTCTTAACATAGAACGTGCGGAGCCGAAAGGGTTCCGTGGATAAACTTGCGGCAACGCAGATCGGAGATGGGGACGTCGTGGGGCGAATCGGGCCGCAGGTGGGTACCCCGGCGAGCATGCGGGCGCTGAACCAGCGTCTCGTCCTGGAGCGGCTGCGCGGGCAGGGCGAGGCGACGCGACCGCAGATCGCGGCCGCCACGGGACTGTCGAAACCCACGGTGGGACAGGCGCTTCTCGATCTCGAGCAGCACGGTCTGGTCCGGACCACCGGGCGGAGCCTGGCCGGTCCGGGGCGCGCGGCGGTCGTCTACCAGGCGGCGCCGGACGCGGGGCACGTCGTCGGCGTCGACATCGGACGCCGGGCGATCCGGATCGCCGTGGCCGACCTGGAAGGCAGCATCGTCGCGCGGCTCGACGAGCCCAACCGGTGCCGCTCCGCGAGCGCTTTGGTGCGCACCGTAAGCGAATCCGTCGAACACGCGGTGGCCTCGGCCGGGCTCGCCCCGCACGACGTCGTCTCGACGGTGGTCGGCACCCCGGGCGTCCCCGACCCGGCGACCGGGACGGTCCACCGCGCGCCGAACCTGCCGGGCTGGGAGCGGCGCGGGCTGCTGCACGAGCTCGTCGCCGCGCTGGCGGGCGCGGGCTCGGACGTCGTGGTGGAGAACGACGCGAACCTGTGCGCGGTGGGCGAGCGCGCGCTCGGGGCGGCGCTGGGCGTCGACGTCCTGGTGTGCCTGACGGTCGGCACGGGCATCGGCATGGGCCTGCTGGTGGACGGCAGGCTGTTCCGCGGCGCCCACGGCGCGGCGGGCGAGATCGCGGACCTCCCGTTCGGCCCCCTCCCGGCGGCGGCCGGCGCCCGCCGCCCGGGCCCGGTGGAGACGGCGGCGGCGGGCCAGGCGGTGGTCGAGGCGGCCCGTGCGCGGGGACTGACCGCGCGGTCGGCGAAGGACGTGTTCCGCCTGGCGCGAGCCGGGGATTCCCGGGCGTTGCAAGTGGTCGCGGAGGAAGCGGAGAAGCTGGCGTACGTGGTCGCGGCGGTGACGGCGGTGCTGGACCCGCGGCTGATCGTGCTCGGCGGCGGGATCGGCGGGAACACGGACCTGCTGGCGGCACCGATGCGGAACGCACTGGCGGCGACGGTGCCGGTCGTCCCGGAGATCGTCGCGGGGCAGCTGGGTGAGGACGCGGTGCTGGCGGGCGCGATCGCGACCGCCCTGGGGACGGCCCGGGAGCTGGTGTTCGACCGGCGCGGACTGCGCCGCGCGGCCGGCGAGGCTTAGCGGGCGGCGAGGTCGGTCTGCCGTGCCGATCGATCAAGCGGACTCGCCCGCGCGGCGTGGTGAGGCCCGGGCCGCGCGTCCGTTGGGCAGCTTGCGCTGCGTGGCGAGTGAGCTGCGCACTTCGTCGGCGCCACGGTCCTCGCGAAGGGCATGCCCCTCAGCGCGGCCCTGCTCCCCTGCTCCGCGGCGTCAGTCCGAAGGGCCGCGCAGCGTGAGGACCACCCGCAGCACGTGCTCGACCGCCGCCGGGAACTGGGCTGCTCGCAGCTCCCCTCGCTCCGCCAGGTTCTCCGACGCGAACTCCAGCACCCGCTCCGGGCCGCCCCGGCGGACGACCAGCGCGGCCAGGTCCTCGAGGTCCAGGTCGGGATGGTCCAGGCGCGTCAGGGCGAACTCGACGATCAGCTCCTCCGACGTCATGTCCACCTCCTCCCACCATCCTAAGCACCTCGGGCTAACACTTGATCGAACAGACTTCGAGCCCCGATGTGGTGATGTGCACACAGCCGCGGACAACCCACAGCAGGCACGATTGAGCCGTTCGACGGAGATTTCGGGCGTTCGGGTACGGAACGCGAAGACCCGGTAACCCGGATGACCCGGTCAGTCGTGATGCAGGACCACCCGACGGCGGATCGGAGGCGAAATGGCCCTGCATCGGCAGCGCACGCGAGCCGGGGTCCGGCGGCCGCGGCACGCCCTCCCCGCCCGCTGGTGGCCGCCCGTCCTCCTGGCCGGCTCCGTCGCCGCGGTGATCCCCGGGGACACCGTCGGTGGCCTGCTCGCCGGGACCGGCGTCCTGGTGACCCTGACCGCGCTCGCCGCCACGCGCCGCGTCCTGGGACACGCCGCGGTGCACGTGAACCTCATCCTCGCCGAAGAGCTCTCCGCGGCGCGCGAACCGGGTTTGTCAACCCGTGGCCGGTATTGGTGAATCACCACGACCACGGCCCTGCGGAAGTCGGCTCCCGCGATGGTGAACAGCCGGTAACTCCTCGACGGCGCGGGCAAATCCGGCAGATTTCCGTCCCCGCGCACGCTGCTCTCGCGCGCGTCGAGGGCATCATCGTCAGCGGCGGCCGGGCCCAGGCCCGGCCGTCGACGTGGAGCCGGAAGCGCTCGGGCGGACCGCCGCCGACCTGCCGCCGGCGGCGATCAACGGCGAGCCCTCCCCCGGCAGGCACACGCGGCCGTGGCGGCTGGTGATCCGCGACTCGACCGCGTGGGTCACCGCCGGGTCCACTGCTGGTTGGCCCCGCCGCCGCAGGCCCAGAGGATGATCTTCGTGGCGTTGGCCGTGCCGGCGCCGCTCGCGTCCAGGCAGAGCCCGGAGAGCGCGTTCGTGATGGTGCCGTCGGCGTTCAGGGTCCACTGCTGGTTGCGCTGGCCGTTGCAGTCCCAGATGACCACCGCGGTCCCGTTGGTGGTCCCGTTGTCGTAGGCGTCCAGGCATTTGGTGCCGTTGACGACGAGCTGGCCGCGCGTCGGCGTCCACGTCTGGTTGGGGCCCGCCGCGCAGTCCCACAGCTGGGCCTGGACGCCGTTGGCGATGCTGTTGTCGTCGACGTCGAGGCACCGGCTCGACTGCGTGCCGACTACCTGGACGCCGCCGCTTCCCGGCAGGGGCAGGACCGCGACGTCGGTGAGCTGTGGTGGCGTACCCGAAAGCGTCAGGGTGTTCGTGCCCTTGCCCAGGGAAACCACCGCGGAGACGGTCTTGGCCGCTCCGCCGGTCGCGGGGAAGGCGAGGACGGTCGGCTGCTGACCGTTCACGGCGAGGGTCGGGGTTCGCGTGGTGGTCGCGCTGTAGGTGAAGGTCGCGACGGCCAGACCGGTTGCGGCCGCGGTGATCGACGTGCCGTGCGTGGCCGCGGCGTCGGTGCCCTGGACGGTCAGCAGCACCGAGTCGTTCGCCGGGACGCTCACGCTGTATCCGGTGGCGTAGCTGCCCTGGTCACCGGCCGCCCAGAGGTTCCGGACCTTCGCCGCGGCCGGGGTCAGCCCGAGGTCGGCCCAGCGCGCGGTCATCGTCGCGGCCGACGACGTCCGGTTGAGCAGCAGCACCGCGCGTTTTCCGGTGCCGCTCAGGACTTTGCCGTACACCTGGAGACCGGCGGCGTCCTCGGCGACCTTCACCCCCTGCAAGCCGCGCGGGTCCTGGTCGACGGCGATGACTTCCCGGTTCTTCAGGATCGACGCCGTTTCCGCGCTCATCGTCGTGAGGTCGTTGCCTGCGAGCAGCGGCGCGCCGGAGACCGCCCACATGCCCAGTTCGGTCCGGCCCTGCGCGGCGGTCAGCCCCGGCAGGCCGACGGTGAGCATGTCGGGATCGTTGACGTACCCGGTGTGCTGCGACACGGGGTGCTGCGCTTGGTCGAAGTTGGTGAGCACCTGCGGGAGGGTCGCGGTCTGGCCGTAGTAGATGATGTCCGTGCTGGTGCGCCACATCGGGGCCGTGCCGGCGCCCCAGTTCCACGGGTTCTTCTTGCCCCAGTCGCAGATGGACAGGGTGAGCGTGCGGCCGGTCTGTGCGGTCGCGGCGCGGTTGGCGTCGCTGATCGCCCGGTACGTGCTCGCCGGGTCGAGGCCCTCGGCGTCGCCGCCGCACCAGTCGACCTTGACGAAGTCGAAGCCCCAGCGCTGGAACTGCAGCATGTCCTGCAGGTAGTGGCCTTCACTGCCGGAGCCGGGCGCCGCGGGGCGGCCGGTCGGGAAGTAGTAGCCGCAGCCGTCCCGTCCGGCGTCGGTGTAGATCCCGGCCTTCAACCCCTTGCCGTGCAGGTAGTCCGCGATCGCCCGCATCCCGCCGGGCCACTCGGTCTCGTCGACGACGATGTCGCCCGCGGAGTTACGCGTGCCCTGCCACCAGCCTTCGTCGATGTTGACGTAGCGGTAGCCGACGTCCTTGAGCCCGGCCGACACCAGCGCGTCGGCCTGCGCTTTGATGACGTCGTAGTCGATCTTCGCGGCGAAGGAGTTCCACGACGCCCAGCCCATGACGGGTGGCGGAACCGGTGATTCCGCGGCGTTCGCGGTGCCAGTCCCCAGGAGCATCCCGGCGAGCAGCAGGAGCGCGGACAGCGCGTGGCGCAGCTTCATGGCGTGGCTCCGACTTCGTCGTCGCGGTGTTAGCGTTAACATTCCGGCTTACCGGTGAATTGTTGACCTCCGGCGGTTTCCGCGTCAACCGGCGGATGGCGGAAGGTCGCTCAGTGGGCGGTCTTCAGGCCGATGACGACCAGCCCGAGCGCAACGAGCACGGCGACCAGGAGCAGCTGCTTCCACCACGGCAGCCGGGTGCGGCGCACGGCGAGGAGCGCGAACAGGCCCATTTCGGCGACGAGCAGCCAGACGCTCGCCCGGACCGCGGTCCGGAACCCGATCACGTCGAGCGCCCCGGCCACGAGCAGGACACCGGGCAGCACGGCCGCTTCGAGGATCTGGCCGCTCGCGCGCAGCAGCAGCCGGACGTCGGCGCGCTCGCCGTCGGCGTCGTGGAGGGCGAGGTGCGAGACGTACTCGGCGAACAGGCTCGCGGCCCAGATCCCGCCGGTGGCGATCACCAGGTCGAGCACGGCGCCCCACGGGTCGAGCGGCTCCTCCAGCCGCCCGGCGAGCACGAGCAGGGTGCTGAGGCAGGTGATGCCGCCGTAGACCCGTTCCCGCAGCACGGCGGCCAGGTGCTCGGAACTGCGCGCGGGCGTGGTCACGGAGATCATTCTCGGGCCGGGTGCGCGGCGCCGCTCGCCGGGGTGGCCGGTCGCACGAGGCCGAGCGCCCCGAGGACCACGATCAGCCCCATACCAAGAACCGGTAGTGCAGCCCGGTCGACGACTCCAGCCACTCCCCCGTCGCATCCGGCGCGCGGCCGACGTCCGGCGCCCGCGTGTCCCCTTCGAAGCTCTCGCGGATCTCCGTCACGACGATCCGGTCCGCGAACGGCAGCGCCGCCCGGTAGACGGCCGCGCCCCCGATCACCCAGCCGTCGCCGGACACCGCGTCCAGCGCCGGTGCCAGGTCCGGGAACGTCTCCACGCCCTCCTGCGGCGTGGCCGACAGCACGACGTTGCGCCGGCCCGGCAGCGGGCGGAAGCGCGGCGGCAGTGACTCCCACGTCCGGCGTCCCATGAGGACGGTCGCGCCCCCGGTCAGCGACCGGAAGTGCTTCAGGTCCTCCGGCAGGTGCCACGGCAGCGTGCCGTCGCGGCCGATGACGCCGTTCGCCGACTGCGCCCAGACCAGCCCGATCACACCGCCACCGGCGCCTTGATGCCGGGGTGCGGGTCGTAGCCGTCGAGCGCGATGTCGTCGTAGGTGTAGTCGAAGAGGCTGTCCGCCTCCTTCAGGCTCAGCGTCGGGAACGGCCGGGCGTCGCGGGCGAGTTGCGTGCGGACCTGCTCTTCGTGGTTGTCGTAGATGTGGCAGTCGCCGCCGGTCCACACGAAGTCGCCGACCCCGAGCCCCACCTGCTCGGCGATCATGTGCGTCAGCAGCGCGTAGCTCGCGATGTTGAACGGCACGCCGAGGAACAGGTCGGCGCTGCGCTGGTACAGCTGGCACGACAGCTCGCCGTCGGCGACGTAGAACTGGAAGAACGCGTGGCACGGCGGCAGCGCCATGCGCGGGATGTCGGCGACGTTCCACGCCGAGACGATGATCCGCCGCGAGTCCGGGTTCTCGCGCAGCGTCCGCAGCACCTCGGCGATCTGGTCGACGTGCCCGCCGTCCGGAGTCGGCCACGACCGCCACTGGACGCCGTAGACCGGGCCGAGGTCGCCGTCCGGCGCGGCCCACTCGTCCCAGATCGTGACGCCGTGCTCCTGGAGCCACTCGACGTTGCCGTCGCCGCGGAGGAACCACAGGAGTTCGTAGGCGACCGAGCGGAAGTGGACCTTCTTGGTCGTGACCAGCGGGAAGCCGTCGGCCAGGCGATAGCGGAGCTGGTGCCCGAAGATCGACCGCGTGCCCGTGCCGGTGCGGTCCGCCTTGCGGGCTCCCGTGTCGAGGACGTGGCGGAGGAGGTCTTCGTACTGCGTGTCGGGCATGCCGGGAGCCTAGACGAGCCGCTCCAGGTAGGCCCGCAGCATCGCCTTCAGCTGGACGAGGAGTCCCGCGGCACCTTCGGGATCGGCGCGGAACGCCTCCTGGATGACGGCGTCGGCGGCGAGGAACGCGGTGCGGCACGCCGTCGCGGCCTCGTCGTCGTCGCGAAGCAGGCCCTGTGCCACGAGGACGCGGTGCACGCCGGTGGCCATCACGCGCTTGTGGGCGCCATCGGCTTCCCGCGCCGCTTCGGTGAGCCCGCGCCCCAGCCAGAGGGCACGGAACCCGGGTTCGGCGCGGTAGAGCGCGGCGAACGCGTCGACGAGCAGGCCGACGGGATCGGCCCAGGTCTCCTGGGTCGCCTGGTCGGTGAAGGACGCCATGAGGTCCTCCAGGCGGGCGAGGTAGCCGTCGGCCAGTGCTTCGGTGATGGCGTCGCGGTCCGGCAGGTACTGGTAGAGCGTCCCGACGGAGACGCCCGCCGCGGCGGCGACCCGGGTCGTCGTCAGTGCCTCGACGCCCTCCTCGGCGAGCAGCCGGTCGGCGGCCTCGAGCACCCGGGCCAGCTTCTCCCGGGCCCGGGCCTGACGCGGTACCCGCCGCAGCATGCGCCTCCGAACCTGAACGTGACTTTGTTTCGTATTTATCCTAGCCTCGGGCCATGGCAGTGGGAAGTTCCGTACTCGACGACGCGCGGCGGGCGGTGGCTCGCGCCGGTAATGGCCTCGCCGGCGAAGGCCTGCTGATCGGCACCGCGGGCAACGTGAGCGTCCGGGCCGGTGAGCACGTCGCGGTGACGGCGACGGGCGTCGTGCTGGGCGCGGCCACCCCGGACGACGTGACGGTCGTCGACCTCGACGGCACGGTCGTCGCCGGCGAGCTGGCGCCGACCTCGGAACTGGAGCTGCACCTGGGGATCTACCGGCGCTACGACGCGGGCGCGGTGGTCCACACGCACTCCCCGCAGGCCACGGCCGTGTCGCTGGTGCTCGACGAGCTGCCCTGCGTGCACTACCAGCAGCTCGCGCTGGGCGGCTCGGTCCGCGTCGCGCCCTTCGCCGTGTTCGGGTCGGCGGAGCTGGCGGCGGGCACCCTCGCGGCGCTCGACGGCCGGGCGGCGGCACTGCTGGCCAACCACGGCGCGATCGTCCACGGCCCCACGCTCGAGGCGGCGATGGACAACGCGCTGCTGCTCGAGTGGGCGTGCGGCCTGTACGTCCGGGCGGCGGCGCTCGGCGCACCACGGGCGCTGGACGACGTGCAGCAGGAAGCCGTCGTGACCGCCGCCGCGCAGCGCGGCTACGGCCGGCCCCGGCGGATCGACGGCCGATGACGCAGACCGTCGTCACGCTGGGCGCGCACGTGTTCGACGTGCAGGTCCGGCCGGTCGAGGCGATCCCGGACGGCCAGGGCGCGGCACTGGTGGAGCAGATCCGGTTCGGCCCGGCGGGGACGGCGGCGGGCACGGCGGTGACGCTGGCCAAGCTCGGCGCCGCGGTCCGCTCGGCCGGCGCGGTCGGCGACGACCCCATCGGTGACCTGCTGCTGTCGATGCTGACCCGGCACGGCGTCGACACGTCGCTGGTGCTGCGGCGGCCGGGCGTGCAGACGGCGGCGTCGGTGCTGCCGATCCGCGCCGACGGGAGCCGGCCCGCGTTCCACGTGCCGGGCGCGAACCTGGGCTACGGACCTTCGGACGCTCCCGCCCTCGAGATCGCCCGCGCGACCCACCTGCACCTGGGCGGGCCGGAGCTGATGGGTGGCGCCGCGGCCGCTTCGATCCTGGCGCCGGCCCGGGCGGCCGGCGTCGTGACCTCGGCCGATCTCCTGGCGCCGGGCGATCCGGGGGTGCTGGCGTGGATCGCCCCCGCTCTGTCCTCTGTGGACTACCTGCTGCCGAACGAGGAGCAGGTGCTGGGCCTGACGGGCGCGGCTTCGCTGGAGGACGGCGCTCGGGCGCTGCTCGGGCACGGTGCCGGCTGCGTGGCGGTGACCCGGGGCGCCCGCGGGGCGTTGGTGGTGACGGCGGATGCGACGGTCGCGGTGCCCGCGTTCGACGTCCCGGTGGTGGACACGACCGGCTGCGGCGACGCGTTCTCGGCCGGGTTCCTGCGGAGCGTGGGCCTGGGTCGTCCGCTGCGGGCGGCCGCGGTGCTCGGCTGCGCGGCGGCGGGGCTGGTCGCGCAGGGCCTGGGCTCCGACCACCGGGAGTTCGACCTCGCGACGGCGGACGCCTTCGCCGCGGCGACCCCGGTGCTTGCGATCACCTGATCCACCGATGTGCGGCTTTCCCGCACCACGCCTTGACTTGCCGTTTTTCCTGCCTCGAGGATGCGTCCTGTGCAGAGTGAAGGCAAGACCACCGACGCGCGCCGCCGGCTTGGAGGACGCGTGACCGAACAGCCGTGGCAGTGGGACGAAAAGACGTGGCGAGGACACGTCGAGCACGTGCGCGCCGGGCGCGCGCTGCGCCCGGCCTCGTGGCCCGGCGGCGCGAAGGTCGCCGTGGCGCTGTCGTTCGACTCCGACCACGAGACGCCCGCCCTGCGCGACGGCGACGTCCTGCCCGGCAAGATGGCGCAGGGCGAGTACGGCGCCCGGGTCGGCGTCCCGCGCATCCTGAACCTCCTCCGGCAGCACAACGCGCCGGCGTCCTTCTTCGTGCCCGCCGTGTCGGCGCTGCTGCACGACGGCGAAGTCCAGTCCTATGTGGACGCCGGGCACGAAGTGGCGCTGCACGGCTGGATCCACGAACGCAACACCGCGCTCACCGGGACCGAGGAGCGCGACCTCGCCTTCCGCGCCGCCGACGTCCTCGAACGCTTGGCGGGCACCCGGCCCGTCGGCATCCGGACGCCGTCCTGGGACTTCTCCGCGCACACGCTCGCCATCACGCGTGAGCTGGGCCTGCAGTACGACTCGTCGCTGATGGCCGACGACGACTGCTACGAGCTGCTCGAGAACGGCGAGCCCACCGGCGTCGTCGAGCTGCCGGTGGAGTGGATCCGCGACGACGCGCCGTACTTCATGATGGACCGGTTCGCCTCCCTGCGGCCCTACACCCCGCCGCGCGGCGTGCTGTCGATCTGGCGCGACGAGTTCGACGCCGCCTACGCCGACGGCGGCATCTTCCAGCTCACGATGCACCCGCACATCATCGGCCACCGCTCGCGGATCGCGATCCTGGCCGAGCTCCTCGACCACATCTCGGGCCACGACGGCGTCTGGTTCGCCACGCACGCGCGGATCGTCGACCACGTCCTCGAGGAGCGGTCATGACCACCGTGGACACTGTCGAACGGGTCGACTGGGCCGGGTACGCGACCCCGGAGAACGTCGGTTTACCCCCGGTCGTTCGCGGGTAATACTGCTCTCGTAATGCAACCAGTTGTGAGGTGGGAGCAGTGCGGGACGCGCGGTCGAGGTGTCCGATCACCCTGTCGCTCGAGATCTTCGGCGACCGGTGGACCCTGCTCGTGCTGCGTGACGTCGTCTTCGGCGGGGCCCGGCACTTCCGTGAGCTGCTCGGCGGCGAAGAGCGGATCTCGTCGAACGTGCTGGCCGACCGGCTGGCCGTGCTCGTCGACCACGGGCTGCTCACGCGGGCCGGCGATGCGTCGCACAAGCAGAAGGTCACCTACAGCCTGACCGAGCGGGCGATCGACCTCGTCCCGGTGCTCGTGCAGCTCAGCGCCTGGGGCGTGCGGCACCTGCCCGTCGCCGACGAGTACGCCGCTCGCGCCGCCGTGCTGACCGCCGGCGGTCCCCCGCTGTGGGAGGCCTTCATGGACGAACTGCGCGAAACCCACCTCGGCACCCGTCGCGGGAAGGCGCCGGACGGCCCGACCGTCGCCGAGCGCCTCGACGCCGCCTACGCGGCCGCCGTCCGCGACCGACGAACGGAGTGACGATGGAAACCCGGCTCGACGAACGGTTCAGCGACCCCGGCACCGAGGCCACCGGCTGGGCCGAGACGGTGCAAGCCCTCGAATCCGCGCAGATCAGCTGGCTCACGACGGTGCGCGCCGACGGACGGCCGCACGTGACGCCGCTGGTCGCGATCTGGCTCGACGGCGCCCTGCACTTCGGCACCGGCGAGACCGAGCAGAAGTACCTCAACCTGACCGCGAACCCGAACGTCGTGCTCACCACGGGCCGCGGCTCGTGGGACGACGCCCTGGACGTGATGGTCGAAGGCGTTGCCCGGCGCGTCACCGGAAAGGCGAAGCTGGACCGCCTCGGCGAGGCGTGGCTGGCCAAGTGGGACGGCAGCTGGCGCTACGAAGCGACCGAGGACGGCTTCCGGCAGGGCGGCCACGACGCCTTCGTGTTCGCGGTCGAACCGGCCCGCGTGCTGGCCTTCGGCCGGAAGCGGACGAGGCACACGGACACCTCGATGCTGTCCACTGTGGAGTTCACGCACACCAGCCACCGGCCATGAGCGGACCGGTTCAGCGGCGGAGCAGCCCGCGCCGCCGGGTCCGCAGCCGGCCGGCGACCGCGTCCTCCAGCAGTGCGCCGACCGTCTCGCGGGCGCACGCCTTGTTCGCGCCGATGCCGCCCGACGGGCCGCGCTTGATCCAGCCGGCCACGTAGGTCCCGGGCGCGACCCGGCCCGAGACGTTCGGGACCGTCCCGGTCTCCTCGTCGAACGGCAGCCCGGCCACGGGCGCGCCGCGGAACCCGGCGGCCCGCACGACCCGGCCCGCGAGGATCTCGATCTCGCCCGCCGGACCGGAGGCGGCGACGCCGCGAACCTCGGTGTCGCCGGTGAAGGCGACCGGGGCGGAGTGGAACCGGAGCACGACCCGCCGCCCGTCCGGGGGCGGCGCGGACCAGTCCACCGGCTCGCGCGGCAGGCCCCTCAGCCACGCGGCCTTGCCGTCGCCGGCGTCGATCGCCGCGGCGATCCGCGGGTCGTGCGCGTCCACCACGAGTTCACCGCGGGCCGCCAGCGCCAGCAGCTCCGACCGCGTGTACGCGGCGTCGTCGGGACCGCGCCGGGCCAGCAGCACGACCTCGCGCACCTTGCTCGCCCGCAGCCGGGTCAACGCCGCCGGAGCCAGGGACGTGGCCGCCAGGGACTCCGGGGCGGCGGTCAGGATCCGGGCGATGTCGAGGGCGACGTTGCCGGTGCCCACGACGACCACCCGCTCGGCCGAGAGGTCGACGGCGGCCGGCCGCACGCCGGGGTGGCCGTTGTACCAGTTCACCACCGTGGCCGCGGGCAGGCTGCCGGGCAGGTCCTCCCCAGGGACGCCGAGGCGGCGGGCCTGCGTGGCGCCGACCGCGTAGATCACCGCGTCGTGTCGCTCGGCCAGCTCGGGACCGGCTTCGGTACCGAGCCGCAGCCGCAGCCGGGGGTGGTCGTGGAAGCGCGCGAACTTCTCGCCGATCTTCTTCGTCGACGGGTGGTCGGGCGCGACGCCGTAGCGGATCAGGCCGCCGGCCGCCGGGAGCCGGTCGATCAGGGTGACCCGGGAGTTGGTGTGCAGCAACAGGTCTTCGACGGCGTACATGCCCGCCGGGCCGGTGCCGACGACCGCGACGTCCAGCGGCGCGAAGTCGCTCGGCAAGACCCGCGCGAACGAAGGCGGGGACCAGCGGTGGAAGTTCGGCGCGGCGGTGGCCTCGGCGAGGACGTCCCGGCCCGCGTAGTACTCCGCGTTGATCTCCTCGTAGGCCCGCAGCGGCCCGGTCAGGTCGCCGGCCGGGAAGATCGCGTCGACCGGGCAGGCGTCGGCGCAGGCACCGCAGTCGATGCAGGCCGCCGGGTCGACGTAGAGCATCTCGGTCGTCCCGAAGTCCGGCTCGTCCGGCGTCGGGTGGATGCAGTTGACCGGGCACACCGACACGCAGGACGCGTCGGCGCAGCAGGTCTGGGTGATCGCGAACGCCATGACTTCAGATCAGGTTCGCGCGCTTGTAGAACCACAGCGACGGCTTGGTGAGCAGCCCCGCGGAATGCAGGAACTCCATCAGCCCGGAGCAGCTCGAGCGCAGCATCGACTTGTGGTGCTCGTTGGCCTTCGCCTCACGCCGTCCGCGCTTCCCGTCGAGCCCGGCGTTTTCGTAGACCTTGCCGTTGACCATGCTGCCGACGATGACGTAGGACGCGATCGCGACGACCAGCGCGTTGACCTGCCGCCGCACCCAGCCGGCGCCCTCGAGCCGACGGCGGGTCTCCTCGCGCGCGAACTTCATGTGCCGCGACTCTTCGACGACGTGGATGTTGTTGATGGCCCGCACGAACGGGACGACGCGCTCGTCACGCATCCAGTCGCGCTGCATCACGTCGAGGACCTCTTCGGCCACGAGGATCGCCGCGTAGGCCGCTTCGCCGGTCGCGGTCGCCTTGAAGATCCGGCCGGCCTCGACGACGAACCGCCGCGGGCGGTAGGCGGGCGCGCGCAGTTTCGCGGCGCCGCGGGCGAACATGATCGAGTGCCGGCATTCGTCGGCGATCTCGGTCAGCGCCCACTGGAACGCGGGGTCGGTCGGGTCCTTGGCGTAGAAGTCCCGCAGGATCATCTGCTGCAGGATCATCTCGAACCAGATGCCGGTGCTGGCCACCGAGGCCGCCTCCTGGCGGGTCAGCTCGCGCTGCTGCTCCGGCGTCATCTCGGCCCAGTAGGACGTGCCGTAGAGCGAGCTCCACTCGGGGCTCGCGCCGTGGTAGTCCGTGTCCAGCGGCGTCTCCCAGTCGACCTCCTCGACGGGGTCGTAGGACAGCTGCTCCGACGAGTCCAGCAGCCGGCGCGCGGTCGTCTCGCGGTCCGAAGACGCTGCAGTCCCCGCTTCGCGTTCGCTGATGCTGGTCATCGCCGACCTCCTCGTCAGGTGTTACCGGAGTTCACTGTTACCAACCGTAACACATACTAGGTCCAGTGCACACCCGTCGGCCCGGTGGCCGTGGAACTCGCCGGGCGGGACGCCGAGGAGGCGGTGGACCATCGTCGTGAACGCGCCGGGCCCGGCGGCCATCGACCTTGGGGTCGGCGGACCTGCTGGGCGCGGCGCTCGTCACCCGTCCCGACTGGAGCCACTCGTCGGCGTGAACCGGCTCGCGAGGCGTCGGCGCTTCGGTGTACATTCGTTCACTCAACTGCGTCGAACGGCAGGAACCGGTGCCCTCACCCCGCGACACCCCCACCCGGACCGGGCCGTTCGGCTCCGGGCTGCTCGGCCCCCTCGACCAGGACGTCACGGTATTGCGCCGGCGCGTCCAGCGCCTGCTGACCGCCACCCTGATCGCCACGAACGTCATCGGCGCGCTGGTGGTCGTCGGGCTCGCGGCGCTGCTCATGCCGGCCCCGGGCATGTCCGGCGGCCTGCTGCGGACGATGGCGATCGCGGTGCCGGCCTACGTCGTGTCGGCGGTCGTCGTCGGCACGCTGTGGGGCACCCGCGGGGCGCTGCGGACGCTGCACTGGGCCGCCGAAGGACGCCGGCCGACCGACGCCGAGCGCGTCGCGAGCCTGCGCGTCCCCCTGCGTCTCACGCTCATGCAGGCCGTCCTGTGGGGCGTCGCGACGGTCGTGTTCGCTGCACTGGCCGTGCTCAGGCAGCCCGCGGTCGCGTTGACGGTGTTCCTCGTCGTCGCGTTCGCGAGCGTCGTGGTGTGCGCGATCGCGTACCTCTTCGGCGAGTTCGCCCTGCGGCCGTACGCGGCGCGAGCCCTCGACGGGACGGCGCCGCCGCGCCCGCTCAGCGGCGGCGTCAACCTGCGGATGCTGCTGTTCTGGTGTCTGGGCACCGGGGTGCCGGTGGCCGGGCTGGTCGTCACGGCGGTGCTGGCCTGGGTCCGCGGCGACGTCTCGACGACGAAGCTCGCGGTGTCGGTGATCGCGCTCGGCCTGGTCGTGCTGTGCTTCGGCCTGCTGGTCACGGTGTTCACCGCCCGTGCGGTGGTGAACCCGATCTCGTCGGTGCGCGACGCGCTGGGCCGGGTCCGGGCGGGCGAGTTCGACGTGGCCATCCCGGTCTACGACGGCACCGAGCTGGGCCTGCTGCAGGCCGGGTTCAACGACATGGCGGCCGGGCTGGCCGAGCGGGAGCGGCTGCGCGACCTGTTCGGCAGGCACGTCGGCCACGAGGTGGCGGTCGAGGCGATGCGCACGTCGGCGGGGCTCGGCGGGTCGGTGCGCACGGTGTCGGTGCTGTTCGTGGACCTGGTCGGCTCGACGGCGCTGGCCGCGAGCCGCCCGCCCGAGGAGGTCGTCGGCCTGCTGAACCGGTTCTTCGCGGTGGTGGTCGACGAGGTCGACCGGCACCACGGCCTGGTCAACAAGTTCGTCGGCGACGCGGCGTTGGCGGTCTTCGGGGCACCGGCCCCGCTCGGCGACCACGCGACGTGCGCACTGGCGGCCGGCCGGGCGATCGCGCGGCGGTTGGCGCTCGAGGTCCCGGACGGCCCGGCGGGCATCGGCGTGGCGACCGGCGACGCGGTGGCGGGCAACGTCGGCGACCCGCGCCGCTTCGAGTACACGGTGATCGGCGATCCGGTCAACGAAGCGGCCCGGCTGACGGAACTGGCGAAGAACGCTCCAGGCCGTTTGCTGGCGTCGTGGACGGCGGTCGAATCGGCGGCGGAGGAGGAAGCGGCACTCTGGAAGGCGACCGAGGACGTCACCCTGCGCGGCCGAAGCCGCCCGACGACGCTGGCTGCGCCGCGCTAGAGGTGCCGGGGCCGATGGACCCTCGGGTGCCGAGGCAGCCGCCGGGCTAGCGGCGTGGGTCGATGTGGATCTTCGGACCCGGGCCCGGCCGGTACTCCCCCGCCAGCACCGCGCCCACCTCGCCGAGCCCGACCGTCGCCGCGACCAGGGGGCGCGGGTCGACGGCTCCGGCGGCGTACGCCGCGATCGTGTCGGCCAGCCCCGGGGACGCCGACAGGACGCCGACCGCCGTGACGTCCTTCAGCACCAGTGCGCGGGTGTCGAGCCGGCTCGGCCGGCCGGACAGTCCGATGTAGACGACCCGGCCGGCCGGTTCGACCAGGTCCACCGCCAGCGCGGGCAGGTCCGCGGCGCCCGTCGCGTCCACCACCGCGTCGAACGGCAAGTCCGGCAGCGAGCGTCGGGTCCAGACGTGCTCGAAGCCGAGACTGCGCGCGAAAGCGCCGTCGTCCACGCCCATGACGTGCACCTCCGCGCCCCCGGCCCGCAGGAACATTCCCGTCAGCAGCCCGATCGTGCCCGGGCCCGACACGAGAACCCGGTCGCCCGCGCCGGTGGCCCGCGCCGCGCGCAACGCGTTGCCGCCCGGCTCAACGAGCGCGCCGAGCACCGCGTCGACCTCGTCGGGCAGAGCGTGCAGCGACCACGCGGGGACGGCGAGCCGCTCGGCCAGCGCGCCGGGCCGTCCGCCGCGGATACCGACTTCCTGGCGGTTCTCGCACGTGTGCTGGTGACCCCGGCGGCAGCGGCGGCACGTCCGGTCGCCGAGCATCGTGTCGCCCATGACCCGCCGCCCGAGCCAAGCGGCGTCGACGCCCGCCCCGACGGCCGAGACCGTGCCGGCCCACTCGTGCCCCAGCCGCATCGGGTAGGCGGAGTGGCCCTGGTGCAGGTAGGCCATCTCGCCGGTGAAGAACTCGACGTCGGTGCCGCAGACCCCGGCCCGTTCGACGTCGACGACGACTTCACCGGGGCCCGCGACCGGGGCCGGAACCTCGTGCACGGCTCCTTGCCGCGGCCCGGTGAGCACGAAGGCCCGCATCGTCGAAGACATGGCTCATGCTCGCACGACCAGTTTCGCGCGGCCCCGGAGTCCAAGTACGCGACACGAGAGGAAAGCACATGATCTTGGTGACAGGGGCGACCGGGCTGACCGGATCCGCCGTGATCCGCGCGTGCGTGGCCGAGGGACTGCCGGTGCGCGCACTGGTCCGGGACCGCGCGAAGGCGGCAGGCTTCCCGGACGGCGTCGAGGTGGTGACCGGAGACCTGCTCGCGCCGGAACCCGCGCTCGACGGCGTCGACCGGGCCCTGCTGATCTCCTCGGCCGACCGGCGGCTGGTCGAGACGCAGCAGACGTTCATCGACGCCGCGAAGCGCGCCGGGGTCGGTCACGTCGTGAAGCTGTCCGGCCGGGGGTGCCGGAGCGATTCGGGGTTCCGGTTCGCGCGGATGCACGCGGACGTCGAGCGGTACCTCGCCGGCTCCGGGCTCGCGTGGTCGGTGCTGCGGCCGAGCCAGTTCATGCCGGTGTACTTCCGCGAGGTGCCGTCGATCCGCGACGGCGTCCTGAGCCTGCCGATGGGTGAGGCGAAGCTGGCGCCCGTCGACGTCGGCGACATCGCGCGCGTCGCGGTCGCGCTCCTGCGCGGCGAGGGCGAGGACGGCGGGCGGTACGAGCTGACCGGGCCCGAAGCGCTGACGATGACCGAGGTCGCCGCGCGGCTCGCCGATGCTGTCGGGCGGCCGGTCCGCTACGTCGACGCCGACCCGGCCGCCCAGCGCGAGCGCCTGCTCGCCGCCGGAATCCCCGCGTTCTTCGCCGACGCGATGGACGAGCTGTTCGCCGAGCGGCGCGCAGGTGCCGAAGAGTCCCGAGTGGACCTCGGCACGCATGAGAAGTTCGGCGTGCGGCCGACGACCTTCGCCGAGTTCGCGCGCCGGAACGCGGCGGTGTTCCGCGGCGAGGTACCGCCGTCACACCGGTGGGCCTCCGGCTGGCAGCCGGCCTGACATGCTGACGACCATGCCGGACCGGGCCGCGTTCGAGGAGCAGCTCGGCCCGCTGCGCCGGGAGCTGGCCGGGTACTGCTACCGGATGCTCGGGTCGGCCTTCGACGCCGACGACGCGGTGCAGGAGACCCTGGTCCGCGCCTGGCGCGGGCTCGACCGGTTCGACGGCCGGGCCGCGCTCCGGACGTGGCTGTTCACCATCGCCACGCACGTCTGCCTCGACGCGCTGAAGGACGCGCGACGCCGGGTGCTGCCCACCGCCGTCACGGACGAGCTGGGGCCGGCGCTCCCCCGCGAGACCTGGGTCGAGCCGGTCCCGGACCGCTGGGTCCTCGACCCCGCGCTCGTCGCGGTGGAGCGCGAATCGGTCCGGCTCGCGTTCGTCGCCGCCCTGCAGGTGCTTTCGCCGCGCCAGCGCGCGGTCCTGCTGCTGCGGGACGTGCTGCGGTGGCGGGCGAAGGAGGTCGCGAAGCTCCTCGGCACGACGGAGGACGCCGTCAACGCGGTGCTCAAGCGCGCCCGCGCGGCGCTGCCTGCGCCGGATCCGGCGCCGCTGTCCGGCGACGACCGGGCCCTGCTCGCCCGCTACCTCGACGCGTTCGAGCGATTCGACATCGACGCCCTCGTCGCGTTGCTGCACTCGGAAGCGACGCTGTCGATGCCGCCGTACGACATCACCCTGCGCGGGACCGCGGCGATCGCGGCCTGGTTCCACTCGCGGCGCGCCGCGTGCGAGGGCGCGCTCCTCGTGCCCGTGGACGTCAACGGCGGTGCGGGGCTGGCGCAGTACCGGCGCGGCGCGCGAGGTCACCACGCCTTCGCGATCCACGCCCTGACGACCGCGGCCGGCCGGATCACCGCCCTGCACACGTTCCTCGACCCGGCGCTCTTCCCGCTGTTCGGACTTCCGGAGGCCGTTCCCGAACACTTGCCATTTTCTTGACAACTGTCCATTATCGGAGGCATGCGAGCCGACTGGTTGACCGAAGCCCCCGTCAAGGACCGGCGGGTGCGCCGGTCGCGCGCCGCGCTGATGGCGGCCGCCGTCGACCTCGTGTCCGCACGGGACTCGACGGCCGTCGCCGTCTCCGAGATCGCCGAGGCGGCGGACGTCAGCCGCCAGGTGCTCTACCAGCAGTTCGGCGACCGCGACTCGCTCCTCCTGGCAGCCGCGCAGGACCTGGTCCGGCGCGAGCTGCTCGGCGAGCTCCCCGAGGACGAACGGGCGGCGCTCCTGGCACTGGCCGGGCACTTCGCCGCGCGCCGTCGCTTCTACCGCGCACTGCTGACCGGGGCGTCCGCGTACGCCTTCACCGAGGCGCTGACCAGCGTGTTCCTGCCCCTCAACCGGCGCCACCTCGGCCACGCGCTCGGCGACCGGCTCGGCGCGCCGGAGATCGAAGACCTGGCCACGTTCCTGACCGGCGGGGCCGGCGCGGTCGTCAACGCCTGGGTCGTCGACGGGCCGGACCCGCTCGACCCCGACGGCTTCACCGACCGGCTCATGCGGATCCGGTCGGTCGTCACCGCGACCATCACGAAGGAGGCCGGCCGGTGATCAGCCGTGTCCTCGAACGCTTGCTGACGCTGCCCGCCCCGGCGACGCGGAAGCTGGCCGTCCAGCGCGACCTGCGGGTCCCGATGCCCGACGACGCCGAGCTGCTCGCCGACCGGTGGGCGCCCCGCGCGGGCGGGGACGGCCTGCCCACCGCGCTGGTCCGCAGTCCGTACGGCCGGAAGAGCGCGCTCGGGGCGCTGCTCGCCCGGCCGCTGGCCGAACGCGGCTTCCAGGTGCTGATCCAGAGCACCCGCGGCGGCTTCGGCTCCGGCGGCGGCTTCGACCCGCTGCGGCAGGAGCGCGAAGACGGCCTGGCGACGCTGGACTGGGTCGTGCGGCAGCCGTGGTTCGGCGACGCCATGGTGCTCCTCGGCCCGAGCTACCTCGGCTACGTCCAGTGGGCGGTCGCCGATCGCCTGCCACCGCAGGTCAAGGCGATGATCCCGCAGGTCACCGAGTCCGGCCTGACGCTGGAGTTCCTGCGGGAGGACGGGCTTTCGCTCGAAACGCCGTTCGGCTGGGGCGTCCAGGTCGCCGTCCAGGAACGGCGGTTCGCGCTGCTGCGGCGACGCGGCCAGGCGAAGAAGCTGGAACGCGCGCTCACCACGCTCCCGCTCGCCCAGGCGGACGTCGTCGCGATCGGCCACCGCTCGGACTACATCCAGGACGTCCTGGCCCACCCCGAGACCCACCCGCGGTGGGCGGCCGTCGACCACCGGCCGCGCGTCGCGGACGTCACCGTCCCGGTGAGCTCGATCGGCGGCTGGTACGACATCTTCCTGCCCGGCCAGCTGCGCGACTTCCGCACGCTGCAGGACGCCGGACGACGGCCCCGGCTCACGGTCGGGCCGTGGACCCACGCCGGCCGGCCCGACCTGCTCGCCGGCACGGGCCTCATGATCCGGGAAGCCCTCGAATTCGGGCTCGCGCACGCCCACGGCGAAGAACCGCCGGACCGCGCGCCGGTCCGGCTGTTCGTCATGGGCGAGGAAGCCTGGCGCGACTTCGCGTCCTGGCCGCCGGAAGGCTATGCGCCGCACCGGTTCCACCTCCAGCCCGGCAGCGCGCTGGCCGCGGCCGCGCCGGCCGAGTCGGCCCCCGACCGCTACCGCTACGACCCGGCCGACCCGACGCCCGCGGCCGGCGGCGTGCGGATGGCCCCGGACGCCGGGCGGGTCGACAACACGGCCCTGGAAGCCCGCGCCGACGTCCTCGCCTACACCACGGCCGCGCTCGACGACGACGTCGAAGTCGTCGGCGAGGTCAGCGCCGAGATCTGGTTCCGCAGCAGCCTGCCCTTCGCCGACGTCTTCGTCCGGCTCTGCGACGTCGGCCCGGACGGCCGTTCGCACAACGTCTGCGACGGCCTCACCAGCCTCACCGCGGCGGACGAGCTGGCCGCCGTCACGGTCCGGCTGTGGCCGACGGCGCACCGGTTCCGGCGCGGGCACCGCATCCGCGTCCAGGTGTCGAGCGGCGCGTTCCCGCGCTACGCCCGCAATCCCGGCACCGGCGAGCCGCACGCCACCGCGACCGCCCTCCGGGCCGCGGACCAGGAGGTCCACCACGACCCGGCGCACGCGTCGGCGGTCGTGCTCCCGGTCCGCTCCTGAGGAGGCCCGGGTGCGGCGGGTACTGGTGACCGGCGCGGCCGGGCGCGTGGGCCGCATCGTCGTCCCGCGCCTGCGCCCGGCCGGGGACCTGCGTCTGCTGGATCTCACGCGGTCCGACGAGATCGCGGGCGAGTGGGTGACCGGCTCGGTGACCGACGCCGCCGCGATGATCGAAGCGTGCCAAGGGATGGACGCGGTGATCCACCTCGCCGGTATCGCCGGTGAGGACACCTGGGACCGGCTGATGACCGTCAACGTCGGCGGCACGCGCACGGTCCTGGACGCCGCCCGGGCCGCCGGCGTCCCCCGGGTGATCCTGGCGTCGAGCGTGCACGCTGCCGGGTTCCGGCCCGCCGGTCGGGAGGCGCCCGCGGACTGCCCGCCGCGGCCGGACACGTTCTACGGGGTCAGCAAAGTGATGACCGAGGCACTGGGCAGCCTCTGCCACTCCCGGTTCGGGACGGACGTGATCTGCGTGCGGATCGGGTCGTGCTTCGCCCGGCCGGTCGACCGCCACGCGCTGGGCCTGTGGCTGTCCCCCGGCGACGCGGGCCGGCTGTTCGAGGCGTGCCTGACCGCCGGGTCGCCCGGTTTCCGGATCGTCTGGGGCGTGTCGGCCAACACCCGGGGCCGGTGTTCCCTGCGGGAGGGCGAACGGCTGGGCTACCACCCGGTCGACGACTCCGAGCGGTTCGCGGCCTCGATGCCGCCCGACACCTCGGTTTCGGCCCACCTGGGCGGGCGGGCGTTCACCACCACCGAACTCGGCCGGGCCCGCTAGGACCACGGCGTGACCGGCCGCGGCAGCCGCTCGCCGTCCAGGACGACGTCGACGCGCTCGGTCAGGAAGGCGATGTACCCGGCGACCTCCCGCGCGTCGGACAGCGGCTCCTCGTAGGTCCACGCGAGGTCGCGGTGCGCGCCCACCGACCAGTAGGTCGCGTGGCCCTTGTAGGCACAGGTGGTGCGCGTGTCCGACGGCGTGAGCAGCTCCATCCGGACGTCCTCGCGCGGCAGGTAGTAGCGAGCCGTGATGCCGGTTTCGAACAGCAGGCGCGGCGCGCCCGAGTCGGCCACCACGACGCCGTCGACCTCGATCCGGACCCGGCTGTCGCTGCGCCGGATGTCGATGCGCGAGAACGGGTCCCGCGGGTGGCCGACGATCGGCTCGGCCTCCTCGAGCCACTCGTCGAAGGCGGCGAAGTCGAGGATGACGTGCTCGCCGAGGTCGGCGTCGGCGGGCTGGAAGCCGGCACCCGGAAGGGTCACGCCGGCCCCGGCCAGGGTCAGCGGCCGGCCCGGGCAGGTGTGCACGGCGAACGCGGTCCGCGGGTCGAGGACCGGCGGGCCACCCTCGGCGAGCCGCACCGCGTGCTCCGGCGCCGACACGCTGTCCGACGGGGTCAGCATCGCGCGCAGCTCCGCCACGGGAAACGCGTACGACGGCACCACGCGCTTCGGTTCCCAGACCAGCACCGCCCGCCGCGAGTCGGCGAACGTCCGTCCACTCGCGACCGCCCGCACCCGCTTGGCCACCGGTTCGTACCGCAGCTCGGCCAGGTCACCGGTGAACCGCGCGCCCATGCGTGTCGCCATCGGTCCACCATCCGCCCGGGCGGTCGCTGCCGTCAACACCGGCAGCTTTCCCCTGCCGTCGTGGTCAGGGCCGCCGCGTGAGGACGTCGAACGCGTGCCGCCGGTGCGTCGCGAACAGCTCAAGGGCCGCTTCGCGGTCGCCCGCCCGCAATGCGCCGGCGAGCTGCCGGTGTTCGGCGGGGATGCCGGTCAGGTAGCCGTCGGTCTCGACGCCGATGCGGGTCAGCAGGAACAGGTGGACCTGCGAGCGGATCGCCCGCCAGGCCTCCGCGAGACGCCGGTGCCCCGCGGCCCGGTAGACCGCGTCGTGGAAGTCGAGGTCGCAGCGGACCATCTCGTGCTCGCCCGCCGCCCGCTCCATGCGCGTCACGACCGCGTCGACCTCGGTCAAGTCGGCCGCGCGGTCGATCACCAGCTCGACGGCGAGCCGTTCGAGGGCCGCGCGCAGGCTGTCCAGCTCGGCGATGTCCACTTCGGACAGTGACGTCACGGTCGTGCCCCGGTGCCACTCCCCGCGGACGAGGCCCTCGCGTTCCAGCTTGAGCAGCGCCTCCCGCACCGGCCCGCGGCTCACGCCGAGCACCTCCGCCAGCTCCACTTCGCGCAGCGAGCTGCCGGGCGCGTACGCCCCGTCGAAGATCGCGTCCCGGAGGCGGTCGGCGACCTCGTCCGCGAGACCGCGGCGGCGCGCGGGAGCCACTCGAGCACTCATGTCGCAATGTTAACATCAAGACATGACGATGCCCCGCTTCCACCTCGCCATGCCGGTCGACGACCTGGCCGCCGCCCGCCGCTTCTACGGTGACGTCCTCGGCCTCGACCAGGGCCGCAGCGCCGACACGTGGGTCGACTGGAACCTGCACGGCCACCAGTTCGTGACGCACCTGGCGCCGGAACGGCGCCAGCGCGTCCACAACCCCGTCGACGGCCACGACGTCCCGGTGCCGCACTTCGGCCTGATCCTCGAGGTCGAGGCGTTCAAGGCGCTCGCCGAGCGGCTGCGGGCGGCGGGGACGGAGTTCGTGATCGAGCCCTACGTCCGCTTCGAGGGCCAGGCGGGTGAGCAGTGGACGATGTTCCTGCTCGACCCGGCCGGGAACGCCCTGGAGTTCAAGGCCTTCGCCGACGACTCACAGGTGTTCGCGGTCTGACACCTGCGCGGGAATCCCGGTGCGCCTTCGCCACTGTGGACGGTTCACGCGAGGGCCGCCAGCTCGGTGTGCGGGTCCAGCTCGAAGCCGCCGGCGCGCAGGGTGTCGTCGACGATCCCCCAGACCCAGCGGGCCAGCAGCGCGGCCAGCTCGGCGCGGGCGACGCCGCGCGGGTTCTCCAGCCAGCGCGAGGTGCTCGACTCCACCAGGCCGACGAGCCCGAAGGCGACCGCTTCGCAGACGCGAGTGTCCACTCCGAACAGTCGGAGGTAGTGCTCGAACACCACGGTCAGCTGCCGCGCGATGGCGGTCTTGCCGTCGGCGAAGACGTCCGGGGCGCCGTCCACCGCGTGCCGGGTCAGGTAGCGGTAGAGCGAGCCGTGCTCGGCCAGCCAGCGGGTGTGCGCGCCGATCGCCGTGCGGATCAGCTCCATCGGCGTGCCGCTCGGGTTCCACAGTGGCGCGAACTCCGCGGTGATCAGCTCCGCGACCCGGCCGGCGATCGCGTGCTGCAGGTCGGCGGCGCCGTCGAAGTGCCGGTAGAGGCGCGTGCGGGCGACGCCGGCTTCGTCGGCGATCTGCTCGGTGGACACGTCGGGCCCGTGCCGGGCGATCGCGCGCAGGCCCGCCTCGACGAACTCGCGGCGGCGGCGGTCGCGCTGGCCGGCCCACCGGGCGGCCCGGCCGTCGGGCGGGCGCGGGGTGTCCGTCGGCGTCATCGGCCGGATTGTAGTGGTATGACATACACTGCCGTACCACTTACTTGCGGTACCACCTGGCCACGGAGAGTGCCGATGAGGAACGCCGACGAGGAGCCGCCGGACGCCGTGCTGCTCGCCGCCCTCCGCGCGGGTGACCTCGACGCCGGCGGCGCCCTGTTCCGCCGGCACGCCGAGCCGCTGCGCCGGACCGCGGCGGCGTGGGCGAAGCAGCCCGCCGAGCGCGACGACCTGGTGGCCGAGACGTTCGCCAGGGTGCTGGCGGTCGTGCGCGCGGGCGGCGGCCCGGACGGCGACCTGCGGCCGTACCTCGTCGTGACGCTGCGGAACCTCGTGTCGCGGTGGGGCCGGCAGCGCAGCCGGGTCGAGCTGTGCGAAACGGTCCCCGAGACGACGTCGAGCGGCGCCGAGGAGCTGGCCCTGCACCGGTCGAACGAGAAGCTCGTGTGGTCGGCGTACTGCACGCTGCCGGGCCGCTGGCGGACGGTCCTCTGGCGCACCGAGGCCGAAGGCGACTCGCCGACGGAAGCGGCGCCGCTGCTGGGCTTGACGCCGAACAGCGTGTCGGCGCTGGCGATGCGGGCGCGCGAGGGATTGCGCCAGGCGTACCTGCAGGTCCAGGTACCCGACGCCGCGGAGCCGGTCTGCCGCGAACCGCGCCGCCGGATGGGCGCGTGGGTCCGGGGCGCGCTGTCTCCGCGCCGGGCGAGCGTCGTCGCCGACCACGTCGCGGGCTGCCGGGCGTGCCGGACGGTGGCGACGGGCCTGGACGAGGCGAACCGCGAACTCCCCGGCTCGGCCGCCCGCCTCACCGGCTAGCCCCGGTCGAGTTCCGTACCCGCAGGGTCGGCTTGCGTAGCTGCAGAGTCGGCCAGTGCGAGTTCGAGAGCCGTCCGCCCAGGGACGCGAGTCGTCCAGCCGAGTTGGCGGGTACGCGTGTCGTCTGGTGTGGTCCTCCCGGGGTTGCGTGAAGGTTGCCCCGCCTCCGCTTCCCCGGGTTACCGTGAAGGCCGGCCCTGGAGGTGGCGGTGGACGACGAAGTCTGCGCGGTCCGGCCCGGCATCGACGTCGCCGGGCACGCTCGGCTGCTCGCGGGCATCCACGACGCCGTCCTCGCCGGGCGGCCGCCGCGGACCGCGCCGCGCCGGCTCGTCGAACGGTCGTGGCGGCGGGTTGCCGCGCAGGGGGTCGATCCCGACCGGCCGCCCGCGCCCGATCCCGTCGGTCCCGCCGAGGTCGAACGGCGGCGGACCGGCAGCCGGCTGCGTGAAGTCCTCCCCGAACTCCGCGGCGCGCTGACGTCCGTCGCGGAGGACGCGCACCACCTGATGGTCGTCACCGACGCCGACGGCGTCGTCCTCTGGCGCGAAGGCGCGCGCCGGGTGCGGCACCGCGCGGACTCGCTCGGCTTCACCGAGGGCGCCACCTGGTCGGAGCCCGCCATCGGCAGCAACGCGATCGGGACGGCGCTGGCCGAGGCCGCGCCCGTGCAGATGTTCGCCGCCGAGCACTTCGTGCGCTCGCACCACTCGTGGGCCTGCACCGCCTACCCCGTGCACGACCCGCGGACCGGCGAGCTGCTCGGGATCGTCGACGTCAGCGGGCCGGCCGAGACCGTCCACCCGATGACCGTCGCCCTGGTCGGGACGTCGGTGCGGCTCGCCGAGGCCGTCCTGCGCGAGCGGCACGAGGCCCGGCTCGAAGCACTCCGGCGGCTGTCGGGGCACGCACTCGGCGGCCGCCCCGGGCTCGTCGTCGACGAGCACGGCTGGGTCGCCGCCCAGAGCGGCGTCTTCGGGATCGACCGCGTCGCCGCGCCCCGGCACGGCGTCCCGGTCGCGGTCCGCGGCGTCGGGGCGTGCGAGCCCGAGCCGGTGCCCGGCGGCTGGCTGCTGCGGCCGAGCCACCGCGAAACCCTGAAGCTCACCCTCGAGCTCGACCCGCCACGCGCGATCGTCGAAGGCTCGGCGCGGTGGACGCACCCGTTGGGCAGAAGGCAGGCGGACCTGCTGCGGCTGATCGCGACCGCGGGGCCGGCCGGGGTGTCCGCTGCGCAGCTGTCGGAGACGCTCTACGGCGACCGCACGCACCTGGTGACCGTCCGCGCGGAGCTGTCCCGGCTGCGCAAGCTGGTCGGCGGCCTGCTGCTCGCCCGCCCGTACCGGTTCGCGCCCGGTGTCGAAATCGTGCTGATGCAACCTCAGGGCAACCCTTACGCGGACCGGCCCCGGCGAGGTTGGCTGCCCTGAACGCGCCGCCGACGAAGACGGTGCCCGAGACGGGGAGGTCCGCTCATGACCCAGACCCTCGAACCGGCCGCGGCCCTCGATGCCCGGCAGCGCGTCGAAGGCTGGCTCGCCGACTTCGAGGCCGCGCTCGCGGCCCGTGACGCCGACCGGGCCGCCGGCCTCTTCGCCACGACGTCGTTCTGGCGCGACCTGATCGCGTTCACCTGGAACCTCAAGACCGTCGAAAACCGCGACGGCGTCAAGGATCTGCTGCTCGCGACCATGGACACCGCCGACGCGACCGGCTTCCACGCCGCCGAGGAGCCGACCGAGGCGAACGGGATCGTCGAAGCGTGGATCGGCTTCGAGACGGCAGCCGGACGCGGCCGCGGACACCTGCGGCTGAACGACGAAGGCGCGTTCACGTTCCTCACCACGCTCTACGAACTGAAGGGGCACGAAGAGCCGCTCGGCACCACCCGGCCGAAGGGCGCCGAGCACGGCGTCAACCGCGAGCGCGTCACGTGGTCCGAAGCGCGGCAGGCGGAAGCCGACGAACTGGGCACCACGCGCCAGCCGTACGTCGTCGTCATCGGTGGCGGCCAGGGCGGGATCGCGCTCGGGGCCCGGCTGCGTCAGCTCGGCGTGCCGCACGTGGTCGTCGACCGGTACGCGCGGCCCGGCGACCAGTGGCGCGGCCGGTACAAGTCGCTGTGCCTGCACGACCCCGTCTGGTACGACCACCTCCCCTACCTCGACTTCCCGCGCACCTGGCCGGTCTTCGCGCCGAAGGACAAGATCGCCGACTGGCTGGAGATGTACACGAAGGTCATGGAGGTCACCTACTGGTCGTCGACGACCTGCAAGAACGCCTCCTACGACGAAGAAGCGCAGGAGTGGACGGTCGTCCTCGACCGGGACGGCGAAGAGGTCGTGCTCAAGCCGAAGCAGCTGGTCCTCGCGACCGGCATGTCGGGCAAGCCGAACGTTCCCGTGCTGCCCGGGCAGGACCGGTTCCGCGGCGAGCAGCACCACAGCTCACAGCACCCCGGCCCGGACGCCTACCGCGGCAAGAAGGCGGTGATCGTCGGGTCCAACAACTCCGCGTTCGACATCTGCGGCGCGCTGTGGGAAGCCGGCGCCGACGTCACCATGGTCCAGCGAAGCTCGACGCACATCGTGAAGTCCGACTCGCTGATGGACCTCGGCCTGGGCGACCTCTATTCGGAACGCGCGCTGGCCGCCGGGATGACGACGCAGAAAGCCGACCTGACGTTCGCGTCGCTCCCCTACCGGATCATGCACACGTTCCAGCAGCCGGTGTACGCGGCGATCAAGGACCGCGACCAGGAGTTCTACGACCGTCTCGAAGCCGCGGGCTTCCGGCACGACTGGGGTGACGACGACTCCGGCCTCTTCATGAAGTACCTGCGGCGCGGGTCGGGCTACTACATCGACGTCGGCGCCGCGGACCTGGTGGCCAACGGGGACGTCAAGCTCGCGCACGGCCAGGTCACCGAGCTGACCGAGACGTCCGTGAAGCTCGACGACGGCACGGAACTCGAGGCCGACCTGGTCGTCTACGCCACCGGGTACGGCTCGATGAACGGCTGGGCGGCGGACCTGATCAGCCAGGAGGTCGCGGACAAGGTCGGCAAGGTGTGGGGCCTCGGCTCCGGCACGACGAAGGACCCCGGTCCGTGGGAGGGCGAGCAGCGCAACATGTGGAAGCCCACCCAGCAGGACGGCCTGTGGTTCCACGGCGGGAACCTGCACCAGTCCCGGCACTATTCGCTTTACCTTGCGCTGCAGCTGAAAGCCCGCGCGGAGGGCATCCCGACGCCGGTGTACGGCCTGCAGGAACGGCACCACCTGAGCTGACCGGAAGGGGTGCCGTCCGGGCGGACGGCACCCGCCCGTCAGCCGGTGACCGGCGTCAGCAGGACCGCGTAGTCCGGGGTCCGCTGGGTCGTGGTGCCGTTCTTCAGGTGCGCCGTGGCGGCGATCTGGCCGGCGTCGTTGATCGCCCAGGCCGCGGTGATGGTGACGCCGGCGTCCGCCGGGATCAGCCGGTCCAGGTCCGTCCGGACGCCGTCGCGGTAGACCCAGCCGTCGCGGCCGTCGCCGACGACCGTGCCGGTGGCGTTGACGGCGAACGCCGTGCCGGAGGTGCTGCCGCCCAGGTCCGGCCACAGGTCGGTGACCTGGCCGTGCGCGAACAGCACCGGGTGGTGGGGAGCGAACTCGTCGCCGTTGAAGCCGGCGGCACCGACGGCGACGCCCGCCTGGTTCATGGCGTGCGCTTCCGACCAGGTGCTGCCGGGCAGGCTGCCCAGCGGGACGACGGCGCCGCCCCGCCACGCGACGGCCTCGGCGTGGCTGGTGTCGGCCGTCGCGGACGCGACGCCCAGCACCTGGCCGTCCTGCGTGATGCCGAACGCTTCGGCGACCTGGCCGCCGGGCAGGGCGGGCAGGATCGTGGTGGTGCCGTTCTGGTACAGCCACGCCTTGCCGGTGTCCAGGCCGCTCCCGGCGATCTGGCCCGCGTCGTTGATCGCCACGGCGCGCACTTCTTCGTCGCCGGGCAGCGGGATGGCCAGGTCGGCCGGCTTGCCGTCCCGCCACACGACGGCGTCCTGCCGGATGGGGAAGTTCAGCTGGGCGGCGCCGACGACGGTGTCGTTGTCGTTGATGCCGAAGGCCTCGGTCGCGGTGGCCAGGCCGGGGTCGCTGGTGACCAGGCCGGGCAGGCCGGCGAGCTGGGTGGGGCCGGTGGCGAGGTAGCCCGTTTCGCCGCTGCTGCCGCGGAACGTCCCCAGGCCGGCGGTGTGGCCGGCCGCGTTGAGGGCGAAGGGCTCGTTGCCGAAGGGCAGGCTCTTCGCGCCGATGAAGGTGACGGTGTAGTGCACGGGGGTAGCCGCCTGCGCCGGAGGTGTGACCGCGAAGGCCAGCGCGACCGTCGTCAGGCCCAGCACCCGGGGGATTCTCGTTGCCACGTTCGAACTCCTTCTCGTCGGAGACTCGAGGACAACCGGGGATAGGCGGGGCGGTTACGGGCCGAACAGCAGGGCCGTGCCGTGGGCGCGCTTGAAGTACAGGTGGGCGTCGTGCTCCCAGGTGATCGCGATGCCGCCGTGGAGCTGGATCATCTCCGCCGCCGCGTGGGAAAAGGCTTCGCCGCACACGGCTTTCGCGGTCGTCACGGCTTCGGCGTCGCCGTCCACCAGGGCCGCGTACAGCGCCGAGCGGGCCGCTTCGACGTGGACGTGCACGTCGGCCAGCCGGTGCTTCACCGCCTGGAACGACCCGATGGCCCGGCCGAACTGACGGCGTTGCTTCGTGTACTCCACCGTGCGTTCCAGCGCGCGGGCCGCCGCGCCGACCTGCTCGGCCGCGACCGCGACCACCGCCGTGTCGCGCAGCTTCCGCAGGTGCTGCTCGAAGCCGTCGGCATCCAGGCGCCGGGCCGGAGTTCCTTCGCACGTCACGACGGCCAGCCTGCGGGTCGGATCGAGGGTGGTCACGCGATCCCGGCGGACGCCGTCGAGCGGCACCTCGAACAGGCCGACGCCGTCCGCGGTGCGGGCCACGGCCAGGAGGACGTCCGCGACGTCGCCGTCGAGGACGTAGTGGACCTGCCCGTCGAGTCCGGTGCCGGACGCGATCAGCGCCGGTGTCCACTGACCGTCCACATCGGACCACGCCAGCGCGGCGATGGTCGTGCCCGCGGCGATCCTGGGCAGCAGCCGTTCGCACGCTTCGTCGTTTCCGGTGCGCAGCAGGGCTTCGCTGCACAGTACCGCGGAGCCGAGCATCGGGGCGGGGGTGAGCGTGCGGCCGAGTTCTCCGAGGACCACGCACGCCTCGGCCAGGCCGGCGCCCACACCGCCGTAGTGCTCGGGGATCGCCAGGGCGGCGACGCCGATCTGCTCGCACAGCGTCGACCACAGCTTGTCGTCGTAGCCGAGCGGAGACGCCATCGCGGCCCGCACCGCCTCCGGTCCCGACCTGCGGGCCAGCAGCGACCGGACCGCGTCTCGCAGGGCCTGGGCTTCCTCGGTTTCGAGCGGATCGGTCATCGGAGCACCCGCGAACGGTGGAACGACCCGGTCCCCCAAGCGCCGGCCAGGGCACGGACCTTCGTCAGCCGCAGGCCGAGGTCGTGTTCGGCGGTGTAGCCGATGGCGCCGTGCACCTGCAGGGCCGTGCGCGCGGCCAGGTAAGCGGCGTCGCCCGCCATGACCTTCGCCGCCGAGACGTCGCGGGCGAAGGTGTCCCCGGCGACGGCCGCGCCATAGAGCAGCGGGCGGGCGAGTTCGAGCTGCGTGACGACGTCGGCCAGCAGGTGCTTGACCGCCTGGTACTCGCCGATGGCCCGGCCGTACTGGCTGCGTTGCTTCGCGTACGCGACGGAGGCGTCGAGGAGCCATTGGCCCGCCCCGAGCAGCTGCGCGGACACCGCCAGGACACCCCGGTCGAACGCGGCCGCGCCGGCCTTCGGTGCGCCGGAAGCCCGGAACAGCCGCCGGGCCGGATCGATCGAGCGGACCACCTCGCTTTCGGCGACGGTGATCTCCGCACCGGTGAGGTCCAGCACGACTCCCGCGACGTCGGCGTCCAGCGCCAAGGGGACTTCCGGCGGCGCGACGACGGTGGCCAGCAGGTCCCCGCCGGCGAGGGCGGCGAGCCGGTCGCCGGTCAGCAGGGCCGGGGCGACCGCCGCCGATTCGACGAGCGGGCCCGGCACGGCGTGGTAGCCGAGCGCTTCGAAGGCGACCACCAGGTCGACCGCGGAACCGCCGAGGCCGCCGTGGTCCTCGGCCACGAGCAGGGCGAAGACCCCCAGGTCGGCGAGCGTGCGCCAGAGCTTGAGGCCGCGGTCGTGCTCGCCCGCCGCCCACGCTCGCGCGGCCGCGGCGGTGTCGGCCCCCGCCAGGAGGTCGTGCAGGGACGCGGAGAACTGGCGTTGCTCCGAGGACAGCTGGAACCTCATCGGCGGGCCTCCCGGGGCAGCTCGAGCAGCCGTTCGGCGATCGTGTTGCGCTGGATCTGGTCGGTGCCGCCGTAGATCGGCCCGGCGAGGGAGAACAGGTAGCCGTTCACCCACGCCCGGTCGGTCTCCGCGTCGGGGCCGAGCACGTCGAGAGCGGTTTCGTGGAGTTCCACGTCGAGGTGGGACCAGAACAGCTTGTTCACGCTGGATTCCGGACCCAGCTCACCGCCGTCGGCGAGGCGGCTCACGGTGCCGAACGTGTAGAGCTGGTAGGCGCGGGCCCCGATCCACGCGTCGGCGACGCGGTCCTTTGTGGACTCTTTCGCGCCCCGTGAACGCCACAGGTCGACCAGCCGGTCGGCCGCGGCGAGGAACCGGCCGGGGCTGCGCAACGACAGGCCGCGCTCGTTGTTCGCGGTCGTCATCGCGACGCGCCAGCCTTGTCCCACTTCCCCGATCACGTCTTCGTCGGGCACGAACACCTCGTCGAAGAAGATCTCCGCGAATCCGGGTTCGCCGTCCAGCTGCGGGATCGGCCGGACCGTGACGCCGTCGGCGCGCAGGTCGGCCATGAAGTACGTCAGGCCGTGGTGGCGCTGAGCTTCCGGGTCGGTGCGGAACAGGCCGAACGCACGGTCCGCGAACGCCGCCCGGGAACTCCACGTCTTCTGCCCCGACAGCAGCCAGCCACCGTCGGTGCGGACGGCGGCGCTGCGCAACGCGGCGATGTCGCTGCCCGCTTCGGGTTCCGACCACGCCTGCGCCCACACCTGCTCGCCCCGCGCCATCGGCGGGAGGATCCGGTCACGCTGTTCCTGGGTCCCGTGCGCGAAGAGCGTCGGGCCCAGCATGAAGATGCCGTTCTGGCTCACCCGCCGCGGCGCGCCCGACGCGTAGTACTCCTCCTCGAACAGCAGCCACTGCAGCATCGACGCGTCCCGGCCGTGGTACTCGCGCGGCCACGAGACGACCGACCACCGCGCCTCGGCGAGTTCGGCTTCCCACTCGCGGTGGGCCGCGAACCCTTCGGCGGTGTCCATCGACGGCAACGAGCGGACGTGCGTGGCGAGCCATTCCCGGGCTTCGTCGCGGAAGGCCGCGGACGCCTCGTCGATGTCGAGGTCCATCACGCCCCCTTGTTCGCGTCGCGCATCGACCGTGCGGACTGCCCGCCGAGCGAGTCGTCCGAGGTCTCCGCATTGTGCGCGTGCGCCAGGTGATGCAGCCCGAACACCGAGTCCATTCCGGACCGCAGCCCCATCAGGTCTTCGGCCTGGTTGACAGCCTTCTTCGCCAGCGCCAGCCCGAACGGCGGCATCCCGCTGATCTTTTCCGCCAGCTCCAGCGTGTGCTGTGCCAGCTCCGCGCGCGGCACGATCCGGTTGATCATGCCCCACTCCTTCGCCTGCTGGACGGTGAAGCGTTCGCCGGTGAACAGGACTTCCTTCGCCGCGCGCGGACCCAGCACCCACGGGTGCGCGAAGTACTCGACACCCGGGATTCCCATGCGTACCACCGGATCGGCGAAGAACGCGTCGTCGGAGGCCACGATCAGGTCGCACACCCACGCGAGCATCAGCCCACCGGCGATGCACGCGCCCTGGACACTCGCGATCATCGGCTTCGGGATCTCCCGCCACCGGCGGCACATCCCGAGGTAGACCTCGGACTCGCGGGCGAACCGCTGGTCACCACCCGCGCGGTCGGTGTGGTCCCACCACAGCACCGCCCGCCGGTCGAAGGTGACGTCCACATCGCGGCCCGGGGTGCCGATGTCGTGCCCGGCGGAGAAGTGCTTGCCTTCTCCGGCCAGCACGATCACCTTGACGTCGGCGTCGTTCACCGCCTTCGTGAAGGCGTCGTCGAGTGCGTACGTCATCGCCGAGTTCTGGGCGTTGCGGTAGTCCGGGCGGTTCATCGTGACCACCGCGACCGGCCCGCGGCGTTCGTAGCGAACGACGTCGCTCATGCCTTCTCCTCACTGAGCAGCCGCTTCAGCACCTTGCCGGAAGCGTTGCGGGGCAGCGCGTCCAGGAACGCGACCGACCGCGGGGTCTTGTAGTTGGCGAGCCGTCCGCGGCAGAACGCGAGCACGTCGGCCTCGGTCAGGCCGGTGCCGACGACGAAGGCCTTGCCGACCTCGCCGAGCCGCTCGTCCGGGACGCCGATCACGGCGACGTCGCGGACGCCGGCCAGCTCGGTCAGTGCGTGCTCGACCTCGGCCGGGTAGACGTTGAAGCCGCCGCAGATGTACATGTCCTTCAGGCGCCCGGTCAGCGTGAGGTTGCCGTCGGCGTCCAGCTCGCCGACGTCGCCGGTGTGCAGCCAGCCCTGCTCGTCGACGGCCTTCGCGGTGGCCTCGGGGTCGTCGAGGTAACCGAGCATCACGTTCGGCCCGCGCACGACGACCTCGCCGGGCGAGCCCTGGATCGCGACCTCGAACCCGGCGGTCGCCCGGCCGGACGTCTTCGCGACCAGCTCCGCGTCGTCGCCCGGGCGGCACATCGTGACGACCACGGCTTCGGTCAGGCCGTAGGCGGTGAGGACGGTGTCGAAGCCCAGCTCGGAGCGCATGCGCCGGACGAGCGACGCCGGGACGTCGGCGGCGCCGGTGACCGCCAGCCGCAGCGACGACAGGTCGCCGCGGTCGGACTCGTGCAGCAGGGACTGGAAGATCGTCGGCGCGCCCGGCAGCACCGAGATCCGCTCGCGCTCGATCACGTCCAGCGCGCCGCGCACGTCGAACACCGCCTGCGGGACGAGCGTCGCCCCGGTCAGCAGGCCCACGACGATCCCGGCCTTGTAGCCGAAGCTGTGGAAGAACGGGTTGATCACCAGGTACCGGTCGTCGGCGGTGACCCGGCCGCACTCCGCCCAGGCCGCGGCGACCCCGACGACCTGGCGGTGCGCGGACAGCACGCCCTTCGAACGGCCGGTGGTGCCCGAGGTGAACAGGATGTCGCTCACGTCGTCCGGCTGGACCGCGTCGGCGCGCGCTTCGGCGTCGGCCGCCGGGACCTCGTCGGCCAGCGAGAGGAACTCGTCCCAGCCGAGCGCGTCCCCGACCGGCCGGTGCGGCTGGTCGAGCGGGACCCGGACGACGGTGCCGAGGTCGGGCAGGTCCGCGCCGGTCGCGAGGATCGCGGCGTGGCGGTCGGTGCCGAGGAAGTCCGCGGCCACGACGAGCGCCCGCGCCCGGCTGCGGACCAGCAGGTCGACGGTCTCGGAGGCGGTGAACCGGGTGTTGACCGGCACCAGCGACGCGCCCGCGTAGAGCGCGCCCAGCGCCGTGAGCACCCAGTGGTGGGTGTTCGGGAGGGTGATCGCGACGCGGTCGCCGGGCCGGACCCCGCGGGCGAGGAACGCCCGTGCGACCGACTGAACACGTTCCAGAAGATCGTCGAAACCGAGCCGGACGCCGCCGTCGACCAGCGCCTCCGCCGAGCCGAACTTCGCGGCGGCAGCGCGCACGACGGCCGGGATCGTGGTCTGTCCCACCGCACCCTCCTCTGGACCGGCAAACTAGAACGTGTTCTCATTACCCTAGGTCCCGGACCGGCCCGGCAGCAAGGAGGCGAGCGTGGAACCGACGCGATTCCGCCGCGAGGTCGCGGGCTGGCTCGCGGACCACCTGACCGGCGAGTTCGCTCAACTACGCGGCCTGGGCGGACCCGGCCGCGAGCACGAGGCGTTCGACCTGCGCCTGGCCTGGGAACGGCACCTGGCCGCGGCGGGCTGGACCTGCGTCGGCTGGCCCGTCGAACACGGCGGCCGCGGCCTGTCGCTCGACGAGCAGGTCGCCTTCCACGAGGAGTACGCCGCGTCCGGTGCACCCGCGCGCGTCAACCACATCGGCGAGCAGCTGCTCGGCCCGACCCTCATCGCCTTCGGCACGCCCGAGCAGCGAAAACGGTTCCTGCCGAAGATCGTCGCCGTCGAAGAACTCTGGTGCCAGGGCTACTCCGAGCCCGGCGCCGGCTCCGACCTGGCCGCCGTCTCGACGTCGGCGGTCCGGCGCGACGGCGACTGGGTGATCAACGGCCAGAAGATCTGGACGTCGCTGGCGCACGTGGCCGACTGGTGCTTCGTCGTGGCCCGCACCGAACCCGGCTCCCAACGCCACCACGGCCTGTCCTACCTGCTCGTGCCGCTGCGCCAGGACGGCGTCACCGTGCGGCCGATCCAGCAGCTCACCGGCACCTCGGAGTTCAACGAAGTCTTCTTCGACGACGCCCGCACGCCCGCCGAGCTCGTCGTCGGCGAACCCGGCGACGGCTGGCAGATCGCGATGGCCACCCTCGGCTTCGAACGCGGCGTCTCCACCCTCGGCCAGCAGATCGGCTTCCGCCGCGAACTCGACGACATCGTCGCCGAGGCGAAGCGCACCGGTACCTACGACGACCCACTGCTGCGCGCCGACCTCACCCGCGCCCGGATCGGGCTGCGCGTCTTGCGCGCGCACGCGTTGCGGACGCTCGGGCGGCCGGCCGGGCCGGAGGTCGCCGTCGGGAAGCTGCTGTGGGCGCAGTGGCACCGCGGGCTCGGCGAGCTGGCGATGCGTGCCCGCGGCGCGCGGTCGCTGGTCGCCGCCGGTGCGGAGCTGGACGACGCCCAGCGGCTGTACCTGTTCACCCGCGCGGACACGATCTACGGCGGTTCGGACGAGATCGAGCGGAACATCATCGCCGAGCGCGTGCTCGGCCTGCCGAGGGAGGCACGCCCGTGATGCCGGCCAAGATCCCGCCCTACCCACCCGGCCACGACCTGCTCTCCGGGAAGGTCGTCGTGGTCACCGCCGCGGCCGGCACCGGCATCGGCTCGGCCGTCGCTCGCCGGTGCCTGGAGGAAGGCGCGAGCGTCGTGATCTCCGACTGGCACGAACGGCGGCTCGGCGAGAAGGCGGCGGAGCTGGCCGAACTGGGGAAGGTGCACGCGCTCCCCTGCGACGTCACGAAGGAAGACCAGGTCCAGGCGCTGATCGACGGCGCGGTCGACCACTTCGGACGCCTCGACGTCCTGGTCAACAACGCCGGGCTGGGCGGCACGAAGTCCGTGCTGGACATGGCCGACGACGAGTGGTCACGCGTCCTCGACATCACGCTCACCGGCACTTTCCGCTGCACGCGAGCGGCGTTGCGGCAGTTCGTCGCCCAGGGCGGCGGCGGGGCGATCGTCAACAACGCGTCGGTGATCGGCTGGCGCGCCCAAGCCGGCCAGGCGCACTATGCGGCCGCGAAAGCCGGCGTGATGGCGCTGACCCGGTGTTCGGCCCTCGACGCCGCCGAGCACGGCGTCCGGATCAACGCCGTCGCGCCGAGCCTGGCCATGCATCCCTTCCTCGCCAAGGTGACCAGCGACGAACTCCTCGACGACCTCACGAAGCGGGAGGCGTTCGGCCGCGCCGCCGAGCCGTGGGAGGTCGCCAACGTCATGGTCTTCCTCGCCAGCGACTACGCGAGCTACCTCACCGGCGAAGTCGTCTCCGTCAGCAGCCAGCACCCCTAGGAGCTCCCGTGCCCGAAGCCTTCCTCCTCGACGCGGTCCGCACGCCGGTCGGGCGGCGCGGCGGCGCGCTGTCCGGGTGGCACTCCGCCGACCTCGGCGCGCACGTCATCCGGGCGGTCGTCGAGCGCGCGGGCGTCGACCCGGACCTCGTCGACGACGTCATCCTCGGCTGCACCGACACGCTTGGCCCGCAGTCGGGCAACATCGCGCGCACGGCGTGGCTGGCCACGGGGTTCCCGGACCACGTGCCCGGCGTGACGATCGACCGGCAGTGCGGGTCGAGCCAGCAGGCCGTGCACTTCGCCGCGCAGGCGGTCATGTCGGGCATGCAGGACCTCGTGCTGGCCGGCGGCGTGCAGAACATGAGCCGCATCCCGATCAGCGCGGCGATGCTGGCCGGGCGCGAGTACGGCTTCGACGACCCCTTCTCCGGTTCGAAGGGCTGGCAGGAGCGCTACGGCAGTGCCGAGGTGTCGCAGTTCCGCAGCGCCGACATGATCGCCGAGCACTGGGACATCAGCCGGGAAGCCATGGAGGAGTACGCCTTCCGCAGTCACCAGCGGGCGCTCGCCGCCATCGATTCCGGGCGGTTCGACGCCGAGATCGCGCCGGTCGACGGGTTCAAGCAGGACGAAGGCCCGCGTCGGGACACGTCGTTGGAGCGGATGCGCGGCCTCAAGCCGTTGAGCGAAGGCTCGCGCCTGACAGCGGCGGTGGCCAGCCAGATCTCCGACGGCGCGAGCGCGGCGCTGGTGGCGTCGGAAGCGTTCGTGCGGGAAAACGGCCTGACGCCGCGCGCCCGCATACACCACCTGACGGTCCGCGCGGCGGACCCGGTGTGGATGCTGACCGGCCCGATTCCGGCGACGGCGCAGGCGCTCCGCAAGACCGGGCTCGCGATCGAGGACATCGACCTGTTCGAGGTCAACGAGGCGTTCGCGAGCGTCGTCCTGGCGTGGCTGGACGAAACGGGCGCGGACCCGGCGCGGGTCAACGTGAACGGCGGCGGCATCGCCCTCGGTCACCCCATCGGGGCAACCGGGACGAAGCTCCTCGCAACGCTCCTGCACGAGCTGGAGCGCCGCGGCGGCCGCTACGGGCTGCAGACGATGTGCGAAGGCGGCGGCACCGCCAACGTCACCATCATCGAACGCCTGTAAGCAGTCTGCCGCGGCCGGTCGTGAGTGAGAAACAGTGTTCTAACCCTGTTTCTCACTCACGACCGGCGGCGCCGGGATCAGGCGAGGGCGCGCAGCTTTGGCAGCACGTCCTCGGAGAACTGGGCCAGGAAGCGCTCCTGGTCGTGACCCGGGCCGTGGAAGACGAGGTGGTTGAGGCCCGCGTCCAGGTACGGCTTGATCTGCGCGACGGCTTCGTCCGGGTCCGACGCCACGATCCACCGCTTGGCGACCTGCTCGATCGGCAGCTCGTCGGCCAGCCGCTCCATCTCCTCCGCCGAGGACACGCTGTGCTTCTGCTCCGCCGACAGCGACAGCGGCGCCCAGAACCGCGTGTTCTCCAGCGCCTTCTCGTGGTCGCGGTCGTAGGACAGCTTGATCTCGATCGTCCGGTCGACGTCCTCGACGGTCTTCCCGGCCGCCTCGGCGCCCTCCTTGACCGCGGGCATCAGCTTCTCGGTGTAGAGGTCCATGCCCTTGCCCGAGGTGCAGATGAACCCGTCCCCGGACCGGCCCGCGTACTTGGCCACCACCGGGCCGCCGGCGGCGATGTACACCGGGACCGGCTGCTCCGGCCGGTCGTAGATCTTGGCGTCCACCAGCTCGTAGTACTCGCCCTTGAAGTTCACGTTGTCGCTGGTCCACAGCTCGCGGATCAGCTTGATCGACTCACGCAGCCGCGCGAAGCGCTCCTTGAACTCCGGCCACTCGCGCCCCGAGACGGCGATCTCGTTCAGCGCCTCGCCGGACCCGACGCCGAGGATCACGCGACCGTTCGACAGCAGCGACATCGTCGCGAACGCCTGCGCGATCACCGCCGGGTTGTACCGGAACGTCGGGGTCAGCACGCTCGTGCCGATCTGCACCCGCTTCGTGCGCTCGGCCACCGCCGGCATCCACGCCAGCGCCCAGGGGGCGTGCCCGCCTTCGTGCCGCCACGGCAGGAAGTGGTCCGACACCCACACCGAGTCGAGGCCGACCTCTTCGGCACGCACCGCGTACTCGACCAGGTCCCGCGGTCCGAACTGCTCCGCCGACGCCTTGTAACCGACCTTCAGCGCCACGCTTACTCATCCTCCCGTTGGCCGGCCGAGACGGCGCAGGATCTCACCCGCCTCGACCACTGTGCCCCCGACGATCTCGGCCACCGTGGGCAGGTCGTGGATCATGCCCACCACCTGCCCCGACGCTAGCACTCCCGCGTCCGTGCGGCCGTCGACGAGCCCGGCGCGCAACAGCATGGGAGTGTTGGCCGCCATGACCAGCTGACTCCACGTCAGGTCCTGGCCGTGTTTCATCGCGAGGCCTTCCCTGACCATCGCAACCGGGGACAGTCCGGTGATATTCCGGAACCGGAGGGCGTTGCGCGCGGCCTGCGCCAGGCTGCGCAGCCGGCCGGTGTGCTCGAGTTTCTCGACGAGGTCGGTCCGCAGCACGCGGTGCGGCAGGCCGTCGACGCGCCGGGTGACGACCGTCCCGGTGAGCCCCTGCTCGAGGTAGACGCGCTTGACCTCGTCGGGGACCGTGCTCTCCTTGCTCAGCAGGAACCGGGTGCCCATCGCCACGCCCGCCGCGCCGTACGCGAGGGCCGCGGCGAGCCCGCGGCCGTCGAAGAAGCCACCGGCGGCGACGACCGGGATGTCGACGGCGTCCAGCACTGACGGCAGCAGCAGCGTGGTCGCCACTCCCCCGGTGTGCCCGCCGCCCTCGCCACCTTGGACGATGACGGCGTCGGCGCCCCAGGCGGCGACTTTCTCGGCGTGCCGCGCGGCACCGATCGACGGGATCACGACGATCCCGTGGTCCCGCAGCTTCGCGATCATCTCCTTGCGCGGCGCGAGCGCGAACGACGCCACCTTGACGCCTTCGCGGATCAGCAGGTCGACGCGGTCGGCGGCGTCGGCCGCGTCCGCGCGGAGGTTCACGCCGAACGGTTTGCCCGTGCGCTTCTTCACTTCGGCGATGGCCGCTTCCAGCTCGCCGAAGGTCATCGTGGCCGAGGCGAGGATGCCGAGCGCGCCCGCGTCGGCGGTCGCCGAGACGAGCCGCGGGCCGGCGACCCAGCCCATCCCGGTCTGCACGACCGGGTGCTCGACTCCGACCAACTCGGTGAGCGCCGTCTTCACGCCGGGACTTCCTTGTCGCGCAAGCTCTTCGGGTCGACGACCGCACGAATGAGCCGCAGCTCTTCGTCGGTCGGCTCGCGGCTGGTCTCGGCGCTCGAGAAGTCGATCTCGAACGTCGTGGCCGCCGCGACCTCGTCGCGAGTGACGCCGGGATGGAGTGACACCGCCCGCATCGAGTGGTCGGGGGTGGCGAAGTCGAACACGCCGAGGTTGGTGACGACCCGGTGGACGTCGTGGTACTTCTCCGCCGACGGCCCGGCTTTCGCCGCGTTGTCGTAGCCGACCCCGGAAACGACGTCCACCGTGTCCACGAAGATCCGCTTGCCGTGCCGCGGCACCCAGTAGCTGGTGCGGTGGTTGACCGTGTTGCCCGGCGCACCCCGCACGCCCAGCAGCTGCTTCGCCGGACGGGCGTGGTCGCCGATGGCGGAGATGTTCTGGTTGCCGTACCGGTCGATCTGGTTGGCGCCCATGACGACGTGCCGCCGCCCGTGCGGAACGATCGTGTCGAGCATCTTGCGGAACGGTTGCCAGCCCTCGACGACGCCGTCGGTGGTGACGAGGTACGCCTCGCCGTCCGACATCAGCAGGTCCGGTTCGAACGTCAGCCGTGCGAGCTTCGCGCCGAGCTGCGGAATCAGGCCCATCGGGCTGACCACGATCTCGCCATCGCCGCGGAACAGCTCGGCCACCGCCACCACGGCGATCTCGGCCCGGGTCACGTTCATGCCGCCTCCGCCTCGAATTTGTCCACTTCGGACAGATAGCTGCGCTCGTCGCCGGACAGGAACCGGTCCACGAACCCCGGCCACGCGTCGGGATCCTTCGCGCAGGCGGCGTAGTGCCGCTGGAACCGTTCGTCGCGCCCGTAGTCCGGCACCGCCGTCGTGAAGTGCGCACCCCGCGGCGCCTCGACGACGCCGTCGACCGCGCCCCGGTTGAGCAGCAGCGACTGCACCGGCCCGCCCGCCATCAGCTCGGGCGTGTCGACGACCTTCTCGACCGACACGAACCGCCTGTCCGCGGCCAGGCAGAACAGGTCGTCGAAGTAGGGGTCCGGGCCGAGGTACTGGGCGTTGCCGCGGGCGTCGGCGCGGTTGAGGTGCACGAGCGCGACGTCCAGGTGCTGCGCGGGCACCGCAACCAGCTCCTCGCCGTCGGCGTAGGGCGAGCGCACGGTCCGCAGGTCCGGGTTGGCGCGCATCACCTCCGAACCGAGCCCGGCGCGCGTCGGCAGGAACGGAAGCCGTTGCGCCGCCGCCGAAAGCGCCGCGCCGAACATGCCCTCGTCGTACTCGGTGACGGCGATCGCGCCGGTCTCGCGAGCCCGGCCGAACCACGGGTCGAACGGGATCGAGTCGAGCGTGACGAACCCGAACACGACTCGCTTCACCTTGCCCGCCGCGCAGAGCAGGCCGACGTCCGGGCCGCCGTAGGACACCACGGTCAACTCGCGTACGGGCGTGCGGAGGATCGCGCGGACCAGCGCCATCGGCTTGCGCCGGGAGCCCCACCCGCCGATGCCGAGCGTCATGCCGTCGCGGATTTCCGCCGCGACGTCGTCGGCGGTCGTGCGCTTATCGGCCATTCAAGAACTCCTCGCGGGCTTCGTCGGACGCGCCGAGCAGGTTCAGCTCGAAGGTGAAGCCCTGCTCGAACCGGTAGCTGCGGTGCACCTGCTGGGTGTCGATGCCGTTCAGCGCTTCCTTCGCCGCCCGGATGACCCGCGGGTCCTTCTTCGCGATGTCGCGGGCGACGGCCAGCGCGGCCTCGTCCAGCTCCGCGCGCGGCACGACCTGGTAGACCGAGCCGTGCGCGTGCAGCTCGGCGGCGGTGATGGTGCGGGCGGTGAAGTAGAGGGTGCGCATGAGGTGCTGCGGCACGAGCCGGGCGAGGTGGGTCGCCGCGCCGAGGGCGCCGCGTTCCACTTCGGGGACACCGAAGGTCGCGTCTTCGGACGCCACGATCACGTCCGCATTGCCGGCCAACCCGATCCCGCCACCGAGACAGAACCCGTGCACCGCGACGACGACCGGGACCTCACAGTCGTAGACGGCCCCGAAAGCTGCGTAGCAGCCGCGATTCGCGCCGACCAGCGCGTCGTAGCCCGCGCTGCGCTGGATCTCCTTGATGTCCACGCCCGCGTTGAACCCGCGGCCTTCCGCGCGAAGGATCACGACGTGCACGTCGGGGTCACGGCCCGCCTGCGTGATCGCGTCGGCCAGGTCGAACCAGCCCCGCACGGGCAGCGCGTTCACCGGCGGGAAGTCGACCGTGACGGTCTCGATGTGCGCGTCGCGTTGGGTGAGGATGCCCATCAGCTCGCTCCGTAGACGGGTTCGGGCTCGGGCGCGCGCTCGAGCAGGTCCTTCACCACCGGGCCGAGTTCGGCCGGATCCCACCGGTCGCCCTTGTCCACGGCCGGGCCGTGCCGCCAGGCCTGCGCCACGGAGACCTTGCCGCCCTCGACCTCGAACACCCGCCCGGTCACCTGCGAGGACTCCTCGCTGCCCAGCCAGACCACCAGCGGCGACACGTTTTCCGGCGCCATCGCGTCGAAGCCGGCGTCCGGACGCGCCATCGACGCGAACACCGCCTCGGTCATCCGGGTCCGCGCGGCCGGCGCGATCGCGTTCACCGTCACCCCGTAGCGCGCCAGCTCGGCCGCCGCCACGACGGTCAGGCCGGCGATCCCTGCCTTCGCCGCCGAATAGTTGCCCTGGCCGACGCTGCCGAGCAGCCCGGCACCCGAACTCGTGTTGATCACCCGGGCACTCGGCACCCGCCCGGCCTTCGCCTCGGCCCGCCAATGGTCCGCGGCGTGGCGCAAGGGCGCGAAATGTCCCTTCAGGTGCACGCGGACCACCGCGTCCCACTCGTCCTCGCCGAGATTGACCAGCATCCGGTCCCGCACGAACCCCGCGTTGTTGACCAGCACGTCCAGGCGGCCGAAGTGCGCCAGCGCCGTCCCGATCAGGTCCCTCGCCCCGGCCCAGTCGGCGACGTCGGAGGTGTTCGCCACCGCCTGCCCGCCCAGGGCCTCGATCTCGGCGACGACTCCGGCGGTCGCGTCGCCGTCCACGTCGTTCACCACCACCGGCGCGCCCTCGGCGGCGAAGGCGAGCGCGTGGGCCCGTCCGATGCCGCGGCCGGCGCCGGTCACCACGACCACCCGGTCCTGGCACAACCCGCTCACGAATCCTCCCGTTGGTTGACGTCGGCCGCGGCGAGGAACGCCGGGACCTCACCGCCGCCGTGGACGCGCAGGGTCGCGCCGGAGACGTAGGAAGCCAGGCCGGAGGCGAGGAACGCGGCGCACGCGCCGACCTCCTCGGGCTCGGCGAGCCGTCCGAGCGGCACGGTCTTGCCGACGGCCTCGATCGCGGCCTCGCTGCCGTAGTGCAGGTGGGCCTGCTCGGTGCGCACCATGCCGACGTCGAGCGCGTTGACGCGCACCTTCGGCGCCCACTCGACGGCGAGGCTGGCGGTGAGGTTGTCGAGCCCGGCCTTCGCGGCGCCGTAGGCGGCGGTCCCGGGTGACGCGCGGGTGCCGCTGACGCTGGAGATCATCACGATGGCGCCGCCGCTGTCCTGGCGCTGCATGACGGCGTTGGCGTGCTGCGAGACCAGCAGCGGGGCCAGCAGGTTCAGCTGGACGATCTTCTCGTGCAGCCGCGGCGACGCGGTGGCTGCCGGAGCGTAGGGGGCGCCGCCCGCGTTGTTCACTACGACGTCCAAGCGGCCGTGATCGGCGACGATCCGCTTGATCAAGGCTTCGACCTGCGATTCGTCCCGGACATCGCAGGCGTGGAACTCCGCGTTCGTGGCGGTTTCGCGGCGGGCGCAGGTGACGACGTGGGCGCCGTGGGCGAGGAACACGTCGCTGATGCCCCGGCCCACGCCGCGGACGCCGCCGGTGACGAGCACGACGGCGCCGGACAAGCCCAGATCGGTCTGCACGTCACAAAACTAGAACACGTTCCAACTTTGGGCAAGGTGTGCGAGCCTGAGCCCGGGTGGAACGGCCAGAACCGGTTACGAGTCGCGCTTCGCCGCGTCGTACGTCGCGTTGGACTCCATGACCTCGGGCATCTGACCCTCGACGTCCTGGATGAGCGCCAGCAGCAGCGCCGCGGTCCGGCGGCCGCGCGGGGTCAGGCTGTACTCGACCTTCGGCGGGATCGTCGGCTGGGCCTCGCGGTGCACGAAGCCGTCGCGCTCGAGGGCCTGCAGCGTCTGGGCGAGCATCTTCTCGCTGACGCCCGACACGCGGCGGCGCAGGGCGTTGAACCGGAGGGTGCCGTCGTGGAGCGCGGCCATCGCCAGGATCCCCCAGCGGCCGGTGATGTGCTCGAGCGTCGCCCGGGACGTGCACGCCTGCGCGAACACGTCGAACACCACCTGTCCGTGCTCGTCCAGCCACTCCGGCGCCTCGGTCATGCCGTCAACGGTACCTCGCCGAACGGGGACGCCCAGGTGAGGATGCTCACCAACAGTTTGCACTTTCTCAGAGTTAGTACACTCTGTCGGTAAGCAACCCAGGAGCGAGGAGAAGCAGATGATCGTGGTCACCGGAGCCACCGGCCAGCTCGGCCGCCTGGTCGTGGAAGGCCTGCTGAAGAAGGTCCCGGCCGCCGACGTCGTCGCGGCCGTGCGCGACCCGGAGAAGGCCGCCGAGTTCGCCGCGCGCGGCGTGCAGGTGCGCCGCGCCGACTACGACGATCCGGCGAGCCTCGCCACGGCGTTCGCCGGAGCGGACAAGGTGCTGCTGATCTCGAGCAGCACCCCCGGCGGACGGCTGGCCCAGCACGAAGCCGTCGTCGCGGCCGCCCGCGAGGCCGGCGTCGGCCACCTCGCGTACACGAGCATTCTGGCCGCCGACACGACGAAGCTGTCGCTCGCGCCGGACCACAAGGCCACCGAAGAGGCCATCCGGGCGTCGGGCGTGCCGTTCACGTTCCTGCGCAACGGCTGGTACACCGAGAACTACGCGCAGACGGTCGCCCAAGCGCTGGCATCCGGGTCCTTCGCCGGAACCGCGGGCGAAGGCAGGCTCGGCGGCGTCCCGCGGATCGACTTCGCGGAAGCAGCCGTCGAGGTCCTGACCGGCGAAGGCCACGAGGGCCAGGTGTACGAGCTGGCGGGCGACGACCTGTGGAGCTACGCCGACCTCGCCGCCGCGGTGACGGCCGCCGCGGGCACTCCGGTCACGTACGAGAACCTGCCGGTCGAGCAGTACCGGCAGGCACTCGTCGACGCCGGCCTGCCCGACCCGGTCGCGGCGATGCTGGCCGACGCCGACCGCGGGATCGCCGAGGGCGAGCTGGCGACGGCGTCCGGCGACCTGCGCCGCCTCATCGGCCGCCCGACCACCCCGCTCGCCGAAGCCGTGACCGCGCTGGTGAAGAACTGAAGTGACGGCCCTCCTCGCCGGCGTCCCCGGCCGGGAGGGCCTTCACGCGCCCCGGGACCGCAACGCCGACGCCCGTAGCGCCGCCTGCATCGCGAACCGCGCCTCCGGGTCCTCCAGCCGCTCGCCGAAAGCCTGCTTCAGCTGCCGGACGCGGTAGCGGACCGTCTGCGGGTGCACCGAGAGATCCACCGCGATCTTCTCCGAGTTGCCGCCGTTCTCCAGCCACGACAGCAAAGTCTCGCCGAGCCGCCGCCGGCTGCGCTCCGGGAACTGGGCCAGCGGCGCCAGCTCCTGGCGGGCCACCTGGTCCGCCAGCGGCGCGTCACCGAGCAGCCACAGCGTCGTCAGGTGCTCCGCGCACCACGTCACCGGGGCGTCCGGCAGCGCGCCGTCGCCCACCAGCCGCAGCGTCGCCCGCGCCCAGCGCAGGGAATGCGCCGACGCCGCCGGGGACACCGGCGGCCCCACCACGGCCCGGACGCCGAGGGACGCGCAGAACCGTGCGTCCACCGGGGCCGGCACCAGCAGGTACGGCTGCGGCGGCTCGAGGTCGGCCAGCACCTCGGGACCCCACGACGGGTCCACTGTGGACTTCAGGGCCACCGCCGCCACTTCGGACGGGAGCGGCCACCCGGCCGCCGCCGCGAGCTCGGCGAGGACCGCGTCCGTCACCGCCACCGGGCCGGTCACCAGCCGCAGCAGGCGGCGGCGCAGGCCCGCCTGCGTGCCGTCGAGCTCGGCCTGCGCCTCGCGGTGCCCGCGGATCGACATCCGGGCCAGCTCGTCCGCGTAGCCGAACAACATCTCCGCCAGGCGCGCCATCACCGCCGACGACAGCCGGTGCCGGCGGCCCAGGCGCATGATCCAGCGCCAGCCCGCGCGCGTGCCGAGGCGGTACGCCGCCTGGAGGTCGTCGAGGGTCCGGCCTTCGTAGGCCTCGCCCGCGCCGAGGCGGCGGCACGTCTCGTACAGCCGGTCCCGCGGCGCGAACGGATCCTCGACCAGGTCGACGAAGAGGACCACGGCGCACTCGACGCCGTGCCGGGTCACCTGGCCGTGGCGGGCGTACACCGGGACGGCCTGCCACACCTCCCGGACGATCCAGTCCACCAGCGCCGGGACCGCCGGCCGCATCAGCGCGGCCAGCTCCGTGCGCCCGAACACCTCTTGCGTCACCGGGACTTGCTGCCGAGCACCGTCGCCGGACACCAGGTTCCCTCCACGGGGGCGGGTGTGCTTTACCGAGCGGTAAAGCAGCGAGACCGTACAGTACACCGCCATGAGCCGGCCGAGTTCCCCTGATCGATCCAGCACCCGCCGGAGCACGGCCGCCCGGCCGACCGACGGCGAACTGCTCGACGCCGCCCGCGCGGTGTTCGCCGAACGCGGCTACGCGCAGGCGACCATGGGCCTGATCGCCGAACGCGCCGACACCACCAAGCCGACCCTGTACGCGCATTTCGGCGACAAGGCGGCGCTTTTCCGCGCCACCGTGACGCGCGAGGTCGCCGCGGTGCGGAATTGGGTGCTCACCGCCTACGAAACGGCGGCCGCGACTCCGCTCGAAGAACGCGTCCGGCTCGCCGTGATGGCCATGTTCAGCTACGCGAGCGCCCACCCGGACAGCTTCCGCATGGTGTTCGACTCCGCCGTCGACGAGATGTCGAACGAGCGCCGCGCGCTGGCCGACACCGTCACCACCCACGTCGTCGACCGGGTCCGGGCGCACCTGCGCGCCCACGGCCGCACGCCCGGCCCCGGTGCGGACCTCCTCGCCGCGATGATGGTCGGCTTGGTCGGCCAGGCCGCGATGCACGTCTCCCACTCCCCCGGCGTCGACCCGATCGCGGCGGGCGAACTGGCCACCGGGTTCGTGATGGCCGCCCTGCGCGGTCTCGACCCCGCTCTGCTGGACCACGTCGACGCCGGGCAGCACGCCACCTGAGCGTCCACAGCGGACCGATTGTCACCCGCCAGACAATTCCCGGTGCGGCCGGAAATCTTTTCTTGCCTCCGATCGGCGGTCACTGCGACGCTGCCGTGACCCGCACGAATCCCTTTCGGGAAAGCGCTTGCGGGAATTCGGTTTCCGGCCACCAGAGGTGTGATCATCCATGAGTCGTGTCCTGCTCTCCGCCGTCACCACGGCCGGCCTCGCCGCCGCCGGCCTCGCCATCGCCACCGCCCCGGCCGCCTCGGCCGCGTCCTGCACCGACGTCGACGTGCCGGTCGCCCGCGGCACGTTCGAGCCGGGCACGCTCGGCCTCGTCGTCGGCGACCCCGTCTACCAGGCCGTGCAGAGTTCGCTGCGGCCGCGCTCGCTGAGCAGCTACCCCGTGAACTACCCGGCCGACCTGGGTGAGCCCGCGTCGGTGCAGAAGGGCAACACCGACCTGGTGAACCACGTCAGGGCGCAGGCCGCCGCCTGTCCGCAGCAGCGGTTCGTCCTGGTCGGCTACTCCCAGGGCGCCAACGTCGTCGACAACTCGCTCGGCGTCAGCAGCGACGGCGCGGTCGTCGGCGGCCCGATCGTCGCGACCATCCCGCCCGAGCTGGCCCCGCGGATCGCGGCGGTGCTGCTGTTCGGCAACCCGATCCGCGCGGTCGGCCGTCAGGTGACCGGGACCTACCAGAGCCGCACCATGGACTACTGCGCCAACGGCGATCCGGTCTGCCAGCCGGGCGGCGCCAACTTCCTGGCCCACCTGAGCTACGGCGGCGACGCCTCCGACGCTGCCGCCTTCGCCGCGAGCAAGGTCTGACGCCGGGGACCGGGCCGGTCCACCGTGCTCAGCAGTTGGACGGCGCCTGCTCTCCGGTGAAGCGCTTGACGATCCACTGGTGCGCGTCGGCGTTTCCGGCGAGGATTCCGGTGGCGTGATCCGCAACGTACGTCTGCCACTGCTCGCGAACACCCGCCGCGCAGTAGGCCCGGTGCAGCGCTTCCGCCGTCTTCGAGCCGTGGCCCGGCGCTCCGGCGGCAGCTCGGCCAGCTCGCGCCGGTAGAGCACCTGCACCGCGCCTTCTGCGCCCATCGCCGCGATCTCCGCGGTGGGCCAGGCGAGGGTGACGTCTGCGCCGAGGTGCTTCGAGCCCATCACCGCGTAGCCGCCGCCATAGGCCTTGCGGACGACCACGGTCACCTTCGGCACGGTGGCTTCGGCGTAGGGGTAGATCAGCTTGGCGCCGCGGCGGATGATGCCGCCGGTACGGACCCTTGACCGCACGGCGCCGCCTCACGCATGCTGTTAGCGCTAACAGCGCTTGCGGAGGGTTCGCCGATGACGCTTACCGAAGTCACCCGGGAGGTGTTCGGGCGCGTCGACGGCACCGACGTCCACCGGTTCACGCTGTCCCGGCCCGGCGGGCTCACCGTGCGCGTGCTCGACTACGGCGGGGTCATCCAGTCCGTGTCGGCGCCGGACCGTTCCGGCCGGCCGGCCGACGTCGTCCTGGGCCACCCCGACCTCGACGGCTACGTCGCGAACAACCGGCCCGGCGCCCCGCGGGTGTTCCTCGGCGCGGTGATCGGCCGGTTCGCCAACCGCATCGCGGGCGGCGCGTTCGCCCTCGACGGCGTCCTGCACCGGGTGCCGGTCAACGACGGGAAGAACAGCCTGCACGGCGGCCCGGCGGGGTTCGACACGCGGGTGTGGTCGGCAACCCCGGTCCCGGACGGCGTGCGGCTCACGCTGGTCAGCCCGGACGGCGACCAGGGCTACCCCGGCCGCCTCGCGGTCGAGGTGACCTACCGCCTCGGCTCCCGGCTGCGCATCGGCTACCGCGCGACCACGGACGCGCCGACGGTCGTCAACCTGACCAACCACACGTACTGGAACCTGGCCGGCGCCGGTTCCGTGTACGACCATTCGCTGGCGATCGCCGCGCGCGCGTACTGCCCGGTCGACGAGGACCTGATCCCGGTCGGCGCCCCGGCACCGGTCTTCGGCACACCGTTCGACTTCCGCCACCCGGCCCCGATCGGCGCCCGCCTCGCCGACCCGGACCCCCAGCTGGCAATCGGCGGCGGCTACGACCACAACTGGGTCCTCGACAAGGGATCGCCGTTCGCCGCCCGAGCCTGGGACCCGACGTCCGGGCGGCTGTTGACGATGTGGACGACCGAACCGGGCGTGCAGTTCTATTCGGGTAACCACCTCGGCAGTCCGGGCGCGGGGTTCGCGCTGGAGGCCCAGCACTTCCCGGACTCGCCGAACCGGCCGGACTTCCCGAGCACGGTCCTGCGGCCGGGCGAGGTCTACGAGCAGGAGACGGTCTTCGAGCTGACAACCGCGGACCGGATGCCGGTGGAGTGAGCGGGACCGGCCGCCGGTGGTGTGAGCAACATTCGGGCCGCCCGGGGCTGTCGTCGCGGTTACTCTCGGCGGTCATGGGAGATCTTTCCGCCGACCTCGCGCCCACCGGTGTTCTGCGCGCGGCCATCAACCTCGGCAATCCGGTGCTCGCCCACGGGACGCCGGACGCACCCGGGGGCGTCACGGTCGACCTCGCGCGCGAGGTGGCGGCGCGGTTGGACGTGCCCGTGGAGTTCGCGTGCTTCGACGCGGCCCGGAAGTCGTTCCAGGCGCTGACCTCGGGGGCGGCCGACCTGTGCTTCCTGGCGATCGAGCCGGCGCGCGCGGCTTCGGTCGCCTTCACCGCGCCGTACGTCGTCATCGAAGGCGTGTACGTGGTGCCTGCGGACTCGCCGTTCGGCTCGCCCGCCGACGTCGACCGGGCGGGCGTCCGGATCGGCGTGAAGCAGGGGTCGGCGTACGACCTGTTCCTCACGCGGATGCTGGAGCACGCGACGATCGTCCGCGGCGCAGACGGCGTTGCCGTGTTCGAGGAGCAGGGCCTGGAGGTGGCGGCCGGGATCCGGCAGCCGATGACCGCCTACGTCGCTTCGCATCCGGGGACGCGGGTGATTCCCGAGCGGTTCATGCAGATCCAGCAGGCCGTCGGGACCACGCCGACCCGCCGACCTGTCACGATCGCCTTCCTGCACGACCTCGTCGAGGAGCTGAAAGGCAGCGGGTTCGTAGCGGACTCCCTGCGCCGAGCCGGCCAGGCCGACGCCACGGTCGCGCCCGCCGCGGAGTGACCTTTGTCCTTTAAGGACGGTCCAGCGGTAAACCCACGGACGCGCTCTCCACCCGCGCGGGCCGTCACTGTGCGCTGCCCCCGGTCGACGGAGCGGTATTGCCTGTCCGTCGCCGCCGTCAAGCGTGCAGCATTGCGTCTTCTCGACGGTCGCAACGAGTGCTAGGTTTCTCGAGGTCCAGGTCGACCCGAGGAGCTGCCATGAGGCTTACTCCCAGCGCGCACGCCGACTCGTTCTGCCGCGACCGGCTGCCGCCCGCGGACCAGTGGCCCCGGCTCGTCTTCGATCTGCCCGAGCTGCACTACCCCGATCGGCTCAACGCCGCCACGACACTGCTCGACGGCACCATCGGCCGTCTCGGCGCGGACCGGCCCTGCCTGCGCTCGCTCGGCGAAACGTGGACGTACGGCGAGGTTCTCGCGCGCGCCAACCGGATCGCGCACGTCCTCACCGCCGAGCTCGGGGTCGTCCTCGGGAACCGCGTGCTGCTGCGCGGCACCAACACGCCGTGGCTGGCCGCCTGCTGGCTGGGCGTCCTCAAGGCCGGCGCTGTCGCCGTTTCGACGATGCCCATGCTGCGCCGGCACGAGCTCGACAAGATCGTCGACCGAGCGCGGCCGTCCGTCGCGCTGTGCGACGAGCGCCTGCTCGACGAGCTGCCGCCCGGACTGCCTGTTGTCTCCTACGGCGCCGAACTCGCCGAACGTTGCGCGAAGCACCCGGCGACGTTCGCCGACGTGCCGACCGCCGCCGACGACGTCGCGCTGCTCGCCTTCACCTCCGGTACCACCGGGACACCCAAGGCCACCATGCACTTCCACCGCGACCTGCTCGCCATCGCCGACACCTTCTCCCGGCACGTCCTGAAGCCCACCGCGGACGACCTCTTCTGCGGCACCCCTCCCCTCGCGTTCACCTTCGGCCTCGGCGGCCTGCTGATCTTCCCGCTGCACGCCGGCGCGTCCGTGCTCCTCCTGGAGCGCGCCACTCCCCAGGAGCTGGCCTCGACCGTCGCCGAGCGGTCGGTGACCGTGCTGTTCACCGCGCCGACCGCCTACCGCGCGATCCTCGGCTCCGGGGACGGCCCGCTCCTCAAAGGCGTGCGCCGCGCCGTCTCCGCCGGCGAAGCCCTCCCCGCAGCCGTGGCCGAGCAGTACCGCGACGTCGTCGGTCACCCGCTCATCGACGGCATCGGCAGCACGGAGATGCTGCACGTCTTCATCTCCGCCGCCGATGAAGCCGCCCGGCCCGGCACGACCGGCACCGTGGTGCCCGGGTTCCGCGCCGCCGTCCTGGACATCGACGGCACGCCGGTGCCCGACGGCACGCCGGGACTGCTCGCCGTGCGGGGCCCCACCGGCTGCCGCTACCTCGAGGACCCGCGACAGGCCGACTACGTCCGCGACGGCTGGAACATCACCGGCGACACCTACGTCCGCGAACCCGATGGCTACTTCCGGTTCGTGGCGCGCAGCGACGACATGATCGTCTCCTCCGGTTACAACATCGCCGCTCCCGAGGTCGAAGAGGTGCTGCTCAGCCACCCGGACGTCGGCGAATGCGCTGTCGTCGGCACGCCGGACCCGGACCGGGGCGCGCTCGTGACCGCCTTCGTCGTGCTCCGCCCCGGCGTCACCCCCGGCCCGGACCTCGTGCAAGCCCTGCAGGAGCACGCCAAAGCCGTTGCCGCGCCGTACAAGTACCCGCGCCGGGTGCGGTTCATCGACGCGCTGCCGCGCAACGCGAGCGGAAAGCTCCAGCGCTTCCTGCTGCGCGAGCGCTGACGGGGGTGACGGGCCCGCTGCCGAGGTGGGGTGGCGGTGGGCCCGTCACGTCTGTGGAGTGCCGTGGACATGCCTCTATCCTAACCGCGGATTCGAACACCTGTTCCCGTCCCTTCGGGTGATTTCCGGCTACGAAACGTCACCAGCGTGCCGACGATTCGCGCCGCGACAACACTTCCGAGTGACAGCGAGTCCTCAATGGACATTCACGGACCACGGTAAACGCGCCGGACACCCCGCGCGGGGCGCCGTCACGCAATCCTCCGGCGCCGGCGGGCCACGGGCCCGAACCCCGCGCCCTCAGCGGTAAAACTCCTGACACGCACTGACCTGCGCCGGAGGACCATCACCCCGACGCGCCGCGGAGGCGGTGGAGAACCCGTCGGCCCGACCCCATAAAGTCTTCGCGCAGCCATCCGGAGGTGAACGCCCGCGTGCCCGAGGTCGACTACTACGAGGTGCTCGGCGTCCGCCGGGACGCCACGGCGGCCGACGTCAAGACGGCCTACCGCCGGCTGGCGAAGACCATGCACCCCGACGGCGGCGGCACGGTCGGCACGTTCCGCCTGCTCCGCGAGGCCTACGACGTCCTCGGCGACCCCGTCGCCCGCGCGCGGTACGACTCGGGCGTCGCGACCGTGGTGCCCGTCCCGGTCCGGCCGCGGCCCCGGCGGCGCTTCGGGGACGAGCCCGGGTTCGTCCCCGACCTGCCCGAGCTGGACGCCGAGGACCTGAGCTGGTGGCACTTCGCCGGGCAGGACACCCGGACGCGCCACGGCCGCCGCCGCGGGCCCGGGCACGCGCCGGTGGTCGCCGCGGTGGGCGGGATGGTGCTGGTGCTGCTGCCGCTGGTCACCGGGGTCGGGTTCAGCACACCGGTGCTCATCGTCTGGCTGCTGCTGACCGCCGGCACCGCGCTGCTCGTCCAGCGCCTGGCCCGCGGCTACCTGCGGGCGAGCCGGGCGCGCGAGGCGTACGCCGAGGAGTTCGGCGGCCGCACCGTGTTCGGCGCGCCCGGCACCGAGCGCGACGAGCTGGCCGAGCGGCTCACCGCCGACCTGCTCGAGGCGTACCTGACCCGGCTGCCCGGCGCCCGGATCTTCCACGGGCTCGCGTGGCCGGGCTCGGTGTTCGCCGACGTCGACCACGCGGTGCTGTGCGGGAAGCGCCTGGTGCTCATCGAGTCGAAGCTGTGGCTGCCCGGCCACTACGAGACGGCGGAGGACGGCAGGCTGCTGCGCAACGGACGGCCGTTCCGCGGCGGCGGCAGCAGGCTGGCGGAGAGTCTGGCGGCGTACCGCGACCTGCTGCCGGGAGTGGCGCTGCGCGGCGCGATGATCGTGTACCCGAGCCGCAGCGGCGACCTGACCACGGCCGACCCGGGCGACCTGCCCGCCGCCCCGATGACGCCGGAGGAGTTCCTGCACGAGATCGGCGAATGGCTCGCGGCCGATCCGTCCACTGTGGACCACCAGGCGCTGCGGACGATGCGTGACCAGGTGGTCGGCGGGGGTGGACGGGCGGCGTGAGGTCCGCCTGCTTGTGCAGGGTGAGCCCGCCGCGAAACCGCGTGGCCGCGCGGCGAGAGCTGATCCCGGCGGCCCACGCGCCCGCCGGCATGTCAGGCTGAGCCGTGTGAATCCCGCCGCCACGCTGGGGACCGTGCTGCTGGCCTACCTCCCGGCGGCCGTCTCGCCCGGCCCGAACTTCGTGCTCATCGCGCACACCGCCGCGGCCGGCAGCCGGCGGGCCGCGGTGGCGGTGGCGCTCGGTGTCGTCGCCGCGGGTGGGGTGCTGGCCGCCGTCGCCGTCTTCGGGCTGGGGAGCGTGCTGGCCAGAGCGCCGTGGCTGGCCACCGGGCTGCGCGTGGTCTGCGGCGGCTACCTGGCCTGGCTCGGCGTGCGCCTGTGGGTGCGTGCCGGTGCGCCGAAAGCGCCGGTGAACCGCGCTGAGGCTCCATCGCCGCCAAGCCGGGACGGAGAAGTCGTGCCCCCGCCGAGCTGCGGCGAGGAGCCCGCACCACAGCCAAGCCAGGCCGAGCCCGACACCCAGCCGCCGGGTCGCGGCGGCAACCCCCACCACTTCCGCCAGGGCGTGGTCAGCAACCTCACCAACCCGAAAGCCGCCGCGTTCTTCGGCAGCGTCCTCACCGCCACCCTTCCCCCGACCCAGCCCACCGCTGTCAAGGCGGCGGCGGTCGTGCTGATCCTCGCGACCTCGACCGCCTGGCACCTGTCCGTCGCTCTGCTCTTCTCCGCGCCCGCCACCCGACGCTGGTACGCCCACGCGGAACCCACCCTCAACCGCGTCGTCGGCACGATCCTCGTGGCCCTGGGCATGACCCTCGCCGTAACGCCGTGAAGGCCTCCCCGCCGCAGCGAAGAGGCCTTCACGAACGAGAAACGGACTACCGGACTCCACCCGAAGCGCGCTGCTTCTGGGCGTGCGCGGACCGGGTGCAGACCTCGCCGACGTCGACCGTCTGGCCGCGGTCGGCGTACACGTCCGCCACGCCCACGAGCTGGCCCTTCGGCGACGTGCACGTCAGCTGGTAGGCCTCCTTCGGCCCGTACGTCGGCGGGATCGGCGACGCGAACGAGACGTCTCCGGTCCAGTCGTCGACGGCGTTGGGGTCGGCCTGGTCGTAGTTGACCACCACCGCCTTGTAGTCGCCGGCCGGCGGGTCGAACAGCACGGCGTGCTCGGACGTCGTGCCGCCGTTGGCCGACGAGCTGACCAGGTTGCCCGCCGCGTCGTAGATGAACAGGTCCCAGTCGGTGACCGAGCTCTTCCAGTTGATGTTCACGCTGAACTTCCCGTTGTCGACCTGGGGCAGGCCGTTCACGTGGAAGGTGAACGAGTCACCCGAGGGGTCGACCGGGTAGTTCTGGTTGATCGGCGGCACGCCGGCCGGGTTGGTCACCGCGAAGCCCTGCTGCGCCGGGCCCTGCGGGTCGCGCCCGTAGCGGCCCGCCACGTACGGCCGGGTCGACGGGTTGACCGACCAGGCGAACCGCCCACCGGTCGTCGTGAAACTCGAGTTCAGGTCGTCGGTGACGTAGATCGGCGGCTTGGTGGAGCCGTCGGGCTGGATCACCGGCGACGTCGGCGTCTGGAACGTCTTGTGCAGCTTGAGCTGGTAGCCCTTCGGCGCCGAGCCGATCAGCGTCGAGTGCTGCTGCGGGTCGGCCGCGTTGCCCAGCATGTCCAGGAACGCCTGCCGGTTGCCGCCCTTGCCGGCACCGGCCGCCGGGGCCAGGCCTTCGTACTCCGCCACGACGCTGTCGGCGAAGGGCCCGTGGAAGCCGTTGCCGCCGACCTCGATGGTGAAGCCCCAGCCACCCGTGGCCCAGTACGACCAGTCCTCGGTGGTGCCGGTGGTGTCGTAGAGCGCCCAGCTCGGCTCGCTGGTGTAGCCGTTGCGCGAGGCCAGCTTGTCACCGAGGGCCTTGTAGGCCGGCTCCTCCAACGGCGCCCGGACGTCGGCCACGCCCGGCGGGCGCAGCACCAGCGCGGCGACGGTGTGCATCGTCAGCAGGTTGGTCACCTGGCGCGAGGACACGATCGAGCGCACGTTGCGGACCTCGGGCTCGCTGAACGGCCCGGACCCGCGGAAGGTGTCGCCGCTCCAAGCCAGTTCGGCGCCGTTGCCGCCCCAGAAGCCCGCGTAGTTGCGGTTGGGGTCGGTGCCGCGGACACGGCCGCCCGGGTTCGCTTTGCAGACGCCGGTGGCGTACTGCGGCGGCGAGTCGTTGACGTTGCAGTTCTTGCGCTTCATCTCGTAGTCGAAGCGCGTGAAGTCGCCCTTGGGTTCGGCCTCGCGGGAGATCTCGAACCCGTCCGGGTTGATGATCGGCACGACGATGTTGCGGGTCTTGCCGACCATGGCACGGATCGCCGCGTCGTGGGCATAGCCGTTGACCAGCTCGTAGGCCCACTCCATGACGTGCTCGCCCGCCGGCCACTCCCGGGCGTGGTGCACCCCCATGGTGAAGTTCACCGGCTTGCCGTCCGTGACGTTCTTGACGTCCGAGGCGATTTCGATGCCGACGACGTCCCGGCCTTCCCAGGTCGACTCCGGCATGGTGAACGCCGAGACGAGGCCGGGGTTCTTGCGGGCCAGCTCCTTCATCTCGTAGTTGTAGTCGTAGAGGTGCCGGTAGCTCGTGCGCCCGGACGGCAGCGCCGAGGCGGCGGTCGTCGCGGCGTACTGGCGGTCGGTCTTCGCGTCGGCGACCGACTTGGCCGAGAGGTCGGCCTCGATCACCTGGGACTTGAAGCCGCTGTTCTTGAGCGTCTGGCGGTCGGCGTCGTTGGCGAGGACGACCTCGACCCCGGTCGCGTCGCCCTTCTCCGTGACGTCGAGGCCGAGGGAGGTCAGCTCGGTCTTGTCGGCGCGGGTCGGCGTCTGGACGCGGACCAGCTGCGCCTTCTGCGCGGTCGTCGGCGTGCCCTGCGGCGTCAGCGCGAGGAAGTCGACGCCGAGCTGGGCCTGGCCGGCCGAGCCGCCGTAGCGGCAGCCCTGGACGACGAGCTCCTGGCCCTTCTTCACGAAGCTTTCGGCGAGTTCGTGGGTGCGCAACGCCGCCGAAGCGGCGACGATCGCGCCCGTCGCCTTGTCGAACACGGCGATGTCCCAGTCGCCCTCGGCACCCGAGGTCGGCTTCAGCCGGGCCTGGACGAGTCCGTCCACAGTGGACGTGAGCTCGCGGCGATCGGTGCCCGACGTGCCCTTGGGCAGCACTTTCGCGAAGCACGAGCGCGCGACCGACTTGTCGGCACGCAGGATGTTCTGAGCGGCGCCGGCGGTACCGGCCGGTAACGCCAGGAACGCCCCCGCCAACGCCACGGCCGAAGCCATCAGCACCAGTCTTCTTGGTGAATTCCCCACAGGCAAAGCCCTCCTTGACCGAGGCCGGCACAGCACGGACGTACCGGTAGGGAGTGACCGTAATGGACGAAAACCGGCTACGGTAACCGCCGTAAGTCGTAGAGTCTTCACCTTGCTTTCACACCGATGGCCGCCCAAAAGGACGTTTCACCGGAGTGCCACCGCCCATCGGCTACGGTCGGTTCATGGTCACGGTCCCTGCGCGACGCACGTCGTTCGCGATCTCGCTGAGCGGGGTCGCCGCGCTCGCGCTCGGTGCCGCGCTGGTGCTGCTGCTGCAGGTCATCCCGCCGACCGACGAGATCAGCGCGACGCGCCGCACGATCAGCGAATACGGGCTGTCGGAGCACAAGGGGCTGTTCGACCTCGCGGTGGTCCTGGTGGCGCTCGGCTCGGCGGCGGGCTTCGCCGTCCTGCACAGCCAGCGGCGGCTGCCCGCGGCCGCGGCCGTACTGGGTGCACTGTGGACGGTCGGGCTGCTGGTCATCGTGGCCTTCCCGAAGCCGGACTGGGCGACGGTCTCGCGCTCGGACTTCGGCGGCACGCTGCACCGCGTCGCGAGCGTGGTGGCCTTCGTGGCGCTCCCGCTGGCGGTGCTGATCGCGGCGCACGCGGCGCTCCCGGACTCGCCCGCACGCCGGTGGCTCGCCCAGGTGCTCGCGATCGCGTCGCTGGGCTGGTTCGCGGTGATCCTCGGGGCGGTGGTGGTCGCCGCCGTCGACGGCGGCCGCTGGTGGACGCTCATCCCGCTCGGCCTCGTCGAACGCGGGATGGCGCTGACAGAGCTGGTGGCGCTGGGCGTCCTGCTCGCTCCGGCGCGAAGTCAGCCGCGGTAGGGCTCCGTCAGCAGGGCGGCGGCGAGGTGCGTCGCCGGGCGCGCGTCGCGGTGGCGCCAGATCGGCCGGACCGCCACCCGGTCCACGTCATGTGAACCCGGTCCTGGCGGCAAGGTCGGCTGGGTGGTCCTCGGCCGGCGCCTCGACGCGATGTGGCGGGTCAGACCGGCCGCAGCACCGGTTCCGTCGTCTCCGTCAGCCGCGGGTCCGGCCGCTCCCCCGACATCGCCAGGAAGCCCCGTGCCACCCGGAGCAGCAACGGCCAGTTCTTCGGGTTCTTCTTGGCCACCCCGCCGATCAGCTGCTTGAGCAGCGAGAGCGTGTCGAAGTAGATGCGCTCGCACACCAGCTTTTCCCCGGCGTCGAACACGAAGTACGCCGTCATGCGGACGCGGAAGCGGGACCCGGTCGCCGGGATCGGGCCGAGCGGGCCGAGGTGCGTGCCCAGCAGCCAGAACTCGACGACGACCGCGTCGGCGCTGTGCCGCAGCGCGATCAGCTCGTGGTGCTGGTCGGGGAACGCGGTGCGGGTGTCGCGGTAGTAGCCGCGGACGGCGCCGTCGCCGTCGTGGACGGTCATCGTCGCGACGACCTCGTAGTGCGGGTGCGGGAACGTCGCGAGCGTGGCGTCCCAGTCCTGGGCGACCTCGTCGCGGAAGTGGTCGAGCACCAGCTTCTGCCGGGCCGCGAGGACCTCCGGGCCGGGGATGTCGAACTCGCTCATCGGCGCTCCTTGATCTACGCCGTAGGTAATGCCCGATAACCTACATTGTAGGCACGCCGAGGGAAGGGGACGCCGTGACGGTGCTCGACTCAGCTCTGGCCCGGGCCAAGCCCGCCATCCGGTGGGGCCTCGGCCACGCGCTCCCCCGGGCCGTGCTGCGCCGCGAAGCCCGGCGCGGGGACCTCCAGGGGCGGATGGTCGTGGCGGCCGCCGACGGGCGTGACCTGACCGGACTGTTCGAGGAGATCCGCGCCGCCGGGCCGCTCGCCCGCACCCGCTTCGGCTGGATGACCACCACGCACGCCGCGGTCCGGGAAGTGCTGGCCGGCGACGACTTCCGCGTCGGCGTCGTCGGGTCCGACGGCTCGCCGCTCGGCCGGCTCGTCGAGTGGTCGGCAGGCGAGCACCTGCACCCGGTGCGGCCGCCGTCGCTGCTCGCCGTCAACCCGCCCAAGCACACGCGCTACCGCAAGCTGGTCACCGGCGTGTTCACCGCGCGTGCGGTCGAGCAGCTGCGCGGCCGCGTCCAGGAGATCGCCGACGGGCTGCTCGACAAGCTCGAGCCGGGCCGGCCGCTCGACCTCGTAGAGTCCTACTGCGGCCTGCTCCCGGTGACGGTCATCAGCGAGATCCTCGGCGTGCCGCCGTCCGACCTCGGCAAGGTGCTGTCGCTGGGCGCGGCCGCCGCGCCCAGCCTCGACCTCGGCCTGGGCTGGCGCACGTTCCGCCACGTCGAGACCGCGCTGGGCGAGTTCGACGCCTGGCTCGGCGAGCACCTCGAGCACCTGCGCCGGCGCCCCGGCACCGACCTGTTCAGCAAGCTCGTCGCGGCCCGCGACGGCGGCGTCGGCCTCACCGAGACGGAGCTGAAGTCCACCGCGGGCCTGGTGCTGGCGGCCGGGTTCGAGACGACCGTCAACCTCCTCGGCAGCGGGATCGCCCTGCTGGCCGGCGATCCCGGGCAGCTCGCCGTGCTGCGCGAGCGGCCGGAGCTGTGGGGCAACGCCGTCGAGGAGGTGCTGCGCTACGACCCGCCGGTCCTGCTGACCGGCCGGCTCGCGACGCGCGCCACGGAAGTGGCCGGGGTTTCCCTGCCGCGCGGGGCGCTGGTGACGACGGTGCTGGCCGGCGCGAACCGCGACCCCGCGGTGTTCGCCGACCCGGCGGTCTTCGACGTCACCCGGGCCGGGGCGCGCGACCACGTGGCGTTCGGCGCCGGGCGGCACCACTGCCTGGGCGCTTCGCTGGCGCGCATGGAGGGCGAGATCGGCCTGCGCACGATCTTCGACCGGTTCCCCGGCCTGCGCGTGCTGCCCGGGGGCCGCCGCCGGGAGACGCGGATCCTGCGCGGCTACGAAAGCCTGCCCGCGGTGCTCGCCGCGTGACGGGCCGGCGCGGCCGTCCGCCCCGGGACGCGGACGTCCTGTCGCGCGCGCGGATCCTGAAGGAAGCACTCGCGCTCGTCGACGAAGAAGGCCTGGCGGCGGTGAGCATGCGCAAGCTCGCGCGGCGGCTCGGCGTCGACCCGATGAGCCTGTACAACCACGTCGACGGCAAGGACGCCCTGCTGGACGGCGTCGCCGAGGTCCTGCTGGCCGCGATTCCCGCACCCGCACCGGGAACGGGCCTGCGGGAGACGATGTCCGCGCTGGCGCACGGGTTCCGGGCCGCGATGCTCGATCACCCGCGCGCGGCGCCGCTCGTGCTGACCCGGCAGCTCGCGTCGATGACGGCGCTCGCCCCGGTGGAGGCCGTGCTCGGCCCGCTGCTCGCGGCGGGCTACCCGCCGGACCGCGCGGTGCACGGGCTGCGCGCGGTGCTGGCGTTCCTGATCGGGACGTTGATGCGCGAGGTCGACGCGGCGCCGACGTTCAGCGATACGGGCGATCGGGGCCGGCTCGCGGACCTCTCGGCGTCCGGGCTGCCGGCCGTCTCGGCGGCAGCGCCGTACCTCGCGGTGTGCGACCACGAAGCGGAGTTCGAGTTCGGACTCGGCATCCTGCTCGACGCGCTCGCGCCGTGACTCAGCGGATCCGTTCGTGCAGGGCGGCCATCCGGGCGTCGAGGTCGGCGGCCGTCCGGGCCGCGGCGGCGAGTTCGCCCGCGAAGTCGTCCGGGACGCGATCGGCGTACTTGTAGGACAGCTTGTGCTCGACAGCGGCCCAGAAGTCCATCGCGATGGTGCGCAGCTGCACCTCGACCTTGACCTTCTCGACCCGGTCGGACAGGAACACCGGGATCCGCACGATCAGGTGCAGGCTGCGGTAGCCGTTCGCCTTCGGGCGCGCGATGTAGTCCTTGGTGCGCAACAGTTCGACGTCGTCCTGTGCGGTGAGCATCCGGGCGACTTCGTGGACGTCGGAGACGAACGGGCAGACCACGCGGATGCCGGCGATGTCGTCGAGGACGTGCGCGGCGGCGACCCAGTCATCGCCCAGACCGCGGCGGCGGACCTTTTCCTTGATCGCCTCCGGCCGCTTGACCCGGCTCGTGATGTGCTCGATCGGGTCGTGGCGGTGGACGAAGTCGAACTCCTCGCTGAGGATCCGCAGCTTCGTCATCAGCTCTTCGATGGCGAACTTGTACATCAGCAGGAATCGCGGGAGCTGCCCGGCGACGGCGAGCTCGTCGGCCGCCTCCCGCAGGTCCTCGGCCGCCGGATCGGTGGTCACTGAAGCCTCGTGCTGTCGTCGGTCAAGGGCGCGCACCAGGTTACTGCGCTCCCTCCGGTCAACGAGCACCGGCGGGCCGGAGTTCCCGCCGGTCACCGGATCGGGTGCTTCTCGGGGCCACGTGCCGCAGCGGAGGGTGCGCACCGGCCCGCCGCCGGTGCACACCCTCCTGGTCTCAGTTGCCCTGTTTCGCGGTTGCGGCTGCGGAGTTGCCCGTCGTGTCGGTCGCGGTGTTGCCCGTCGTGTCGGTCGCGGTGTTGCCGGTGGTGTCGGTCGCGGTGGTGTCGGTCGCGGCCGCGCTGTCGGCTACGCACTTCTCCGCGACGGCGGCCGCGGCCGCCTGCTCGGCCGCGTTGCCCGCTGCCTTGTTCTTGGCCTTGGCCTTGGCTTTCTGCTGGCCGTTGCCGTTCTGGGCGGTGGCCGTGCCCTGCTGGTCGGCGGCCATGCCCTGCTGATCCGCGGCCGCGCCGGAGTCGGCGGTCGCTTGGGAAACGCAGTCGAGGATGGCGGTGCAGTCCTGGTTGGCCGCGTTGTTCTGGGCCGCGTTGTTCTGGGCCGCGTTGTTCTGGGCCGCGTTGTTCTGGGCCGCGTTGTTCTGGGCCGCGTTGTTCTGGGCCGCGTTGTTCTGGGCCGCGTTGTTCTGGGCCGCGTTGTTCTGGGCCGCGTTGTTCTGGGCCGCGTTGTTCTGGGCCGCGTTGTTCTGGGCCGCGTTGTTCTGGGCCGCGTTGTTCTGGGCCGCGTTGTTCTGGGCTGCCATGCCTTGCTGGTCGGCCATGCCGTTGCCGTTGGCCATGCTGTTCTGGTCGGCCATGCCGTTCTGGCTGGCCGCGCTGTTGCCGTTGGCCATGCCGTTGCTGTCGGCGGCGCCGTTCTGGTTCGCCATGCCGTTCTGGTCAGCCATACCGTTGGCCATACCGTTCTGGTTGGCCATGCCGTTGCTGTCAGCGGCACCGTTCCCGCTGGCCATGCCGTTCTGGTTCGCCATGCCGTTGCCGCCTGCCATGCCGTTCTCGGCGGCCGCGCCGTTCTGGGCGGCCATGCCGTTGGCGTCGGCTCCGGCGGCCTGGGCCACGCACTTCTGGACCACGTCGCAGGCCTGGGCGGCCGCGTCGTCCTGGGCGGCCGCGTCCTGCTGGCCCGCCGCGGCGTTCTCGTCGGCCGCCTTGCTCTTCTCGGCCGCCTTGCCCTTCTGCTTCGCCTTGCCGGCCGCGGCCATGCCGTTCTGGTCCGCGGCTCCGGCGCCCTGCCCGGCCATGCCGTTCTGGTCGGCCGCGCCGTCGGCTTCGGCCTTGCCCTGCTTCGCGGCCTTGCCGTTCTTGGCCTTGCCCTTGGCCATGCCGTTGGCGCCGGCCTGGGCGTCCTTCGCGGCGGCCGCGTCCTTCTGGGCCGCGCCGGCGATGGCCGCGCACTGGGTGGCGACCGCGTTCGCCGCCACGGCTCCGCCGCAGCCCGCCGCCGCGCGGCGCTGCTGGATCTGGTCGACCACCGCCTGGCGGTTGGCGATCCGGGCCGCCGACTGGGCGTTGGGGGCCGCCTGCTGGCCCGCGATGAACGTGAGGTTGTTCTGCAGCGCCGTGTCCAGGCCGCCGCAGCTTTCGGTCGCCGCGTTGCTCGCCGGGCTGCTGAGGGCGATCGCCGTCGCTGTCGCCCCCGCGACTCCCAGCAGCGCCGCCAGCCCGATCGTGGCCTGTTTGCGGTGTCGTCCGGTACTGCGTCCGTGGGGCATCAGCCCCTCCTCTCTGGTCGCCACCTCACCCCGGCACACGGCGCCACGCCGTGAACGGTTCACCGATCACCGGAACGAAATCACCGGAACGTCCACTATGGACACCGAAACAAGCCGCGAACAGGTGGCCGAGGCGGTATTCGACGAGAGCGAAAGCCTGCTCGGCCGTGTACTCTCTCCGACGAGGATCCCGGTGACGAGACCGGCGGCCATCGTGGCGAGGGCGTCGGCCTCCAGCACCGCGTCCAGGTCCGGGCCGACGTGCGCGCGGTGACCGTCCCGGTCCGGCTGCTGCTCGCCGGACGCAGCGTGATCCACGCGCTGCCGCTGCAGCGCCCGGACCTGGTCACCGCGCGGATCCTGACCGCCGGCCTGTGCGGTTAGCCGAGGTCGGCCAGCTGCGGCACGGCCGGCGCCATGCCCTCGATCCACGCGGCGGGCGAGCCCGTCGTCGGCGTGACGATCGCCGTGCGGATGCCGAGCTTCGCGTAGTCCGCCATGGCCCGGACGAAGTCGTCGCGGGTTTCGGGTGTCGGGCGGGGGTTGTTGGCCAGGACCGTCTTGCGGATCTCGTCGTAGTCGCGGCCGACGTCGTCGCAGTGGCCGCGCAGCACGTCCAGCTTGTGCGCGACGTCCTCGGGCGAGGACGCGAACAGGTTGCACGCGTCGCCGTACTGCGCGACGAGCCGGAGCGTCTTGCGCTCTCCCCCGCCGCCGATCAGCACCTTCGGCCGGTGGATCGGCTGGGGCGAACAGAGCGTCTCGGCCAGCTGGTAGTGCTTGCCCTCGAACGGGCCGTTGTTCTCCGGGTCCCACATCTGCCCGCAGATGCGCAGCGTCTCCTCGAGCCGCTCGAACCGCTCGGCGATCGGCGGGAACGGCACGCCCATCCCCCGGTGCTCGCGCTCGAACCAGGCGGCCCCCGCGCCGAGCACCGCCCGGCCGCCCGAGAGGACGTCGAGGGTGGTGACGATCTTCGCGAGCAGGCCGGGGTGCCGGTACGTCACGCCGGTGACGAGCAGGCCGAGCTCGATCCGGGACGTGTGCGCGGCGAGGAAGCCGAGGGTGGTGTAGCCCTCCAGCATGTTCGACTCGGCGGGCCGGCCGGTCGGCTCGATCTGGAAGTAGTGGTCCATGAAGGACAGCCAGGTCGCCCCGGCCTCCTCCGCCGCGCTGCCCACCCGGGCGAGCTCGCCGGCGATGGCGGTGGTCCCGCCGTCGATGTCGAAGATGGGAAGGTGGAAACCGAGCTCCATGAAGCGTTCTCCTGACGTGCGGTCGGCGTGGTTCTCACGCTAGGCCCTGGAGCGCGCTCCAGGTCAAGCCGCGCCACGAGGGCCGCGACGCCGTCACGCCCCCGGTCCGCCGGCGGCCGCGGCGAGGAAGTCCGCCACCGCGGCCGGTTCGGCGCCGCCGGTCGTCACCGGGACACCGGCCGCGCGCAGGTGGTCCGCGAACTCGGCGGACTTCCGGCCGCCCGGCCCGATCAGGAACGGCGGTGCGCCCGCGCCCGGATAGGCCAGCGGGCTCGCCTCGCGCAGGGTCGCCGGGGAACGGCCCAGCGCCGTCAGGATCGATGCCCTGGTGAGCGGGTCCAGGCCCGTCAGGTCGAAGTCGGCCGGGGCGTCCAGGGCCACCACCGCGCGGACCGCGCTGTCCGGATCCCTGGCCACGCCGAGCAGGGACGCCAGCGTGCCGCCCGTTCCGGTGCCCACGGCCGTGATCCGCGCCGGGTCGAGGTTCAGCTCCGCCGCGTTGGCCTTGAGGAACCGCACCGCGCACCGCACGTCGGTCAGCGGCGCCGGCCAGCGCGCCGCGGGCGCCAGGCGGTAGTCGATCGAGGCGACGGCGAACCCGCGGGCCGTCAGGGCGTCGCGCAGCGGGACCAGCCGCGACCCGGCCAGGAGCGCGCCCGGGCCGGACGGCTTGCGGTTGCCGAAGACGAGGCCACCGCCGTGGAGGAAGAGCGCCACCGGGGCGGCCCGGCCGTCCGGGCGCGGGCGGGCGATGTCCATGGCCAGCGGGATGCCGTCCGGACGGCAGTATTCGACCGTGCCGGTGTCGAGCAGCGTCGAGGCGGCCGTGCCGGTGATGCCGTCGCCGGCCGCGACCGTCCCCGCGGCGCCGGCCGCGAGTACCAGCAGCAGCACGGGAAACAGCACGATCCACGCCGACACGCGCCGCAGCGTCGACGGCCTCGGGTGCGCCCGCCGCCGAGCCACGACGAGGAAGCCGAAGACGGCGATGACCTGCAACGCGGCCGCGACGTAGTCGGTGAAGCCGACGACGGTGTCCGCGGGCTGCCAGGGGTCGAACCGCGTCAGCAGCCCGAGCGGCCGGCTCGCCACCCACAGCGCGAGGCTCGCGGTCGCGACGAGCGCGCCTGCCCGGGCCGTCTTGCGGGTCGGCCACCCGAGCACCACGAAGAAGGCGACGATCTCGACCGCGGCGAACAGGCCGAACAACATCGCGTAGAACTGCCAGATCCGCCAGAGCGCGGGCAGCGAAGCGGCCGGGATCAGGGCACCGCCGAGGGCGGCGAAAGCGGCCGTGACCAGCACCGGACCACGTCGCAGCGGCGGCGGCGCCGCGTACCGCGCGGTCGCCGACGGGCGGCGTGTGCCGGGGTACCCGTCGACGACCTCCATAGCGCCAGTGTCACCCCGGTGCCGGGTCCGCCGCCACGGATCAGGCGAACCCGGCGAGCGGACGCACCTCGACCGGGGCGTGGATCGCGGCGTGCGCCAGGACGCTCCGGCTACTTGCGCGAGGCCGAGTAGTTCCGGAACAGCAGGTAGGTGTCCAGGATGTCGGACGACGCGCTTGCGACCGAGCGGTAGATCCCCCACTTCGGGCGCACGTAGTCACCCTGGTCGGGGATGTTCACGCTCGACATGCTGCCCTGTGCGGCGACCGGCGCGCCGGAGCCGGTGCCGTTGCGGATGACGCAGGACGCCTTGCCCTTCGAACCCGGCGTGAACGTCCATTCGATGGTGATCCACTTGTTCCGCAGCGGCGCGAGGTCGGTGGCCGCGATGCTGGGCGAACCCGAGTTGGCGTAGGCGCGCGCGTTGAGCATTTCCTTGCTGCCGCTGCGGGTCAGGTCCAGCGTCACCCACGGGCCGGCGTTGGTGGCGGGCGTCTTGGTCTGGAAGATGTGGGTGAACTTGCTGGTGCCGTGCAGGGTGCCGGGGATGTACATCTCGTAGGAGAGCGTCCAGGTCTCGCCGTCGTGCATCTTGAGCGTGGTGCCGCTCTGGACCATGCCCTTGGACTCGGTGCGCTGGCGGTCGCCGCCGCCGGTGGTGTCGCGGTCGTCCTTCCAGATGTTGAAGCGGTAGTGATCGCCTTCGACCACGACGTACTTGCGGTCGGGGTGCTGGTTGCCGCGGTCGGCCTCGATGCCCTCGAAGGCCTTGAGGCCGTCGGTGGCGGGGTCGGGGTGCCACAGCGGCGCCGCCAGGGCGGGCGCGGCCGTGCCCAGGACGATCGGGACGGTGAGGGCGGCGACGGCGAGGGCGGTCCTGCGGGAGAATTCGGGCATCGTCGGTGTGTCCTTCCTGACGACAGTTCGGCAGGGGTGCACATCGGTCGGCGGACGGACCCGGCGAACCGGGCTGGACATCCGATGTCTGGCGCTATGAAGTTAGAAGGGGCCGGGCATTCTGTCAACGGTTCGCGAGTTGCCCGGCTGATTGGTCGACGATTCATCTGATGGATAGGCTGGCCCGATGCCACACTTCCGAAGTCACGACGGCCTGGAGCTCGCCTATCGCGACGTCGGCGCGGGCCGGCCGCTGGTGCTGTTCCACGGCTTCACCGGCTCCGGCCGCGACTGGCTCGGCACGGCCGAGGCGCTCGCCGGCCACGGGCACCGGGTGATCCTGCCGGACCTGCGCGGCCACGGGGCGAGCGCCGCTCCCCACGACCCGGCGGCGTACCCGCCCGACGTCGTCGCCGACGACGGGCTCGCCCTGCTCGCCCACCTCGGCCACGACGACTACGACCTCGGCGGCTATTCCTACGGCGGCCGGGTCGTGCTGCGTCTCCTGGCCCGCGGCGCGCGTCCGGGCCGCGCGGTCGTCGCAGGCCAGGGCCTCGACGCCGTGCAGCGCGCGACGTCCCGCACGGGCGTCTACCACCGCGCGCTGACCGCGCTGATCGACGGCGAGCCCGTCGAGCCGGGCTCGCCGTCGCACTGGATCCGGCAGGCGGGCGGCGATCCGGTCGCATTGCGGCACGTGCTGGGAACACACGTCCCGACTCCCGATCTGGACCGGATCACGACGCCGACCTTGGTGCTGATCGGCACCGAGGACGACGGCCACACGACGGCGGACGCGCTGGCCGCCGCGTTGCCGAACGGCCGCTTCGAGCGGGTGCCGGGCAACCACTTCACGGCGATGTCGAGCCCGGAACTCACGGCCGCGATGGTGAATTTCCTGGCTCAGGCGTAGCGCACCGACCACAGTGGACGCCGTGCTCGACGGCGTCTACCGGCCACCGGCGGGCGCGTAGATCGTCAGCCGCAGGTCGCCGTCGGCCTGGAACGTCGCGTAGTCGTAGTCCGCCGCTTCCGGCCGGTACAGCGTCTTCCGGCCGGGTCCGCTCCGGCCGACGTCGTGGCGGCCCCACCACGTCGCGAACTCCGGGCAGCCCGCGCGCAGCCGGTCGGCCAGCCCGGTGAACGCCGGATCCGGCGCCCACAGGTCGTGCGCGGCGTGGAACTGCGCCACCGTGTGCTCGGCCTGCGCGGCCCAGCCGTCGCCGAACAACCGTCGCGCCCGCTCGTCGAGCAGCAGGAAGACCAGGACGTTCCGGTCCGCCTCCGGCAGTGCCCCGAAGTCGGTGAACAACCCGGCCGCCGCGCGGTTCCAGGCCAGCAGGTCCCAGCGGCGGCCCGTCACGTACGCGGGTTCGCTCAGGCCCTCGACCAGCCGCCGGGTGGCCTCGGGCACCCGCTCGCGGGTGAACGGCGTCCGAGCCGGGTTCCGGGCCAGGGCCCGCAGGTGGGCGCGCTCGCCGTCGTCCAGCCTCAAGGCGCGGGCGAGCGCCTCGACGGTCGCGGACGACGGGCTGACCGTGCGGCCCTGCTCGAGCCGGATGTACCAGTCGACGCCGATGCCGGCCAGCTCCGCGACCTCTTCGCGGCGCAGCCCGGGCGTGCGGCGCCGACGGCGGTCCGGCAGCCCGAGCGCGGCCGGGCTCAGCCGCTCGCGCCGGGACCGCAGGAACTCCCCCAGCCCGGCCCGGGCCGCGTCCGGCATGACGACCTCCGCCTGGGATTCGACAGTCCCAGGATGATACCAGGCCTGGATAGCCGCTCCGCCGCGATCGACGATCAAGGCATGAAGGCTGCTGTCCTCGAAGAATTCGGCAAACCGCTGGCTGTGCGCGACGTTCCCGCACCGGTGCTCGGCACCGGCGAAGTGCTCGTCGACGTCGTCGCGGCACCCGTGCTGCCCTACGCGGCCGAGGTGTTCCGCGGCGAGCGGAACTACCTGCTGACGCTGCCGGTCGTGCCCGGTGCCGGCGCGGTCGGCCGGGTCCGCGCGACCGGCCCGGACGCGACCCGCCTGGCCGCGGGCGACTGGGTGCTGTGCGACCCGGTGATCCGCTCCCGCGACGACGCGCTCACCCCGGACATCACGCTCCAGGGCCTCAGCGCCCGCGGCGAAGGCGGCGTGGTCCTCCAGCGCCACTTCGGCCACGGTTCGTACGCCGAGCAGCTTCTCGTGCCGACCGAGAACGCGATCCCGCTCGGCCGGGTGGACCCCGCCGAAGCCGGGCGGTGGACCGCGCTCAGCCTCTGCCTCGTGCCCTACGGCGGGCTGCTCGCGGCGGATCTGCGGCCGGGCGAGACCGTGCTGGTCAGCGGGGCCACCGGGAACTTCGGGAGCGCCGGGGTCGCCGTCGCGCTGGCCATGGGCGCGGCGTGCGTGGTGGCCCCGGGCCGCGACGAAGCCGCGCTGGCGGACCTGGAACGCCGGTTCGGCGCCCGCGTCCGCACGGTCCGGCTGACCGGCGACGGCGACACGGACCGCCTGCGCCGCGCGGCGCCCGGCCCGATCGACGTCGTCCTCGACCTGCTGCCGCCGTCGGCGGGCACCGCGCCCGTGCGCGCGGCCGCGATGACGGTCCGCGAGCACGGCCGGGTGGTGCTGATGGGCGGCGTCGGCATGCTCGGCGGCGACGACCTCGCCCTGCCGTACCCGTGGCTCATGCGCAACAACATCACCGTGCGCGGCCAGTGGCTCTGCCCGCGGAAGGCGAACGCGAGCCTGATCGCGCTCGCCCGCGCCGGGCTGCTCGACCTGGACCGGTTCAGCGTCACCGAGTTCCGCCTCGACGACGTCGCCGACGCCGTCGCCCACGCGGCGAGCGGCCGGACACGATTCGCCCTCACGGTGATCCGCCCTTGAGTAACTTCGAAGCATGACCCGACTCGACCGCCACGAGAAGATCGCCGCGGCCCTGGCCGGCGCGCCCGGCGACGTGCTCGCCGGAGCGCGCCCGCTCGGCGCCGGGATCGGCGGGTCGACCTGGCTGCTGCGGGTGGCGGGCGAGCCCGTCTTCGTCAAGCGGGTCGCCCTGACGGACGTCGAACTGGCGAACCCCCGCTCCACCGCCGACCTGTACGGGCTGCCGCCGTGGTCGCACTACGGGGTCGGTTCCGCGGGCGGCGGGGCCTGGCGCGAGCTGGAAGCGCACCTCATGACGACCGCGTGGGTCCGCGGCGGCGAGTGCGGGAACTTCCCGCTCCTGCACCACTGGCGGATCCACGACGGGCTCCCCCGGCCCCGCGCCGACATCGAGCGGGACGTCGCGTTCTGGCACGGCGACCCGGGCGTCCGGCGGCGCCTCGAAGCCCTCGCCGCGTCCACCACCGACCTCGTGCTGTTCCTCGAGCACCTGCCGCACAGCCTCGCCGAGTGGGACGACGACGACCTGCCGCTCGAGCGGGACCTGCGGCACATCACGGAGTTCCTGGCCGGGCAAGGTCTCCAGCACTTCGACGCCCACTTCGCCAACATCGTCACCGACGGCGAACGGCTCTACCTCACGGACTTCGGCCTCACGGTGTCCTCGCGGTTCGAGCTGTCGGACGCGGAGGCGGAGTTCCTCGCCCGCCACGCCGACCACGACCGGGCCTACGTCCTGACCCAGCTGGTCAACCGGGTCGTCCGGGGCCTGCGCGCGTGGCCGGATGCCCGCACTCGCAACGACTTCGTCCGCGAACGCGCAGCGGAGCACCCGGCCCCGCTCCTCCGCCGGTACGCCCCGCTCGCCGCGGTCGTCAACGACTTCTACTACGCGTTGCACGCCGAAGACCGCCGGACGCCCTACCCCGCCGGGGAAATCGCTCAGCAGCTGGAGCGCGCCGGCTTGCCCGCGAACCGGCCGGCCAGGTAGGGACCCGAACCTAGAGATGGACCGGATTGCCGGTCTCACTACTCATGAGTAGCGTTCCCGGCCATGCGCGCCGTACGACCGTCCGCGGCCGTGCCCCGGCGCGCCGGCCTGGGGCGGGCGACGATCTGCCGGCACTTCCCGGACCGCACGGCACTGGCGCTCGCCGTCGCGGCCCACCGCCTGGCGGCGTTCAAGAACCGGGTGCGCGGCAACGAGTCCTTCCGCGAGCTGCTGCGGGCGGTGCCGGCGATGCAGGCCCGGCGGCGTCCGCTCGTCCGGCTGTGCCGCGAGCTGCCCGAGCGCAGCCGGCGCCAGTGCACTCACGCGCTGGTTTCGTTGCTGCGCCCCGCTTTCGAGGAGGCGCAACGGGACGGCAGCGTGCGCGCCGATCTGGAACCCCGGATCTGGTGCGGGTGTTCCTCGACGGCCTGGCTTGCTCCGAACGTGTGAATACGCTTCCCCGGGCCGAAGATCCGCAGGTCGGACCCCAGAAATCCGATTGACCGCCGGAACGCCTGGGTACTTCGGCGATACGGCACCGGCACCCGGATCCCAGGTCCTCCTCGCACCGGGGCGCACCCTCCGCCCGTGACCGGGTTCGCCCGCGGCACGGCACCGACACACGCACATTTTCGTCCACCGGAGAGCACCATGACCAACGACTCAGGAGCATGGCACGCCAAACTGCAGCGCGAACAGGAAGCGATCCAGCGCAAGCGGGCGCAACAGGCCTCGCGAACGCCGGCCGGGACGTCCGCCGCGCCCCGCTGATCCGACCGTCCACAAAGGATGCCGCGGTGCCCCGGGCCGGGCGCCGCGGCATTCGTCATTCCGGTGGGGCCGGCAATGCTTCCGCGCACCTGCGGAACGCCGCGACGAGCCGGTTGCGCTCGCCCGCGCGGGTCGCCACCGCCACCTGGCTCGGCTCGACGTCCGTCAGCGGCACCGTCGTCAGGTCCGGGCGGAGGCCGGTGACGTTCCCCGGCGCCGCCGGGATGATCGCCACCGCCTGGCCGCTCGCCACGAGCTCGATCTTGTCCTCGATCGCGTCGATGAGCGGACCGCCGGGTGCCGGGCGGCCGTCCGGGCGCGGGTCGACGCGCCAGAACGCGTCCCACTCCGGGTCGAGCGCGCGCGGCAGCGGCTCGTCGGCGATGTCGCCGAGCGTCACGGATTCCTTGCCCGCCAGCCGGTGATCGACGGGCAGCAGGAGGACGCGGGGCTCGTCGTAGAGGACCGTCACGTGCAGCCCGGCCGCCCGCAGCGGCAGCCGGACGACCGCCACGTCGACGCGGTGCTCCAGCAGCGCCGCGCGGGCGTCGTCCCAGGCGAGGTGCTGCGTGCGCACCTCGGCGTCGGGGTGGCGGCGGCGCAGGTCGCGCACCGCCGGCGTGACGATCAGGTTCCCGGTGTAGCCGACGGTGATCCGGCTGGGCCGCGCGACGGCCCGCGCGTGGGCCGTCGCGTGCGCCGCCGCCCGCAGCAGGTCCACGGCGAGCGGGAGGAACGCCTCGCCGGCCTCGGTGAGCCGGGTGCCCTGCGGCGTGCGGTCCAGCAGGCGGGCGCCGACCTGCTGCTCCAGCCGGACGATCTGGCGGCTCAGGGACGACTGCGTGAGGTGCAGTCCGGCGGCCGCGCGGCCGAAGTGCCGGTGCTCCGCGACGGCGGCGAAGCCGCGCACCAGGCGCAGATCGAGGTCGGCCATGCTCCCAGCCTAGCGCGCTGAACTGCGGTGATGCGCAAACCGCGGTGCGCTTCCCGAAACGATCATTGGACTCGGCGCGCCCGGCGGAGCCACGGTGGAAGGACCACACCGTTCGAGAGGGAGTTCCATGGCGACCTTGGGGCCCGTCGGCGTCTACCTGCCGATTTCGTTCACCCGCACGCCCCCGGCCGAGAGCCAGCGCGAGGCCGTCCGACGGCTGGAGCGCGCCGGGTACCGGACCGTCTGGACGAACGAGGTCGTCGGCGGCAAGGACGCGCTCGTCCAGCTGGCCGTGCTGCTGGCCGCGACCGAACGGCTGACGTTCGGCACCGGCATCGCGAACGTCTGGGCCCGCGAACCGCAGACCCTGCACGCCGGGGCGGCCCAGCTCGCCGACGCCTACCCGGACCGGCTGGTGCTCGGCGTGGGCGTCGGCTACCCGCAGCAGGCCGAGGGCACCGGCCGGGACTTCGGCAGCCCGCTGGCCACGATGCGCGACTACGTCGGGCGGATGGACGCGGAGACCTGGCCGCCGGCACCGCAGGCGGAGTACCCGCGGATCCTCGGCGCGAACGGGCCGAAGATGCTCGCCCTGGCGGGGGAGATCGCGGACGGCGCGCTGCCGGCCAACCTGCCGCCGTCCTTCACCGCCGAGGCGCGGTCGACGCTCGGCCCGGACAAGCTGCTGGTCGTCGGCGTGGCCGTGGTTCCCGGCTCCGACGCCGACCGGGCGAAGGCGGCGGCGGTCGAACGGGTGGCGCAGACGCTGAACCGCCCGACGTTCTCGAACGCCTTGCGCCGCCTGGGTTTCGACCTCGACGACGTGGCCGGGATCGCCGACGCGGTCGTGGCCCACGGCGGCCCGGACGCCCTCGCGACCAAGGTCCGCGAGCACCTGGCCGCGGGCGCGGACCACGTCCTGCTCATGCCCCCGACGACGGACGACTTCGGCGCCGACGTCGCGGTGCTGGCGGAGCTGGCCCCGGCGTTCGACGGCCTCGGCTGACGGGCGCCGGCACCCGGCCGGCCCTTGACCACCGGACACGCCGGACTCTAAGGTCAGCGTGCCCCGCTCGATGTTAACGTTAACATCACCTGGTCCCGACGCGCCCCGAAGGAACCGACAACGATGAAGTTGTTCTCCCCGCGCCGTTTCGGCGTCGTGCTGGCCGTCGTGGCCGCACTCGTCCCCCTGGGCACCGCCGGTGCCGGTGCCGCTCCCCCGGCCGGCACCTCGTCGCCCGTACGAGAAGCCGCGAGCACCCTGGCGGTGCCCGGCATCGACGACGTCCGCGGAAACCTCACGCTGCCGACCGCCGGCGCGGGCGGGACCAGCGTCGCCTGGACGTCGTCCGCTCCGGCCGTCATCACCCCGACCGGCGAGGTCACCCGGCCGCCGACCGGCGCCCAGCCCGCGAAGGTCGTGCTGACCGCGAAGGTCAGCCTCGGCCGGGAGAGCACCACGCGGCGGTTCACCGCCACCGTCGTGCCGAAGCCGGCCCAGGAACCCTTGGCGGGCTACAGCTTCTTCTACTTCACCGGCGAAGGCACCTCCGACGGCGAGCAGATCTACTCGGCGCTGAGCAAGGGCAACGATCCGCTGAACTGGACCGAGCTGAACCACGGGCGGCCGGTGCTCAAGTCCAGCCTGGGCGAACTGGGCGTGCGCGACCCGTTCATCCTGCGCTCGCCCGACGGCGACAAGTTCTACCTGCTCGCCACCGACCTGCGGATCTACGCCGGACGCGGCTGGGACGCCGCCCAGCGCACCGGCAGCCGGTCGATCATGGTCTGGGAGTCCACCGATCTCGCGCACTGGTCGCGCCAGCGCAGCGTCCAGGTGTCCCCGCCGACCGCGGGCAACACGTGGGCGCCCGAGGCTTCGTGGGACGCCCAGCGCGGGACGTACGTCGTGTACTGGGCTTCGAAGCTGTACGCGGAGAACGACCCGAACCACACCGGCGACAGCTACAACCGGATGATGTACGCGACCACGCGCGACTTCGTCACCTTCAGCGCGCCGCAGGTCTGGAACGACCCCGGCTACTCGGTGATCGACTCGACGGTCGTCAAGGACCAGGGCACCTACTACCGCTTCACCAAGGACGAACGCAACAACACGTCCTCGACGCCGTGCAGCAAGTTCATCACCGAGGAGAAGTCCACCGACCTGCTCGACCCGCACTACGGCTTCGTCGCCGACTGCATCGGCAAGGCGACGGCGACCAGCCCCGGCCTCTCGGCGGGCGAAGGGCCCACCGGCTTCAAGTCGAACACCGAGAACAAGTGGTACCTGTTCATCGACGAGTTCGGCGGCCGCGGCTACGTCCCGTTCGAGAGCACCGACCTGAACTCCGGCCAGTGGACGATGTCCGCCGGCGCGCACCTGCCCGCGTCACCGCGGCACGGCACCGTCCTGCCGGTCACGCAGGCCGAGATGAACCGGCTGAGCGCTCCTCCGGCGCCGGTGCGGGCCGACGCGAACGGCCTCGTCGCGCACTGGCCGCTGAACGCGAAGTCCGGGCAGGTCGCGGCCGACACCACCGGCCACGGCTACGACGGCGCCCTCGCGGGTGACGTCTCCTGGGCCGACGGCTCGCTGGCGTTCGGCGGCGCGAACGGGCACGTCCAGCTGCCGAACAACCTGCTGACCGGCGCGGACGCGGCGACCGTGTCGGCCGATGTCCTGGTCGACCCGGCCCAGCAGACGCCGTACTTCCTGTGGGGCCTGGGCAACACCGCGAAGGACGGGACCGGCGACGGCTACCTGTTCACCACCGGCGGCACCGCGAGCGGTGGCCTGCGCGGCGCGATCGCGACCGGCAACTGGACGACCGAGCAGCAGGTGGCCGCCACCGGCGGGCTGCCACGCGGGGTCTGGAAGAACCTGACGCTGACCGTCGGCGACGGCGTGGCGGTGCTGTACCTCGACGGCGTCGAGGTGGGCCGCAACGCGAACGCCACGATCAAGCCCTCGGACCTCGGCGGTGGCGTCACGGCGGCGAACTACCTCGGCCGGTCGGTGTACGCGGGCGACAAGTACTTCAAGGGCAAGATGAAGGACGTCCGGCTCTACGACCGGGCGCTGTCCGGCCTCGAGGTGGCGTCGCTGCCGTCGAACAGCACCACGATCCGATCGGTGGAACTGGCCTCGCTCAAGACGCCCGCCGTCATCGATTCGGGTGCTTCGACCGTCGTGCTGCCGGTCAAGCCCGGCACGGACCTGCACCGGCTGTCGCCGAAGTTCGGCCTCGCGCCCGGCGCGACGATCAAGCCGGACACCCGCACGGTGGACCTGAGCCGGCCCCGGCAGTTCACGGTGACCGGCGCGGGCGGTGACCGTCGCGTGTGGACGGTCGAGGCGCACGAGACGCGCAGCCCGGTGCTACCGGGCTACCACGCCGACCCGAACATCGTCGCGTTCGGCGACACGTACTACCTGTACCCGACGACCGACGGATTCGACGGCTGGAGCGGCACCAAGTTCTCCGCGTGGTCCTCGAAGGACCTGGTGAACTGGACGGACGACGGCGTCATCCTGGACCTCGGACCGGACGTGAGCTGGGCGGACAAGAACGCCTGGGCGCCGACGATCGCGCAGCGCAACGGGAAGTACTACTTCTACTTCTGTGCCGAGGCCAAGATCGGCGTGGCGGTGAGCGACTCGCCGACCGGCCCGTTCGTCGACTCGGGCAAGCCGTTGATCGCGGCGAACCCCGACGGCGGCCAGGCGATCGACCCCGCGGTGTTCGTCGACTCCTCCGGGCAGCCGTACCTGTACTGGGGCAACGGCAACGCCTACGTCGTCCCGCTGAACGACGACATGGTGTCCTACGACCCGGCGAAGATCACCCGCCTGACCGGGCTCGACGACTTCCGCGAGGGCCTGTTCATGGTGGAGCGGAAGGGCACGTACTACCTGAGCTGGTCGATCGACGACACCCGCAGCGAGGACTACCGCGTCGGCTACGCGACGGCGCCGTCCCCGGCCGGGCCGTTCACCAACCACGGCGTGATCCTGAGCAAGGACGCGCACCTCGGCATCCTCGGCACCGGCCACAGCTCGATGCTGCAGGTCCCGGGCACCGACGACTGGTACCTGGCCTACCACCGCTTCGGCATCCCGGGCGGCGACGGCACCCACCGCGAGACGACGATCGACAAGCTGACCTTCCGCCGTGACGGCACGATCGTCCCGGTGACGCCGACGCTGGAGAGCGTGCGGCCGGAGCGCGTCCCGCAGTGCCGGGGGAAGGTCCGCTACAACTGAACCCGGTGGTCCCGGGCAACGCCGTGCACCGGACACGGCTGCCCGGGATCGCGCGGGCACAGCACCCACATCTCCGCCGCGACCGCCGAGTAGAGCCGGTACGGCGACGCTCCGGACACGTCCTCGAGAGTCAGCGGCGTAGCACCGTCGCCGGTGCCACGGGGATAGCTCTCCAGCGCGCGGTCGAGCGCTTCGCCCGCCAGCTCCCACGCCTCGCCAACCGCATACACGGCTCGCCCGTGATACGGCGCGACCGTCGAGTCGAAGACGACCAGGCTCACCCGCGGGCGCCGGGCGAGGTTGCGCGAGTGGCGGGCGTCGGCCTCCGAAACCCAGACGAACGTGTCGTCGCCGGCCGGGGCGAAGTAGACCGGGCACGTCCACGGGCCGCCGTCGTCGTCGGTGGTGCCCAGGGTCAGGTACGCGTTCGCCGAGATCAGGGCGCGGGCATGGGCCGCGAGGGCGTCTTCTGTCATCAGGCTCACAATCCTGCCACCCGAACGTCGAGATGGAGATCACGACCGCGCGCGTTTACCCATGGTGAAGCGGGGTAACCGACCGCCGTTCAGGATCTTCAGCTTCTTCCGTGCAGGAGTCGTTTGATGACCAGCGTTCTCGAGAACGCCCACCCCGTGCCCGTCCCGCGCCGCCGGCCGGTCGCCCCGGACGCGCTCGCCGAACTCACCCGGCTGGCCGCGCTGGCGGAGCTCGCCCGGACCTCGTCGCCGTCGCTGATGCACCACGCGATCCTCGCCGGCACCGGCCCCGCGACGGTGGCTGCCGCGGCGAACATCGATGTCGCCCAGGCGCACGTCCGGTGGCACGCGTGGGCGGAGACCGCGGTCGGTCTCGACGAGTACCTCCGCGTGCACGCCGCCTTCGCCGAATCTCTCATCGCCCGCCACGAAGCCTTCGAGGACCAGCTGTGACGACCCAAGAGACGACGCTGGCGGAGCTGGAAGCACTCGGCGACGCGGCAACCGAGCTGCTCCGGCAGATCACCGAGGAGCTGGCGACCGCGGCGTCACGACGCTGACGCGGGCCAGCGGCGCCAGACCGCCACGTGCAGGATCACCGCGAGGCTCAGCGCGTTGAGCGTCACGTGGGCCGTCCAGGCGGCGACCAGCCGGTCCGGTACCCCGACGCCGTGCGCGATCCGCGGCAACACCCACGACAGCCCGGCCGTCAGCAACGCCACCAGCACCAGCACCAGGCCGCGGCCGGGTAGCGGCGTGAGCCGGATCGCCGGCCACGCCTCGAACAGCATCGCGACCACGAGCACCGACGCGATGGCCGCGCCCGCGACCGGCACGAGCCGGTCCGGCGGCACCACCGCGTACGTGCCCCAGGCGCAGGCGAAGACCGTGGCGTGGGCCGTCACCAGCCGGACCGCGCGCCGCCGGACCCGCGCGAACGGCCAGCCGCGCAATGCTACGTACCAGACCATCTGCCACGCGCCGAGCCCGGCGAACCACGCGCCGTAGTCCTCGGCCGGCACCGCCCCGGTGCGCACCAGGCCGAGGTACACCGCCAGCCCGGCGGCCCAGCACACCGCCAACGCCGCGACGCCTGGCCAGCGCGTGCCACGGCCTCGCAGCGGCCAGCCTTCGCCGACCAACGTCAGCTGCAGCATCAGCGTGAAGATGCCCGCCGCGAGCGGCACCGACGGCGTCCCGGTGACGGCCCGGCCGAGCAGCGTCAGCGCCGCTCCCCCGGCCACCACGAGCGCCGTGTCGGACAGGCCGGACCAGCCGCCGCGCAGCAGGGTGCCCGGCCAGTCCGCCCACCAGAACGCGATCATCGCGACGATCGGCAGCGCGAACGTCACCGGCGGCCCGAGCACCTCGAGGGTGTTCGCCGGGCCGCCCGCGCCCGCCGCGAGCAGAACGGTCACCGGCAGGACGACGGCCAGCCCGAGCAGTCCGCGCCGGGGCTGGTTTCGCCGCGCGCCGGCCAGTGCCTCCGAGGTGAGCGCGTCCGGCTTGGCGAGCGCCGGACGATCGCCTTCCCGCTGCCTAGATGACACGGGGGGTGGGCCCGAAGGGCAGGGGGGTGGGAAGAACACTGTCGAGCCGGATCGGCAGGCGGTGGTGCCGCTTGCCCGTCGCGTGGTGGACGGCGTTCGCCACGGCCGCCGCGACGCCGACCATCGCGACCTCGCCGAGCCCCTTCACCCCGACCGGGTTGAACAGCAGGTCCGGCTCGTCCACGAAGTCGACGTCGATGCGGTGGACGTCGGCGTTGACCATGATCGGGTACTCCTCGAGCGTCGCGTTGAGGAAGCCCCCGAACCGGGCGTCGGCCAGGCTCTCCTCGCGCAGCGCCCCGCCGATGCCCCACACCACGCCGCCGCGCACCTGGCTCGCCGCGGTCACCGGGCTGGCCACCCGGCCGCAGTCGACGACGCTGACCACGCGCGGCACGCGGATCCGGCACGTCGTCGGCTCCACCCGGACCTCGACGAAGTGGGCGACCCAGCTGAACGTGCAGAACTCGGGGAACACCGGCCCGGAGATCGCCAGATGACCGGCCTTCGCCTGGTCGAGCGCCTCCGGAGCCTGCCCGGGGCCGAGCGTGCTCGCCTCGACCTCGACCGGGTGCCCGGCGCGCTCGACCGCCGCGGCGACGTCGACCTCGCCGGTGTCGGCCGCGTTCAGGTGCTTGCGCAGCTCCCGCAGTCCGGAGTGGACGGCCGGCAACGCGGACGCCGTCCCCCACGAACCCGCGGTGAGGTGCTGCGCCGCGAACCGGGTGTCGCCGACCCGGACTTCGACGTCGCTCGCCGGGATACCGAGGTCCCCGGACACGAGCAGCGCGACCGCCGAGCGGATGCCCTGGCCCATCTCGTGGCCGTCGACGCCGACCGTCACGCGGCCGTCGGCCCCGGCGGTCAGGTGGGCGACGGCGGGCACGATGCTGCCCGGGTAGGTGCCCGCGGCGACCCCCCAGCCGACGAGCGAGCCGTCGTCGGCGCGCATCGAGCCGGGCTCCGGGTTCCGGTGCGCCCAGCCGAACCGCTCGGCGCCGCGGCGCAGGCACTCGGCGAGGAAGCGGGTGGAGAACGGCCGTCCGGTCACCGGGTCGGTCATCGTGTCGTTGGCCAGCCGCAGCGCGACCGGGTCCTGGCCGGTGGCGTAGGCCAGCTCGTCGACGGCCGACTCGAAGGCGAACGTCGCCGAACTCTCGAACGGCGCCCGCATGTAGCCCGGGGTCTGCACGTCGGTCTGGACGAGGCGGTGCCGGCCGCGGAACGCCGGGAAGCCGTACAGCCGCGACGTGATCTCCGTGTGCATCGCCGGGAACAGGTCGTGCCGGGACGTCTGCTGGTCGACCTCGTGCACGGCGGCGAGGATCTTGCCGGCCGCGTCCGCGCCGAGGCGGACGCGGTGGCGGGTCGCCGGGCGGAAGCTGCCGTTGTGGAAGGTCTGGCTGCGGGCGAGCACGAGCTTGACCGGCCGGCCGAGCCGCCGCGCCACCAGGGCGAGCGGGCCGAGGTGCGGCTGCAGCGAGTTCTTCTGGCCGAAGCCGCCGCCGACGTACGGCGAGCGCACCTCGATGTCCGCGGGGTCGAGGCCGAGCTGCTCGGCGAGCCCGTGCCGGAGCGCGGCCGCGTTCTGCGTGCCCTCGTGCACGATGAGCGTGCCGTCCCGCCACTCGACGACGGCGCCGTTGAGCTCCATCGGCACCGCGTGCTGCGCCGCGTACTCGTAGGTGCGGTCGATCCGGACCGGGCTCGCGTCGATCGCCGCGTCCGCGTCGCCGACCTTGATGTCGGCGAGCAAGGGCAGCGGGATCGCCTCCTCCTGGACCAGGGTGGTCGCGCCCTCGGCGTCGAGGTGGACGGCGAAGGGCTCGGTGTCGTACTCGGCGGTGACGAGCTCGGCCGCCTCGGTCGCGGCGACCAGGGTCTCCGCGACGACCAGCGCGATCGGCTGGCCGCGGTAGGCGATGTGGTCGTCCAGCAGCGGCTGCAGGCTCTGGAAGGAGAACCCGCCGCCCATGATGAACCCGGGGCCGCGCAGCTCGCCGGCGTCGAAGCGGGTGACGGCGAGCAGGACGCCCGGCACCGCTTCCGCCGCGGCGGTGTCCACCCGGGACACCCGGCCGCGGCCGATCCTGGCCAGGGCGAGCGTCGCGTAGGCGACGCCCTCGGGAACGCGGTCGGTGCCATATGCGGCCCGGCCGGTGACCTTCTCGTAGGCGTCCACACGGCGCGTGTCGGTCATCGGGTGGCCCTCTCCGCGGCGATGCGCACCGCGTCGGCAACGGTGCGGATGCCCAGCTCGACCCGGAATCCGTTGTGGATGCCGGGACGCGCGCCGGCGAAGGCGATTTCCCCGGCGTGCCGGGCGTTCCCGGCCGTCAGCGGGGCGCCGCGGAGAACGTGTTCGGCCTCCTCGGCCCGCCATGGCCGGGTGGCGACGCCGCCGAGTGCGATCCGGCAGTCCCCGATCACGCCGTCCTCGACGGTCAGTGCGACCGCGGCGGAGGCGAGCGCGAAGGCGTAGGACTCGCGGTCGCGGATCTTGAGGTAGGTGGAGCCGCGGCCGGCGGGCGTCGCCGGGACGCGGATGCGCACGATCAGCTCGTCGGCGTCCAGGGTGTGCTCGCGGGCCGGGTCGGCACCGGGTTCGACGTGCAGGTCCTCGAGGGGAACCGGGCGTTCGCCGCGTGGGCCGGCGACGTCGACGACCGCGTCGAAGGCGAGCAGCGCGACGGCCCAGTCACCGGGGTAGGTCGCGATGCACGCGTCACTCGCGCCGAGCAGCGCGTGGGTCCGGTCGTGGCCTTCGAGCGCCGCGCAGCCGCTGCCGGGTTCGCGCTTGTTGCAGGGGAACTCCGGGCCGCCGCGGAAGTAGCCACACCTCGTGCGCTGCAACAGGTTCCCGCCGACGGTGGCCATGGTGCGCAGCTGCTGGGACGCCGCGCGCCAGAGCGACTCGGACAGGGCGGGGTACTCGTCGCGGACGACCGGGTGGTCGGCGACGTCGGCCATCCGGGCACCAGCGCCGAAGGACAGCTCGGCCGGTCCGGCCTCGATGACGGTCAGCTCGGGCAGCCGGTGCACGTCGACGACGACGGGCGGGGTCTCGATGCCGAGCTTCATCAGGTCGTAGAGCGTCGTGCCGCCGGCGAGGACCTTCGTGCCGGGCACGGCGTCACGGAGGACGTCGACGGCCTCGCCGAGGCTGCCGGGCGCGACGTAGGCGAAGGGACGCATCAGCTTTCCTTGGTCGCGTCGGCGGCCTGGCGGACGGCGGCGACGATGCCGACGTAGGCGCCGCAGCGGCAGAGGTTGCCGCTGAGGTACTCGCGGATCTGGTCGTCGTCGGCCGTGTGGCCCTCGGCGATGCAGGCGAGTCCGGACATGATCTGGCCGGGGGTGCAGTAGCCGCACTGCAGCGCGTCGTGGTCGACGAAGGCCTGCTGCAGCGGGTGCAGCGCCCCGCCGGGGCCGGCGACGCCTTCGATGGTCGTGACGTCCTGCCCGGCGGCCTGCACGGCAGGCGTCAGGCAGGAGACCACGCGCCGGCCGCCGAGGTGCACGGTGCAGGCACCGCAGTGGCCCTGGTCGCAGCCCTTCTTGGTGCCGGTCAGGCCGAGCCGTTCCCGCAGCACGTCGAGCAGCGACTCGCGGGGATCCAGCTCGAGCCGGACGCTTTCGCCGTTGACGGTGATTTCCGTTGTGGATACTCCGCGACGCTAGCTCGCGCGCCGGGGCGGCCGCCGTCCCGTGATTGCTGCGGAGCCGCCGTTTATTGCTGGTGCCGCACCGCGGCCCGGTACGCGGAGGGCGAAAGCCCGATTTGGGCGCGAAACGCCGAAGCGAACCGGGACGGCGTCGCGAATCCGCACGCCTGCGCGATTTCGGTGACGGAAAGCCCGCCGCGCTCGAGGTGGCGACAGGCCCGTTCGACCCGGATCCGGGTCAGGAACCGGTACGGCGTCTGCCCGGTCGCCGTCTTGAAGACGCGCAGGAAGTGAAACGGGCTCAGCTCCGCCGCAGCCGCCATGTCCGCGAGCGAGAGCGGAAGGTGGTGGTTCTCCCGGATGAACTGCACGGCCCGGCGCGTCCGCAGCTCTTCGCGGCCCAGCTCACGCGGTCTCGGCGCTTCGGCGTGGCGGGTCAGCAGGTGGACGGCGAGGAACGTGGCCGCGGACTCGGCGTAGAGCTCGTCGGCCCCGGCGAGCGCGGCCGCTTTGAGGGCCTCGGCAACGGAAGCCAGCACGGGATCTTCCACGGAAAGCGCGTCGGGCCGCCCGAGCCGCGTGGCATCCCGGCCCCAGAGATCGAGCGCGGTGCGGTCGATCAGCGCGCCTGGAAGGTGCAGATGCGTCGTGAGGGTCCGATCCGTGCCGCGCCAGCGGATCCGCGTCGGCTGCCCGGGCGCGGTCATCCCGATCGAGCCCGGCCGGTACTCGGCGCGCCGCCAGTGCGCGCCGTGCCGCGACTCGATGGTCTTGGTGCCCTCGCTCATCACCACGATCGTCTGGCCGTCGACGGGCGGCAGGACGCGCTCGGCTTCTTCGGCGTTGTCCAGCAGCCGCACGAGCAGGGCGGACCAGCCGTTGTCGCGGCGGCTGCACAGCCGCACGCGGGCAGCGGTCCCCGGATCGAACGTCAACGCCTCGGACACGGATCGACCCTAACAGCCGCCGGCGAGCTTGTTCGAATTTGAACCGTCGGTAGGCTGGCCGACATGGGTCGCGCGCGGGGGCTGAGCACCGAGGAGCAGCGGGCGTGGACAGCGCTGCGCACGACGTACGCCCTCCTGCACCAGCGCATGGACCACCAGCTCAAGCGGGACGCCGGCCTGTCCCACCTGCAGTACGAGATCCTGGCCCGGCTGGCTGCGGCTCCCGGGCGCGAGCTGCGGATGGCCGAGCTGGCGTGCGCGGTGGCCAATTCCAAGAGCGGGCTGACGTACCAGGTCGGCCGGCTGGCGCAGGCGGGCCTGGTCGGCCGGCGCAGGTGCGAGAGTGACGTCCGGGCGGTCTACGCGGTGCTCACGGAGTCGGGCGCGGCCCGCTTGGCGGCGGCGGCGCCGGGGCAGGTCGCCTTGGTGCGTGAGCTGCTGATGGACGTCCTGACTCCGGAGCAGCTGCGTGCCCTCGCCGACGGGCTCGGCGAGGCGAACCGCCGCATGCAGGCGGCCGAGGACGGCTGATTCGCGGCGCGGGTCAGCGCACCGCGATCGGCAGCAGCATCTCCGCGGCGCAGGGGCAGCGATCCTGCTCGACGACGACGAACAGCTCAGCGTCCAGTGTGGACAGTCCGGCGACGATCCCTGCTCCCGCGCCTGTTCGTACACAGTGGACCGGAGCCCCCGCCCGCTGCAGGAAGGCGGCGGCGATCCCGGGTGCGGCGCGCATCGCGCGAGGACACGGCGGCCCTCGCGCTCCTGGGAGTGACAGGACCAGGCACGGGCGCGCGGCGCGACCTACAGTCGGGGGTATGACCGACGAGCCGAACCTGCTGGGCGATCACCTCCGCGCCCGTCGTGAGCTGCTCACCCCCGCGCAGGCGGGGATCCCCGTCACCGGCGTCCGGCGGGTGCCGGGCCTGCGCCGGGAAGAGGTCGCGATGCTGGCCGGCATCAGTGCCGACTACTACCTGCGCCTCGAACAGGGCCGCGACCGCAACCCGTCGAGGCCGGTCCTCGAATCCCTGGCCCGCGTGCTGCAGCTCGACGAGGACACGACGACGTACCTGATCGGCCTCGCCGACCCGAAGCCGCGCCGCCCGCGACGGCGGCGCAAGGAGACCGTCCCGCCGAGCACGGTCAAGTTCCTGGCCGCGCTGTCGCTGCCGGCGTTCGTCGAGGGCCGCTACTTCGACGTGCTGGCGGCCAACCCGCTCGCCGCGGCCCTGTCGCCGCGGCTGGTCGCGGGCGCCAACCGGCTGCGGGACGTCTTCCTCGACCCGGCCGAGCGAGAGCTCTTCCCCGACTGGGAGCTCGCCACCCGCGACCTGGTCGCCGGCTTCCGCCAGTCCGTCGGCACCGAGACCGACGACCCCCGGTTCATCGAGCTGGTCGGCGAGCTTTCCCTGGCCAGTCCCCGGTTCCGGGAGCTGTGGGCCCGCCACGACGTCGCGAACCGGCGCGGCGCGACCGTGCGGTTCGACCACCCGCTCGTCGGAGAACTGGTGCTGAACCGGGAAAAGCTCCTCCTCAGCGAGACCCCGGGCCTCGCGCTCGCCGTCTACCACCCCGGTCCCGGCACGGATGCCGCGGACAAGCTCGCCCTCCTGGGCTCCGCGGCCCTGCCTCCGGCCACCACCCGCACGACGACCGAACAGGACAACCACGCATGAGCAAGCTCGCCCTCGTCACCGGCGCCACGTCCGGCATCGGCCGGGCGTTCGCCGACCGCCTCGCCGCCGACGGCCACGACCTGGTGGTCGTCGGACGTCGCCAGGACCGCCTCGACGAGTTCGCCGCCACTCACACCGACGTCAAGGTCCGGACCGTGGCGGCCGACCTGGCCACCGACGAAGGCATCGACACCGTCGCGGAGATCGCCGCCGCCGAGCCCCTCGACCTGCTGGTGAACAACGCGGGCGTCGCGCACTACATGCCGCTGGCCGAGCTGCCCGCCGGCAAGGCGCGCGAACTGGTCAAGGTCAAGGTGCTGGCCCCGACGATGCTCGCCCGCGCCGCCGTGGCGGGCATGCAGGACCGCGGCCGCGGCGCCATCGTCAACGTGGCCGGCATGATCGCCTTCAGCGGACCGGCGCCCCACTCGCAGCTGCCCCGGCGCGCGGTCTACGCGGGCACCCTCGCCCACCTGGTCACGCTGTCCCAGACGTTGAGCGCCGAGCTCGAAGGCACCGGCGTCCGCGTCCAGGTCGTGTGCCCCGGGGTGGTCGCGACGGAGTTCCACGAGCGCCAGGGCCTGGACCTGAGCGCGGTCCCGCGGATGAGCGCGGCCGACGTCGTGTCCGCGTCCCTGCGCGGCCTGGACCTCGGCGAGGTCGTCTGCGCGCCCGGCGTCGAGGACGCGAGCCTGCTGGAGACGGTGTTCCGGGCCGAGCTGGCGGCTTTCGGGGGCCAGCGCCCGGAACTCGCGAGCCGCTACCGGACCGCCTGAGCCGGGCCGGCGCCCTCAGCCGCCGGGCGTCCGGCTGCGGGCCCCGGCACTGCGTCAGACGAGGCCCTGCTGCGACAGCCAGTCCTTCGCCACGTCCGCGGCCTTCTCGCCGTCGGAGTCGACGCGCTTGTTCAGGTCGCGCATCCCCTCCGTCGTCAGCTTGGCGCTCACCGCGTTCACCGCGGCCGCGAAGTCCGCGCCGCGCTCCTCGAGCACCTTCTTGGTCACCGCCGGGACCACGTTCTCGGTCGGTACCATGCCCAGGTCGTCCTTCAGCGCGACGTACTTCGGGTCACCGGCCTGCGGGCTCACCGAGTCGACCGGGATGACCGTGACGCCGCCGGAGTCGAGCTGCTGCACCCGCGGCCCGAGCTCCTGGACGGTCTGGAACGTCGCGTTCGTCAGCTTGTAGACGTCCGTGAAGCCCTTGAAGCACGTCAGCCGCTTCTCGCACTCCGGGCCGCCGGCCAGCACGACCTTGTCGAGCTTCTTCAGGTCGCTGATCGACGCGAGGCCCTTCGACTTCGCCAGGTCCGACTTGACGATGTAGGTGTTCTTGTCCTCGGCCGCCGCGTAGTTCAGCAGCGAGACGCCGCTCGGCTCGAGCAGCTTGGCCAGCTGATCGTGTTCGCCCTTGGCGTCCTTCACCGGGTCCTTGCCGAACCCGGCGGCGATCGCCGAGCCCTGGTACTCCGGGATGAACTGCAGCTCACCGGACTTGAGCGACGGGTAGATCAGCTCCCGCGACCCCAGGTTCAGCTTGCGCGTCACCGGGTAGCCCTTGCCCTCCAGCGCCTGCGCGTAGATCTCCGCCAGGATCTGGCTGTCGGTGAAGTTGAAGGACGCGACGACGATCGGCGTCCCGCCCTTGCCCGCCGCGGCGGGCTTGTTGTCCCCGCCGCCGCACGCCGTCAGGCCCAGAGCGGCCACCGCCACCAGCGCGGCCACTCGGATGTTCCGGGTCCAGCCCACGTCCCACACTCCTGTCGTCAAGATCGGACGGTCAGGACCCTAACCAGCCCCACCGACAGAAACCACATAGTGGGAATCACCCGGCGAGGTGCTCACGCAGCGTCGAGCCGCGGTACTCGGTGCGGTACCGGCCCTTGCGCTGCAGGATCGGCACGACGTGGTCGACGAACGCGGCCAGCTCGTAGGGCAGCGTCGATCCCATGATGGTGAACCCGTCGACGGCGCCGGCGTCCTGCCAGGTGAGCACATGGTCGGCGAGTTGCTCGGGCGTGCCGACGAAGTGGACCTGCCCCGCTCCCCCGGTGATCTTGCCCGCGATCTCGCGCAGCGGGGCGTCCGGACGCTCCCGCGCCGCCGCCGCGAGTTGCTGCAGACGAGAAGAGCCGCCCTCGGCCCGCAGCTCGGCGGGCAGCGGGGCGTCCGGGTCGAACGCGTCCGGGTCGAGGCCCGCGGTGTACAACGCGTTCTGCCAGCGGAACTCCGGGCTGGCCAGCTCTTCGAGCCGCGCCGCACGGGCCTTCGCCTCGGCCTCGGTGCCGCCGAGGGTCACCATCAGCGCGGGCAGGACCCGCACGTGCGAGGGATCCCGGCCCGCCGCGACGACCTGCGCGTCCAGCTCGGCGCGGAACTTCACGGCGGCTTCCAGCGACGGCGGCCCGGAGAACACCAGCTCCGCGTACCGGGCGGCGAGCCCGATCCCGGCGGCGGACTGTCCCGCCTGGACCAGCACCGGCCGCCCCTGCGGCGACCGCGGGAACGGCAGCACGCCTTCGACGTCGTAGAACCTGCCGTGGAAGCGCGGCGCGTGCAGCTTGGCGCGGTCGGCCCAGACGCCGTTTTCGCGGTCGCCGACGATCGCGTCCTCGGCCCAGCTGTCCCACGCGCGGGTGACGACGTCGACGAACTCGTGGGCCCGCTCGTACCGGTCGGCGTGGTCGGGGTGCGCCTTTTCGCCGAAGTTGGCCGCGGCCAGCGGGGTGATGGTCGTGACGATGTTCCAGCCCGCGCGGCCGCCGCTGAGGTGGTCCAGCGTGGCGAACCGGCGAGCCAGCTCCCACGGCTTGTTGTAGGTCGTCGAGCCCGTCCCGATCAGGCCGATCCGCTCGGTGACCGCGGCCAGCGCCGACAGCACCGAGATCGGGTCGAACTGCGTCTGCGGCAGGTGCGTGACGCGGTACTCGGCGATCGCGATGTTGTCGGCCAGGAAGATCGAGTCCATCAGGCCACGCTCGGCGGTCCGCGCGATCCCGGCGTAGTACGGCAGCCCGAGCACCCCGCGGACGTCGTCGTCGACGACCCGCCACGCGGACTCGTGGTAGCCGTTCGGCCAGATGAAGGCGTTGAAGTGCAGAGAGTCTGCGGTCACAGCACGGCTCCTTCGATGGTGCCCGCGTCGGCGGCGGCGTGGGGTCCGTCCCTGGTCAACCGGACGGCCGCGAGGCTATTCCCGCGTCCCACCTGCTGAACGCCTCGCGGTGCAGCGGGTCAGCTGCCCGGGGTGACGGGCGTCTTCGACACGCCCTTCCCGCCGGTGGCCGTGTTGGACGCGCCGATGACGTTCGGCGACTTCCGCGAGACGCAGCTGCTCTGGTTCGTCGAGTTGATCCCGTAGCCCTGCGCGTTCGTCAGCGTGAACGTGTTCTTGGTGAAGGTGTTCCCGCAGCCGGTCTGGCCCCACACGTTGTGCGTCTGGAAGCCGTCGAGGTACGGGTGGGTCACCTTGTTTCCCGTGATGAGGTACTTGTCGCCCTTGACGTCGATGGTCGAGTCGCCGGAGTTCTGGTTCTTCTCCCCCGTCCCGTCAAGGGTGTTGCCGGACACGACGCCGTCGTGGGTGCCTTCCTTGATGTCGACGCCCTCGGCCGCCACGTTCGGGCCGATCTTGTTGTCGAGCACCTGGACGTAGTCGCTCGCGTCGGGGTCCTTGCCGCCGTTCGCGCCGTAGCACTCCCAGTTGCTGGTGGCCGAGCCGAGGTACACGCCCTCGCCGTAGCCGGGCTCCTCCTTGCCGGTGTCGGTGACGGTCGAGTTCTTGATCACGCCGTACGCGCTGCCCTTGCGGAAGTGCACTCCTTCGTAGCCGATGTCGTGCACGTTCACGCCGTCGATGGTGACGTGCGTGGCGCCGTCGAGGACGATGCCCTTCTTCGAGGAGGTGACGGTGAAGCCGGTGAGGTTCCAGTAGCTCGCGCCCTGCAGCCACAGGCCGTAGCCGGTCTGGCCGGACGGGCAGTCGGTGTCACCGGGGTTGACCAGCGGGTCGTGCAGCACGGCCTTCGCGCTGCCGACGAGGGTGATCGGCGCCGACGCGGTGCCGGGCCTGGTCGCCACGAACTGGCCGCTGTAGTCGCCGTCGGCCAGCTTGATCGTGTCGCCCGCCTTCGCCGCGGACAGCGCCGCCGAGAGCTGGGCGGCGGTGGCGACGTCGATCGTCGTCGCCGCGGGGTGCACGAGCTGCCCGATCAGGGACAGCGCCGCGAGTGCTTTGAGCATCGGTCCGGTCCTTTCAGCCGAGATTCTCGAGGAACAGGGACTTCGCGGTGCTGGTCTTCGTGTGGTCGGCGTAGTACGGCGTGTCCGCGGCGCCGGCGGTGACCTGCTTGGTCATCGTGTTGAGGAAGAACACGTTGCGCGGACGGTTGTCTTGCGTGACAAGGAAACCTCCGAAAACAGGTCGACGAGACCCGTGGCGGACACGCCGGGCGCGCTCGGCTACGGCGTGCGGGAGTTCGTCCGGGACGGGTGGCCGGCGGGTGCGGCGGACCGCCGGCCCGACCCCGTCCGGGGAAGTTACGGCCGAGCGAGGGCCGTGGATGCGGGGATGCGCTGCGGCGCCGGGGAAGTGCGCGTCCCGGCGGCGGTGCCCGAGGCGCTCGCCTGTCTGGTCAAAGGTCCTCCGTAGCTGACTGGTCTGCACCAGGACTGCTTGAAGGCGGCGGTGCGACGAACATACAACCCGGGCGACCGATAGTAAAGTAACCTTCCCAACACGGAGCGTCCGCTAGCGCGCGACCTCGATCCCGAACAGCGCGGCGGCGTTGCCGTACGCGATCTTGCGGCGGTCCAGCTCGCTGATCGGCGCGCGCTCGATCCACTCGGCGGCCCCGGCGTTCTCCGAGTACGGGTAGTCGACGGAGAACATGATGTGGTCGGCGCCGACGGTCAGCACGGCGTTGATCAGCGCGTGGTCGGAGAAGCCACCGCTGGTGGTGATCCAGACGTTGTCGGCGACGTACTCGGGCAGCGTCTTGCGCGGCCGCTGCCCGAACGGGTTGGCCTCGAACATGTTCTGCGTGCGCCACAGCAGCGCGGGCAGCGCCTCGCCCAAGTGCCCGAGAATCAGCTTCGCCGTCGGGAACCGGTCGAAGTGCCCGCTCAGCAGCAGCCGCACGGCGTGCGACGCCGTCTCGGTGCCGAAGCCCCAGGTCGCGCCCTTCATCTCCGGGTGCCCGGCGTAGAGCGCCTGCCCACCCGGCAGTGACGGCCGCGGGTGCAGGTACAGCGGCACGTCGAGCTCGGCGAGGGTCTCCCAGAACCCGTGGTAGCGCGGTTCGTCGAGGTAGCTGCCGTGCTCGGGGTCGCCGACGTTCGTGTAGCCGTTGACGAGCACGCCCTTGAAGCCCAGCTCGGTGACCGCGCGGCGCAGTTCGGCCGCCGCGTTCTCCGGCTCCTGCAGCGCGACCGCGGCGAAGCCGGAGTAGCGGTCGGGGTGCCGGGCGACCTGCTCGGCGAGGAAGTCGTTCTGCCGGCGGGCTTCCGCGGTCGCGGCCACCGGGTCGACGATGCTCTGGATGCCGGGTGCGGTGAGCGACAGGATCGTGTGCGCGATCCCCGCCCGGTCCATGCTGCCCAGCCGGACGTCGTCGAACTCCCGCAGCTTTTCCATCACCGGCCGGTAGAACTCCGGTGTCACCCCGCCGCGGTCGGACGCGTCGGCGAGCGCTTCCCCGTCGGCCAGGAGCCGGGCGACGCGCTCAGGGTGCTCGTACGCCTCTTCCAGCGCGATCTTCGGCACCACGGTCACCGCCCCCTTCGTGATCTTCCCCGACCGTACCGCCGTCCGGCCGTGACGTGGGTCACTTGCCCCGGCCGATCCGGGAACCCGTTCCGCGGCCGGGGAGAACAACAGCTGACACTGTGCGCAGAAAGGCGGGCGATGACCCCGGAAGACACCGAAGCCGACGACGACGCGAGCGTGATCGCGCGGTCGCGGGCGGAGCCGAGCCTGTTCGCGGTCATCTTCGACCGCCACGCCCGGCACATCCACCGCTACCTGGTCCGGCGCCTGGGCCAGGGCGCGGCCGACGACGTCCTCGCGGACACGTTCCTCATCGCGTTCGCCAAGCGGGCGAAGTTCGACCTGTCCCGGCCGGACGCCCGGCCGTGGCTCTACGGCATCGCCACGAACCTCGTCTCGCGGCAGTGGCGGGCGGAGGTGCGCGAGCTGAAGCTCCGCCTGGCCGTCGGGCCGCCCGCCGTGGACGACGGCCACGCCGACCGGGTCGCCGACCAGGTCAGCGCGCAGGCGCTGGGCGCGGACCTCGACCGGGCCCTGGCCACGCTGCGCCCCCGCGAGCGGGACGTCCTGCTGCTCGTCGCCGCGGAAGGGCTCGGCTACCAGGAAGTCGCCGAAGCCCTCGCCATCCCCGTCGGCACCGTGAAATCCCGGCTCAACCGCGCCCGCGGCCGCCTCCGCGCCGAACTCGGCCCCCTCGACCTCGTGAAGGAGACCTCCCGTCATGGATGACCTCGACCTGATCCGCGACCGCGCGGGAACCGTCGGCTTCGCGCCGCCGGAGCGGCTCGCCCCGGCCAGGGAACGCCTGCTCGCCGCGGCGCGCGGCGAACGACCGCAGCGGTCCCGCCGCTGGTTCTGGGCCGCCGGCGCCTCGATCGGCCTTGCCGCGGCGATCACCGCGGTCGTGGCGCTCGCCCCGGCCGAGCAGGTGGGCCTCGGCGTCGGCGTCGCGAACGCCGACCCGGTGCGCGTGCTGACCGAAGCGGCGAGCGCGGCGCTCCAGGTACCGGCCAAGGCCCCGCGGCCGGACCAGTTCCTCTACGTGAAGACGGAGTACCCCGGCCACCACACGCGCGAGATCTGGCTGTCGGTCGACGGCACCCGCGACGGCCTGCTGGGCAAGGACACCAAGTTCCCCGGCTGCCGCGACGGCAAGGCGGCGATGTACGGCACGAACGACCCGAAGAAGGAAGGCAGCCTGGAGGACTGCACGCCTTCGCCCGCCTACCGGACGGACCTGCCGACGACCGCCGACGCGATGCTGGCCTACCTGAACACCCACCACAGCGGCGAAAAGGGCGACACCAACGCGATGGGCAAGGACGTCCTCGTGCTGGCCGACGAGCAGGCTCTCCCGCCCGAGACCTACGCGGCGTTGTTCCAGGCGGCCGCGAAGGTGCCCGGGCTCGAGGCGCTCGACCACGTCACCGACGGCGCCGGGCGCCCGGGCGTCGGGATCACCTGGACGAACCCCGCCGACCCGCCCGGCTTCAAGGGGATCGTGCTGGTCTTCGACGCCAAGACGCACCAGTTCCTCGGTACGGAAGACAGCGCGGTGACGGTGAAGACCTTCGTGGACGAAGCGGGGCAGCGTCCCTGAGCCGCTGCTCAGGCCGGGTCTCGGCGGTCGTGGAAGGTCACGAACGCCGAGACCGGCTCGCGCGTCGACGGCGTCCCGCGGGCGCAACTGAGATCCTCGCGCAACCATTCCGCGCTTTCATCCGTGCATTAAGGGTGTGAGGACGATTTCGGATCGACGGCGCCGCTTCCGCGCGCGGGCCGTGGCCGTCGCGGTGCTGGTGGGGGCCGGTATCGCGTTCGCCAACGCCGCCACCGGCGCGCCCGCGGGACCCGCCCTGGCCGCGGCTCTCGCCGGGCACAGCCTGCCCGACACCAGTGCCCTGGGCCGCGACCCGGCACCCGCACCGCCGCCACCCGCACCCTCGACGCCCGCGCCGGCGCCGATCCTGCCGTTCAACGCGAAGCTGACGTCGGACGACATCCCGGTCCCGGGCGGCGGCGTGCGCGACGGCGCCTGCAGCGGCTCGCTCGTGGCGCGGCAGTGGGTCGTCACGGCCGGGCACTGCTTCCACGACCTGAACGAGAACCGGATCGGCGGCCGGCCGCCGTACACGATGACCGTGACGATCGGACGGCTCAAGGACAGCGACCCCGGCGGGCACACCGCGGTCGTCGTCGACGTCCGCCAGTCGCCGGTCAACGACCTGGCGGTGGCGAAGCTCAGCGCACCGGTCGACGACATCGCCCCGGTGCAGCTGGCCTCGACGCGCCCGTCGGTCGGCGAGGAGCTGCAGTTCGCGGGCTGGGGCTCGCACTCGGCGACCGTGCTCGGCCCGTCCGACCACCTCAAACGCGGCCACTTCCGGGTTTCGGCGATCGCCGGGTCGACCCTCGAGGCGCTGCCGATCGGCACGCGGACGGTGGACAACGGCCCGTGCCCGGAGGACTCGGGCGGCCCGTTCTTCGTCTCGGACGACGACGACCACACCGGCCGCCTGGTGGCCATCGTGAACACCGGGCCGCCGTGCCCGCAGGCGGGGCCGGAGACGATCGCCAGGGTCGACGTCGTCGCGGCCTGGATCCGCGCGCAGACCGGCTGACCGCAGCCCGCACCGCACGGCGCACCGTCACGGCGGCGTCGCGTCGGCTCGCGGTCGCCGTAGTGCTCGCCGTGCGGGCCGAGCTCATCGTCCTCCGCCGCACCTGAGCGGCGGAAACGTCACGAGACGAGCGGAATCTCCGCCCACACGGTCTTGCCGCCGTCGTCGCGGTGGAAGTGCCCGCGCCGGCCGGAAGCGGCGGCGACCAGGGTGAGCCCGGTGCCCGCCGGGGCCGTGCCGGGCACGACCGGGTCGAACCACGCGGACCCGCCGGCGTCCTCGACGCCGATCCAGATCGCGGCGTCGGCGCAGATCAGCCGGGCGCGCAGCGGCCCGGCGGCGTGCCGGACGGCGTTCGTCGCCAGCTCGCCGGTGATCAGCACGGCGTCCGCCGTCACCTGCTCCGGCACGTCCCCGGCGGCCAGCTGTGCACGCACCCACGACCGCACCAGCCTGATCTGCGCCGGCTCCGCCTCGAACTCGAAACTCTCCCGCGTCACGTCTTCGGCACCTCCCCCGGAAAGGTCTTCCCGCACCCCGGATGACCGGCCGGGGGTCCCTTCACACGTGGATTAGCACGAACGGACGCACCCGCTCGGCACCCGCGTGCCATTGACCGGGCCATACCTGCCGCTCACCGCAGCCGGGGCCGCCGGGCTGTTACAGATCACGGCCGGTGCGCGACACCACCGTCGAGCATCACGGGGAGAGCGGGGTCGATGACGGGCGAACGACAGGTGCGGCTGCGGCTGGGGACCCGTGCGGTCTCGATCCCCGCCGGGCACGGCCGGGAAGTCGTCGAGTACGCCGGGGTGAGCGTCCTGCGCGTCGAGGACGGCGACCCCGTCGAGCACGCGTGGATCCCGATCGGGACGTGCCCCAGCTACGCCGACGACGAAGCGCTGATCGCGGCCTGGCACGCGGCGCTGCAGTGGACGAAGTCCGCCACCGGCGCGTGAGCTGGCCCACACCTGTCACACCACGCTCGAAAGCGGTGTCTCCATGCCGAACCCGGCACAGAAGGAGACACCATGAGCGAGCCCACCGAGGTCGTCGTGATCGGCGGCGGTTACGCCGGCGTCATGGCCGCCAACCGCCTCACCCGGCGCGAAGACGTCACCGTCACCCTGGTCAACCCGCGCCCGCACTTCGTCGAACGGATCCGGCTGCACCAGCTGGCCGGCGGCTCCGGCGACGCGGTCGTGGCCTACCGCGACGTCCTGGCCGCGCACGTCCGGCTGGTCGTGGACAGCGTGACCCGGATCGACGCGGCCGCGCGCACCGTGACGCTGGCGGACGGCGGCAAGCTCGGCTACGGCTATCTGATCTACGCGGTCGGCAGCGCCGGCGCGCAGGCACCCGATTTCGCTTACCCCGTCACGACTTTCGAGGAGGCTCGGCGACTGCGAGCGGTCGCCGGAACGGCGTCCACGGTGACCGTGGTCGGCGGCGGGCCGGCCGGGATCGAGACCGCGGCCGAGCTCGCGGAAGCGGGCCACGTGGTGACGCTGGCCTGCGGCGGCGAGCTCGGGCCGTCCCTGCACCCCCGTGGCCGGCGCGCGGTGGCCGGGCGGCTGGCGAAGCTGGGCGTGACCGTGCTCGCCGACGCGGTGGTGGCCGAGGTGACCCGCGATGCCGTGCGGCTCGCCGACGGCCGCGAGCTGCCGAGCGCGCTCACCGTCTGGACCGCCGGGTTCGGCGTGCCGGACCTGGCCGCGCGCAGCGGGTTGAGCACCGACGCCCTGGGCCGCCTGCGCACGGACGAGACGCTCACGAGCGTGGACGACGACCGGATCGTCGCGGCCGGCGACGCGGCGGCGCCGTCGGACCTGCCGTACCGGATGGGCTGCCAGTCGGCGGTCCAGCTGGGCCCGCAGGCGGCCGAGACGGTGCTCAGCCGGCTCGCGGGGAACCGGCCGGCCGCGGCGGACGTCGGGTTCGCCGGCCTGTGCCTGAGCCTCGGGCGCCGCACCGGGATCTTCCAGTTCTCCCGCCGCGACGACACGGCGATCCGGCTCCACCTGGGCGGCCGCCTCGGAGCGAAGGTCAAGGAGCTGATCTGCCGCGGCACCGTCAAGCAGCTGGCGTACGAGGCCCGCAAGCCCGGCGCCCGCAGGTGGTGGGCCAAGGACCGCCGGCGTCGGGAACTGCTGCGGGACCACCTGGTCGACGCGTGAGGCGGAACCCCTTGCCCGGCAAGGCATCCGGGTCCCGGCGTCACCGCAGCGCGAAAACCATCCCGATGTCGGCCGCCCGCTGGACCGGGTCCTGCACCGCCTCGACCGTGAACCCGCGCGTGGCGAAGACTTCGCGGACGCGGTCGCGGTTCTCCGTCCACCGCTCGACCTCGACGACGGCCTGCCGGACCAGCGGCCAGTGCCGGTCTTCGATCCCCCGGAGCACCTCGAGCTCCGCACCTTCGACGTCGACCTTGAGCAGGTCGACGCGGTCGATCCCCTCCTCGTCGAGCACCGGGGACAGCGGCCGCACGCGGACGCGGTGCGTCTCGAGCTGCCGCAGCACCCGCAGCTTGCGGCCGACGAGGCCACGCAGGACGGGCGCCGGCACGCGGCGCGCCGCCGGACCGAGCCCACCCTGGCGGATCATCTCGACGATGCTGGCGGTGACCCGCCGCCGCTCGGCCTCGACGTTGCCCTCGTCCCGCCACGACGACGAGAAGATCGTCGCGCCCGGGAAGTAGCTGAAGTCGAGCTCGTCCTCGCCGGCCGCGAGCCCGAAGGGCAGCGCTTTCAGGCGGCCCGCGAAGAAGTCCCGGCCGTTGCGGTCCAGCTTCTCGTAGAGCGGCGGCAACGGCTCGAACGCGTAGATCCGCACGTCGCCGCCGAGCCGTTCGTACACCGCCGCCGAAAAGACGCCGACGTTCGCGCCGACGTCGAGCACGGTCGCGCCGGGCGCGAGCTCGACGCCGTGGGCGAAGTACCCGCCGACCTCTTCGCGGAGAAAGGACACTTCCCACGGGTTGATGCTGTGCAGGTCCATCGTCACGCGCAGAGGCTTATCAGGCTTCGCGTCCGCGGGCCACCCCCTTCGGTAGGTCACCCGATCGTGGCGGACGGGCTGGGCCACACTGGGAGCATGACCGCGCCGCAGCTCATCGCCCGCCAGTTGGAGGTGCACGACCACGTGCTGAGCCGCGGCTGGCGGCTCGACGGCGACACCGGCCCGGCGGACGTCAAGTTCCTCGACGACTGCACGGCGGGCTGGTCGTACCCGGCCAGCTTCGGCGGCGAGCGGACGAACCCGGTCGGCGACACGGCCCCGGTCGTCCTGCAGTGCTACTTCACCTTCGGCGACGAGGGCGAGGTGGTGTTCGCGGTCGTCCCGGCGGGCAACCTGCGCGGCAGCGGGTGCGCGGAGCACGACACCGCCGAACGCCAGTTCCCGCTCACCGGGGACGGCCGGGTCGACCTCGGCACGCTGACGGCGGTGCTGGACGAGCTGGAGCCGCGGGCGCGGGCCCACGACGTCCGCGCGCTGGTGGAGTGCCGGTACTTCGGGCCGTGTGCGGCCAATCGGACCCGCGGTCGCTGATCGACCGGCGCCTGGGTTCTGTGCCCGGCCGGTGACCCAGCGTTCTCCTTGACGGACGCCGCTTGCCTCCTTAGGTTGTCGGGACATAGGACGTCAGACATCCCATGTCCTACCTCGACGAGGAGGTCGAACCGGTGTCCCCGATTCGCAGGTTCAGCACGATTCTCCTGGCAGCGACCGCTTTGGGACTGCCGGCGGCCCCGGCGGCCACGGCCGGCCCGGTGCACGGGTGCGGGTCGTCCGTGCCCTTCACCTCCGGCACCGAGGGCTACGACACCTTCCGCATCCCCGCGGTGGTCCGGGCCGCGAACGGCGCGCTCGTCGCGTTCGCCGAGGGACGGCGCGACTCGGCCGGGGACTCCGGGGCCATCCGGACGGTGTCCCGCACCTCGCGCGACGGCGGCTGCACCTGGGGCCCGTTGTCCGTGGTCGACAGCAACGGCGACGCCACCGCCGGCAACCCGACGCCGGTGCTCGCGCGCGACGGCGAGCTCGTGCTGCTGACCGTCCACAACGGACTCGTCTCGGAGAAGCAGATCATGTCCGGGCAGGCCGCCGATCAGGACACCCGGCGCGTCTTCGTGCTGCGCAGCCGCGACAACGGCCGCACCTGGTCTCCCGCGCGCGACATCACCGCCGACGCGAAGCGGCCGGACTGGCGGTGGTACGCCACCGGTCCCGGGCACGCGACGCTGCTGCGGCACGGCCCGCACGCAGGCCGGATCGTGGTGCCCGCCAACCACTCCAGCTCCCCGCCGGCCGGCTCACCCGACGTCGGCACCGAACCGAAGTACTACGGCGGCCACGATCTCTACAGCGACGACGACGGCCGCACCTGGCACATCGGCTTCACCGACGACCGCACCGACGGCGTCGTCGCCGCGAACGAGACGTCGGCGACCGAGCTGCCCGACGGCACCCTCTACTTCTCCAGCCGCAACCAGGGCTCGGCCGCCGGGCACCGCGTCGACGGCTACAGCGTGGACGGCGGGCAGACGCTGGTCCGGCCGTACCAGGTGCAGCCGTCGCTGTCCGGGACGAAGGTCGAGGGCAGCGTGCTGCAGACGACGGTGCCGTGGCTGCTGCTGTACTCGGGGCCGGCCGACCCGGCCACGCGCGCGGTGATGCAGCTGCGGCTGAGCGGCGACCGCGGGCGCACGTGGCGCGCGGGACCCACGCTGACGAGCGGGCCGGCGGCCTACTCCGACCTGGTGCAGGCCGACCCGGCGACGGCCGGGATCCTGTACGAGACGGGCACGGCCGGTCCGTACGAGAAGATCGTGTTCCAGCGGGTGGGTTTGGCGCCGGGACAGCTCGGGAACGCCCCCGCGAGGAGGTGATCGCCGTGGCCGACCTGCTGGGTCCGCGGGTCCCGGGACCGGCGCGGTTGCGCGTGCTGCTGGCCGGCGACGACCTCGTGGTCGCGCCGGGCGCGTACGACGCGTTGAGCGCCCGCCTGGTCGAAGCGGCCGGCTTCCCGGCGGTCTACATGACGGGCTTCGGCACGACGGCGGCGCTGCTCGGCCGCCCGGACGTCGGCCTCCTGACGATGACCGAGATGGTCCAGGCGGCGGCCCGCATCCGCTCGGTGGTGGAGGTCCCGGTGATCGCCGACGCGGACACCGGCTACGGCAACGCGCTGAACGTGATCCGCACGGTCCGCGAGTACGAGGCGGCCGGCGTCGCGGCGATCCACCTGGAGGACCAGGTGGCCCCGAAGCGCTGCGGCCACCTCGAAGGCAAGCGCGTCGTCCCGGCCGCGACGATGGCCGACCGGCTCCGCGCCGCGGTGGCCGCCCGGAGCGACCCCGACTTCCTGCTGATCGCCCGCACGGACGCCCGGGCGGTGGAGGGTCTCGACGCGGCGATCGACCGTGCCCGCCGCTACCGCGACGCCGGGGCGGACCTGCTGTTCGTGGAGGCCCTGCAGTCCGAAGCCGAGATCGAACGAGTGGCCTCGACGTTCGCCGACGTGCCGTTGCTGTTCAACTGGGCCGAGGGCGGCAAGACCCCGCCGCTCGGCCGGGACCGCCTGCGCGAGCTCGGGTTCCGGCTGGTGATCTGTCCGATCTCGACACTGCTCGCGGCGACCGAGGCGATGCGGAAGGTGCTGGGCCGGATCGCGCGCGACGGGACGCCGGCCGAGGCGGTTCGCGAGCTGCCGGGGTTGAGGGATTTCGCGGAGCTGGTGGGATTGCCGGAGGTCGAGGAGGTCGGCGCGCGGTTCCCGGACGGGTGAACACGCGGAACCCCGCCCGCGGCCGCACCTCGCGGAATGCCCGACGTGCCCCGCAGACACCGGAACTGTCGGACCCGCCCGGTAAGTTCTTCCCCGTGGAAGCACGGGAGCGCATACCGGAACTGGCCGACCGCATCATGGTCCTCCGCGACGCCTACTACCGGGGTTCGCCGGTGGTGGCGGACGCGGAGTACGACGCGATCGAGGACGAGCTGCGGCAGCTCGTCGACGCGAACCCGGAGCTGACCCCGGATCCGAACCCTCTCGACCAGGTCGGCGCGCCGGCGGTCCTGCACGCTCCGATCCGGCACTCGCGGCCCATGCTCTCCCTGGAAAAAGCCACCAAACCCGAACAGGTCGAGGCCTTCTTCGACCGCTTCCCGGGCCAGCCGGTCGTGGTCATGCCCAAGCTGGACGGCCTCTCGCTGGCCGTCGTCTACGAAGACGGGCGCCTGAAGAGAGCCGTCACCCGCGGCGACGGGACCACCGGGGACGACGTCACCCCGCTGGTCCGGGCGCTCACCGACGGGATCCCGGACCGGCTGGCCGCCCCCGGCCGCGTCGAGGTCCGGGGCGAGGCGGTGATGCTGCGCTCCACCTTCGCCGCCTACAACGTCGCGCACCCGGACAAGCCGCTGATCAACCCGCGCAACGCGGCCGCCGGCACGTTGCGGGCCAAGGACCCCGCCACCGTCGCCGAACGGCGGCTGCGGTTCTTCGCCTTCGACCTCGACACCGACCCCGACAGCGCCGAGACCGACCTCGGCAGCGCGCTGCAGACCCTCGGCTTCACCGCCGCCGACATGCGCCGCTGCGGGGACGCGAGCAGCGCGCAACAGGTCATCGGCGAGATCGAACAGCAGCGCAACGACCTCGACTACGACCTCGACGGCGCCGTCCTGCGGCTCGCCGACCGGGACGCCTACGCCGCCGCCGGCACGCGGTCCAGCTCGCCGCGCGGGGCGCTCGCCTTCAAGTTCGCCGCCGAGGAGAAGACCACCATCCTGGCCGACGTCGTCTGGGACGTCGGCAAGACCGGCAAGATCGCCCCGGTCGCCTGGCTGGAACCCGTCTTCGTCGGCGGCACCACCGTCACCCGCGCCACGCTGGCCAACCAGGAGGTGATCAAGGCCCGCGGCATCAAGATCGGCGACACCGTCCTGGTGCGCCGCGCCGGCGACGTCATCCCGTTCGTGGCCGGCGTGCTCGACGCGTCCCAGCGCACCGGTGCGGAGCGGGAGATCGTTCCGCCCTCCGCGTGCCCGTCGTGCGGGCAGCCGCTGACCGAGCAGGGCAACAGCCGGGAGCTGTTCTGCACCAACGTCTCCTGCCCGGCCCAGACCGTGCGGCGGCTGATCCACTGGGCGTCGCGGGCCGCGGCGGACATCGACGCCATCGGCGGCGTCTGGATCGAACGGCTGGCCGAGTCCGGCGACCTCGAGCACCCCTCCGACTTCTACCGGCTGACCAAGGAACGGCTGCTGGAGTTCGACCGGATCGGCGAGGTCTCGGCCACGCGGATGATCGAGTCGATCGACGGGAGCCGGTCGGTCGGGCTGCGGCGGGCGCTGATCGGGCTCGCCATCCCGATGGCCTCCGAAGGCACGGCCGCCCGCCTGTGCCGGGCGGGTTTCGCGTCCCTGGAGGACGTCGCCGAGGCCGGAGTGGACGGGCTCGTCGCCGTCGAGGACATCGGGCCGAAGGTCGCCGCGTCACTGATCGAGCACCTCACTCGGCTACGACCCGAACTCGAGCGGCTTCGCGAACGTGGCGTTTCGCTGGACGTGCGTGAAGAAGACCTGCCGCCGGTCGTCGCGGCCGGCGCTCCCCTGGCCGGCAAGACCGTCGTGGTCACCGGCTCGATCAACGACCCGCGCTCGGGCGAAAAGGTTCCCCGGCCGACGTTCCAGCGGCTCTGCGAGAAGGCCGGCGCCACCATCGCGTCGTCGGTGTCGGCGAGCACGGACCTGCTCATCACCGGCGCCGACGTCGGCGCCGCGAAGCTGACGAAGGCGGAGAAGCACGGCGTCACCGTCGCGGACCAGAGTGAAATCTGGCCCCAGCTGATCGAAGCCGGAATCATCTGAGATGCTGCGGTCGCGCAACAGGCCCGAGGGAGAGGCGGAGCGGGTGACCACCTGGACCGATGTGATCAACTTTGTCCGGACGCGGTTCGAGGTCCTGGAGGACACCGACGGCTGGCTCCGGTTCCGCTTGCAGGGCCCCGACGGCCGGACGCAGCAGGTGACCGTGCACCACGTGGAGGAGTTGCACGGCGGCGCGTGGGTGGAGATCTCCTCACCGGTCGGCTGGGCCGACAAGCTCGACCTGCGCCGCCTGCTCGAGCTGGCCGGCACGTCGGCCGTCGGCGGTGCCGCGGTGGTCGACGGGGTCGCGCTGCTCAAGCACACCGTGCCGCTGGAGGACCTCAGCATCGGCCACGAGTTCGAGCGTCCGCTCAAGGCGGTCGTCGCCCGGGCGGACTCGCTCGAGCACGAACTGACGGATTCGGACGAGTTCTAGCTGCTACAGGTGCATCGCCAGCCACAACGCCATCCAGGCGAGGCACGCCAGCGCACCTCCGACGCCGAACGCCAGCAGTACCCGGCGCAACCCCGCGACGACCCCGGCCCGCCCCGACACCTCGGTGATCCCTGCTTCAACCATGACACTGAGGTGCCCCCGAGCCGGGCGGGCAAACCTCCGGATCAGGAACCGGGTTCCTCCTCGCCCATCACCAGCCCCTCGATGGTGTGCTTCTGGGTGATCGGCTCCAGGGTGTCGACGATCGGGCAGTGCAGGTGGGCGCGCACCGAGTCCGGCAGGGACGCCCAGAAGCCGTGCGTCACGGCGGTGTCGTGCCGCTCGTCGTTGCCCGCGCCCGGCGCGTCGAGGCCCAGCACCAGCACCGGCCGGGACTTCGCCGACTGGTTCGCCGTGCCGCGGTGCACGGTCAGCGCCGAGCGGATCGAGATGTCGCCCCTCCGCGGGAACTTGCGCACCGCGAGCGAGTGGTAGCGCGGGTAGGCCGAGCGCGGCGGGAACATGCCGTGGTCGAACGCGCTGCCGTCGTCCCAGTGGGTGCCGGGGGCGATCTCGAACGGGCCCATGTCCGGCTCGGTGTCGACGGCGGTCACGTTGACGGCGAGTGAGTTCAGCCTGCGGTGGCGGGCCGTCTCCTCGGGCATCGGGAAGTCGCGGTGCCACGGCTGGTCGACCGCGCCGGCGAGCGGGACGTCGAACCCGACCTCGACGATCCGGTACTCCGGCCCCAGCACGGCTTCGGCGACCGCGGTGATCCACGGGTGCCCGGCCAGGTCGGCGAACCCGCGCAGCTGTTCCGGGTGGATCTCGACGTAGTAGCGGTTCGGACCGCGGCCGACGGCGCCGTCCGGCCGGGCTCGGGCCTCGGCGAACGCCGCGTCGATGTCCTCGCCGAGGCGGGCCACCCACTCGCGCGGGAACGCCTGGGGCAGGCCGATGATGCCGTCCTCGTACAGCCGGCCGGTCAGGGACTCGACGTCGACGGGACTCAGCGGGAAGAGCGCGGTCATCCGGAACCTCCGAGGCGATGAGACGGCGTGCCACCTCAGTTTGCAACGTGGCATGCCACGTTGCAAGAGGTAGGCTGGCCGACGTGAACCCGAAACTGCGGGACGTGGCCGAGCACGCCGGGGTGTCGGTGCGGACGGTGTCCAACGTGGTCAACGGCTTCCGCTACGTCGCGCCGGCGACCCGGGAGCGGGTGCAGGCGAGCATCGACGCGCTCGGCTACCGGCCGAACCTGGCCGCCCGGACGCTGCGGCGCGGCCGGACCGGGCTGGTGGCCCTGGTCGTCCCGGAGATCGATTCGCCGTACTTCGCCGAACTCGCCGCGCGGACCGTCCGGATCGCCGAACGCCGCGGCCTGACCGTGCTCATCGACCAGACCGACGGCGACGCCGAACGGGAGAAGGAGCTGCTGCACGGCCGGCGCAGCCAGCTCGTCGACGGCGTCCTGTTCAGCCCGTGGGCGGTGGCCCCCGCGGAGCTGGCCGCGCGCACGGACACCGTCCCGCTGGTGCTGCTCGGCGAGCACGACGGCACGACCGGGGTGGACCACGTCGCGATCGACAACGTCGCCGCCGCGCGCGAGGCCACCGAACACCTGCTGGCGACCGGCCGCCGGCGCATCGCCGCGCTGGGCATCCAGCCGGAGTCGCTCAACGCGACCGCCCGCCAGCGGCTCGCCGGCTACCGCGAAGCCCAGGCGGACCGGCCCTGGCTGGAGATCCCGGTCCGGCGCCTGCACCGGGCCGACGGCCACCGCGCGATGCTGGCGCTGCTGGACCGCGCCGAACCGCCGGACGCCGTCTTCTGCTTCACCGACGAACTCGCCCTGGGCGCGCTGCGGGCCGCGGCCGACCGTGGCGTGGCCGTGCCGGACGACCTGGCGCTGGTGGGGTTCGACGACATCGAGGACGGCCGGTTCAGCGTCCCGGCCCTGACGACCGTGTCCCCGGACAAGGACCGCATCGCCGAGCTGGCCCTCGACTGCCTGGCCGCCGAACCGGGGCCACCGCGGTCGATCGTCGCGCCGCACCGGCTCGTGGTGCGCGGGACCAGCTGACGCTCAGGCGTCCCGGTTCACCACGCGCAGGATCAGCCACTGGTCGAACCAGGCGCCGGCCGTCGTGACGACCAGCATGACGAGGCCGAGGATCAGGTGGGTGTAGCTGTGCAACGGCGCCGCGCTGTCGGTCAGCTTGGTCAGCCCGACCTGCAGCCCCAACCGCAGCGCGAAGAGCACGGCGACGAGCCCGAGCGCCT